>CAZALA010000025.1:0-30992 GCA_964485725.1 uncultured Propionivibrio sp. | reverse complement strand
TTATGGCGTTAGGTTTTAATAAGGACCATATCTGTAAATCCTATAAATATATTCTCAACGACAAGTCTGGTGATATCTCGATTTCTCTTTTATTTTTCAGCTACTTGAGTAGCAGTTTCGCAACTGAAAAATGCCTGTATCCACTTGTGGATAGAATTTAACAACTTATCCACAACCCAGCATTTACAACCTTATCCACCAACTGCTCACAACAATACCGCCGACTTATCCACCGCTCGTTCAACCCTTGAGAACCTGCAACAGAACGTGCAGATCGTGGTTGAGCTCGTTGTCCTTGGCGCGCAGGCTGTCGATCGTGCGCACGGCGTGCAGCACCGTCGTGTGGTCGCGCCCGCCGAAGGCGTCGCCGATCGACGGGTAGCTCTGCGAGGTCAGGTCCTTGGCCAGCCACATCGCCACCTGACGCGGCCGGGCGATGACGCGCGTGCGCTTCTTCGAGAAGAGGTCGGAAACCTTGATCTTGAAGTAGTCGGCGACGGTCTTCTGGATGTTCTCGACGGTGATCTGGCGGTTGACCGCGCCGATCAGGTCCTTCAGCGCTTCCTTGGCGAGGTCGAGCGCGATCTGCCGGCCGTGGAAGGACGAGTAGGCGAGCACCTTCTTGAGCGCGCCTTCCAGCTCGCGCACGTTGGAGCGCAGATGCTTGGCGATGAAAAAGGCGACCTCGTCGTCGAGCGCGACGCCCTCGGCTTCGGCCTTCTTCTTCAGGATGGCGACGCGCATCTCGATTTCGGGGGGTTCGATCTGCACCGTCAGTCCCCAGTCAAAGCGCGTGATCAAGCGGTCCTCGAGCCCAGAGATATCCTTTGGGTAGGTGTCGCAGCTGATCACGATCTGCTTCTTCGACTCAATCAAGGCGTTGAAAACAAAGAAGAACTCTTCCTGCGTGCGGTTCTTGCCGTTGAAGAACTGGACGTCGTCGAGGAGCAGGACGTCGAGCGAGCGGTAATAGCGCTTGAAAGCGTCGAAAGATTTTGTCTGGTAGGCGCGAACGACGTCGGAGTAATAGTCCTCGGCGTGCACGTAGCGCACGATCGTGTGCGGATTCTGTTCGAGGATGTGGTTGCCGATGGCATGGATCAGGTGGGTCTTGCCAAGGCCGGCGCCGCCGTAAATGAACATCGGGTTATACGCGACGCCGCCCGGGTTGATCGCGACCTGAACGGAGGCTGCGCGCGCGAGGTCATTGGCCTTGCCAACGATCAGGTTGTCGAAGGTGAAACCCGAAATGAGCCGCGTCTTGTCGTAGTTGTTGCGAGTCTTCTCGGGCATCCTCTGCAGCGCCGCTGCAGTCCGCGGCTCGGGCGCTCTTGCGCCCAGAGCCGGCGGCGAAGCGTGCGCGGCAGCGCCTGCCTCTGAGGCGGGCGCAGGCGCCGCAGCAGGCGAGGGCGCCGGCGACTTCTCGCCGAGGACGAGCGAAATCGTCACCGGCGCCGCGAAGAAGTTCGAGCCGAGCTCTTCGATGCGCGCGAGGTAGCGCTCCTTCACCCACTTCAGGATGAAGCCGTTGGGCGCGAGCAGGCGCATGCCCTTGCTGAAATCCTCGTCGCCTTCGAGGCGCAGCGGGCGGATCCAGGTATTAAATTGCTGAGGCGGCAGTTCGTTTTCGAACTGGCTCAGACACGCGGTCCAAAAGCTCGTCATTGCAAGATCGTCTTCGCTGGAAAGGTCATGTACTTAAGGCAATCAACAGGCTTTTGGCGATGGTGAACGAGCGCGCCCCGACTTCTTACTGTTCTTTAGGAGCGCGCGGGCACAAAGGGCGATTTTAACCCGACTGCAGAAAGTTATCCACAGCTCGAACAAATATTTGAGCTTGACAGAGGCGCGCCAAACCATGTCTAATTCGACGTTTACTTTTGCAACGACCTTAAGGGTTTTCCCATGAAACGCACGTATCAACCGTCAGTCATTCGTCGCAAGCGCACCCACGGCTTTCTCGTTCGCATGTCGACTCGCGGCGGTCGCGCCGTTATCCGTGCCCGTCGTGCCAAGGGCCGTCACCGCCTGGCCGTCTGAAATCAAACAAGAAGCGGGCGGCGCTAAGCGCGCAGGCTTCCCGAGGCGTTATCGATTGACTAAAACGGATGAATTTTCATCCGTTTTTGGTTTCAGGAAGGCATTAAAGACCCGCCATTTCCTGTTACATTACCGCATTCGAGCCGAGGGTGAAGCGCCGGGCGCACGCCTGGGTTTGGTCGTTGCCAAACGCTTCCTGCCACGCTCGGTCGACCGCAATCTGGTGAGACGGCTGGCGCGCGAGCGTTTTCGCACGACGCGCAGCTCCTTGCCGTCGCGCGACCTGATCCTGCGTCTGGGAGCCCGCCCGGAAAAACTCGACCGGCGCGCCCTGGCCAAAGAGATACAGGACTTGCTGGACCGAATAATCTCAGCAGAACGATGAGCCGATGAGACTGTTGCTGCAGGCGCTGATTCGTTGCTACCAATACGCGGTCAGTCCATTTTTGGGGCCTCGTTGCCGGTTTTATCCGAGCTGCTCGGCGTATACGGCCGCGGCCATCGAAAAGCACGGCGTCTGCAAGGGCAGCTTCCTCGGCCTGAAAAGAATTTCCCGCTGCCATCCGTGGAGTGCGGGTGGTTTTGACCCCATCCCCTGAAAATCGAACCAATCGCATAGGCAATTCATGGATAACCGACGCCTGATCTTGTTGCTTGTTTTTTCCTTCTCGCTCGTGATGCTCTGGGACGCCTGGCAGAAGTACAACCAGCCGCCCGTCGCGCCGCAGGTGGCGGCGAGCGCGGCAAGCCCGTCCGCCGGGGTGCCGGTGCCCTCGGCGCCGGTAGTGGCAGCGCCTGCGGCGGGCGTGGCAGCGCTGCCGACGCCGGAGGCGGCGGCGGGCGCCGGCCAGCTCGTCAGCGTCAGCAACGACTTGTTCGCGGCGACGATCTCGACGCAGGGCGGCGACATCGTCAATCTCGAACTCAACCGTTACAAGGCCTCCGACGACCAGGCGAAGCCCTTCGCGCTGTTCGAGGCCAAGCACCAGTACTTCGCGCAGAGCGGCCTGATCGGCGAAGGCCTGCCCAACCACAAGACGCAGTTTTCGGCGGTCGGCGGCAGCCAGCGCCTTGCCGAAGGCAAGGATGCGGTGCAGCTGCGTCTGGAAGCGCCGGCGGCAAACGGCGTCAAGGTCACCAAGGTCTATACGATCACGCGCGGCAGCTATCTGATCAAGCTCGACTACGAAATCGAGAACGGCGGCCAGAAGGAAATCGCCGCGCACGCCTATTACCAGTTCCAGCGCGATACCGAAACGCCGGCCGGCGAGAGCAGCATGGTGAGCACCTTCACCGGGCCTGCGATTTACACCGAGCAGGAGAAATTCCAGAAAGTCGATTTCAAGGACGTCGAGAAAGGCAAGGGCAAGTTCGTCGAGAAAGCCGACAACGGCTGGGTCGCGATGGTCCAGCACTACTTCGTCGCGGCGTGGATTCCGCCGGTCAAGGCGGCGCGCGAGTTTTACATGCGCAAGATCGACGGCGGTCCGCGGCCGGCGGTGGCGGCCGGCGTCATCGTTCCGGTGCCGGCCATCGCGCCGGGCGGCAAGGCGACGCAGCAGGTCGCCCTCTACGCCGGGCCGCAGATTCAGGCGACGCTCGACGATCTGGCCAAGCCGCCGAGCGAAGGCGGCGTCGGCGCCGAGGGCCTCGCGCTCGTCGTCGATTACGGCTGGCTGACCATCGTCGCCGCGCCGATCTTCTGGTGCCTTGAAGCCTTGCACAAGCTCGTCGGCAACTGGGGCTGGGCGATCGTGCTCTTGACGATCGGCATCAAGCTCCTGTTCTTCCCGCTCTCGGCGGCAAGCTACAAGTCGATGGCCAAGATGAAGGCGGTGACGCCGCGCCTGACCGCGCTCAAGGAGCGCTGCGGCGACGACAAGCAGAAGCTCAACCAGGAGATGATGAAGCTCTACAAGAGCGAGAAAATCAACCCGCTCGGCGGCTGCCTGCCGATCGTCATCCAGATCCCGGTCTTCATCGCGCTCTACTGGGCGCTCCTCGGCGCCGTCGAAATGCGCGGCGCGCCCTGGGCGCTGTGGATCCACGACCTCTCGTCGGCCGACCCCTACTACATCCTGCCGGTGATCATGGTCGTCACCATGCTGATCCAGACCAAGCTCAACCCGACGCCGCCCGATCCCATCCAGGCCAAGGTGATGATGTTCATGCCCTTCGTTTTCGGCGGCATGTTCTTCTTCTTCCCGGCCGGTCTCGTCCTCTACTGGGTCGTCAACAATGTCCTGTCGATCGCGCAGCAGTGGCAGATCACGCGCATGATCGAGAAGGGCGGAAAAGCCGCCAATGACGCCAAGGCCTGACCCGGCCGACCTGCGCAGCGCTTTTCCAGCACCAGAAACGATCGCCGCGATCGCCACGCCCCCGGGGCGTGGCGGCGTCGGCATCGTCCGCCTTTCCGGTCCCGAACTCCTTGCCACGGCGCGCGCCCTGAGCGGCAAGTCGCCCTCGCCGCGGCAGGCGATGCTCGCCGATTTTCGCGCCGCCGACGGCAGCCTGATCGACCGCGGCCTCATCCTGCATTTTCCCGCGCCGGCCTCCTACACCGGCGAAGACGTGCTCGAACTGCACGCGCACGGCGGCCCCATCGTCCTGCGCCTCCTCCTCGAGCGCTGTCTCGAGCTCGGCGCCCGGCTGGCGCAGCCCGGCGAGTTTACGCGGCGCGCCTACCTTAACGGCAAGATCGACCTGGCGCAGGCCGAAGCTGTCATCGACCTCATCGATGCGCAAAGCGCCGCCGCTGCCAGGAGCGCAGTGCGCTCGCTGCGCGGCGACTTTTCGGCGGCGATCAACTGCCTGCTTGCCGCGCTCACCGAATTGCGCGCGCTCGTCGAAGCGAACTTCGATTTTCCCGAAGAAGACGTCGATTTTCTCCCCGCGACTGAAGCCGAGCGGCGCCTTTCCCTCGTCGAGGAGCGCCTCGCGGCGATCTTCGCGCGCGCGCAGCAGGGCCAGCTTTTGCACGCCGGCCTCCAGGTCGTCATCGCCGGCCAGCCCAACGTCGGCAAATCGACGCTGCTCAACGCGCTCGCCGGTGACGAACTGGCGATCGTCACGCCGCTCGCCGGAACGACGCGCGACGCCGTCAAGAGCAGCGTCGAGGTCGAAGGCGTGCCGCTGCACTTCATCGATACCGCGGGTCTGCGCGAGACCGAAGACGAGATCGAGAAAATCGGCATCGAGCGCAGCTGGCGCGAAATCGCACGCGCCGACGTCGTCCTGCTCATCGCCGATGCGCGCCATGGCCTCGGCGCGGCCGAGCATGACATCCTCGCGCGCCTGCCGCCCTCGCTCAATCGCATCATCGTCCATAACAAGGCCGACCTCGCCGGGCGTCGCGCCGCGCGCGAAAGCGCCGCCGAGGCCGCCGGCAGCGTCGTCATCTGCCTCTCGGCAAAGAACGGGGAGGGCGTTGAACTCTTGCGCCGCGAATTGCTGGAGATCGCCGGCTGGCGCCCGACCGAGGACGTCTTCATCGCGCGCGCGCGGCATCTCGAAGCGCTCGCAAAGACGCGCGAACACCTCGCGGCGGCAAGGTCGCAAGCGACGGTCGGCGAATTCTTCGCCGAGGAGCTCCGCCTCGCCCAGCTCGCCTTGAGTTCGATTACCGGCGAATTTTCTTCCGACGATCTGCTCGGTGAAATCTTCGGCCGCTTCTGCATCGGAAAATAGCAAGTGGCCATCGACCTTTCGCTCATCGCAGCGGTTGCCTGCGCGGCGCTTTTTGCCGGTCTCATCGACGCCGTCGTCGGTGGCGGCGGCCTGATCCAGATTCCGGCGCTGTTCACGCTGCTGCCGAGGGAAGTGCCGGCGACGCTCTTCGGCACGAACAAGATCGCCAGCGTCTTCGGCACCGCCAACGCCGCCTGGCGTTACGCCCGGCGCGTGCGCATGCCCTGGGCGACGACCTTGCCGGCGGCGCTCGCCGCTTTCGCGTTTTCCTATTGCGGCGCCGCCGCCGTCGCCTGGCTGCCGCGCGGGATGCTGCGCCCGCTCGTCCTGATCCTGCTCATCGCCGCCGCCGCCTACACCTACTGGCGCAAGGACTTTGGCGCGCTGCACCGGCCGCTGCACACGGGCTGGCGCGAAACCGTCTATGCGCTCGCCGGCGGCGCGGCGATCGGTTTTTACGACGGCTTTTTCGGGCCGGGCGCCGGCAGCTTCCTGATCCTGCTCTTCATCCGCTTCTTCGGCTTTGATTTCCTGCACGCCTCCGCCGCGGCCAAGGTCGTCAATGTCGCGACCAATCTCGCCGCGCTCGGTTTCTTTCTCCCCAACGGCTATTACCTGCCGGCAGCGGCGCTCGTCATGGCGATCGCAAACGTCGTCGGTTCGATCATCGGCACCCAGCTCGCGCTCCAGCACGGCAGCCGCTTCGTGCGCAAAGTCTTTCTCGTCGTCGTCGGCGCGCTCATCGTCAAGTTCGCCTGGGACAGTTTCTGAGCGGCGGCCTCGATCAGCGGTTGTCGCCGCCGCTGCCCCAGCGCGCGATCAGCGTATGCGGCACGGCGAGCTGGTCGAGAATGCGCGCGACGACGAAATCGACGAGGTCGGCGATGCTTTCCGGGTGGTGGTAGAAGCCCGGGTTGGGCGGCAGGATTACCGCGCCGGCGCGCGCCAGGCGCAGCATGTTTTCGAGATGGATCGCCGAATAAGGCGTCTCGCGCGGCACCAGGATGAGCTTGCGGCCCTCCTTGAGGACGACGTCGGCGGCGCGCTCGATGAGCTTGTTGGCAAGGCCTTGCGCGACCGCCGCGAGCGTTCCCATCGTACACGGGCAGATCACCATGGCGTCGGGCGCGCCCGACCCGCTCGCCATCGGCGCGAACCACTCGTCGCGGCCATAGACGTTCAGCGTCCCGGGAAAAGCCGCGTAGCGCTCGCGCAGCAGCGTTTGCGCTTCCGCCGCGCGCGAGGGCAGTTCGAGATCCATTTCCTGCCGCGCCACAACTTGCGCGACTTGCGAATAGACGAGTTCGACGCGGCAACCGGCTTCGAGCAGGCAGCCGAGCAGGCGAATGCCGTAAGGCATTCCGGAGGCGCCGGTGAGCGCGAGACAAATGGTCTTAGGCGTCTCAGGCATGGGCATTTCCGTTCGCGGTCGCTGGCAGATCGGCGATCAGGCGCGCCGCGATGAGTCCGTTGATGATACCGAAAGCGAGCGCCGCCGCAGCGAAAACCGGCACCAGGTAGAAGATCCCCGGGTGCGGGATCAGCCAGAGGCGAGCGAGCACGAGCTGCCCGCCGATATGCGCGAAGGCGGCGATGATGCTCCAGCTCACCGCGCCGAACCAGCGCCGCGGCAGGCGCACCGCGAGCGCCAGGAAAGCAAGGCTCGCGCAGGCGCCGGCAAGGCTCATGAAAAAACCGGGCGAGAGAAACTGACCGAGGACGATGCCGCTCGCGATCACCCTGAGCGCGCTGACCCAGGCCGCGGTGCGCCAGCCGTAGCGCGCGAGGACGATCAGCGTCACGATGTTCGAGAGGCCGGGTTTGATCCCGGGCAGCGGCAGGGGGATGGCGGCGTCGATCAGCGCGAGCGCGATCGCTGCCGCCGCGAGCTGCGCGATGCGGTGGTCCTCAGGCGTTGCCGTCAGCCTAATAGCTGAGCGAGTCATACGGCTCCCTGCCGCCGACGACCTCGACGCTGATCTGATTGGGCGCGCAGATGGCGATTTCCCCCGGGCGCGCGAGCCAGCCCTGGCGAACGCAATACTGGTGCCGGCCGGGATCGGCGACGACGCGCACACGGCGCTTGTCGACCGCCACCGTCGTGATGCCGATCGCGCCCTTCACCTCGATGCTGCGCGAGCGCGAGAGATCGAGCTCGGCGACGACCTTGCCGGCGTGCCGGACCAGCGCTTTCTCGGCGCTGCCGCCGGCTTGCCAGAAGAGCGGAAAGGACGCGGCGCAGAGGCTCGCGGCGATCAGACAAACGCACCAGTCGCCCGCCGCGAGCAGCGCGAACCAGCGCATCAGCGCCCGCCGCTGCCTGCCGATGGCGCCAGCGACAATTCGCGATGACGCACGAGGACGCGCGCCTGTGCGCCAAACTCGCGCGCCAACGTTTCGGCAAAATACACCGAACGATGCCGCCCGCCGGTGCAGCCGATGCCCACGGTGAGATAGTTGCGGTTGTCGCGCACGTAGCACGGCAGCCAGGTGGCGATGAAATGCGCGATGTCCACGCGCATCCTCTGCACTTCCGGCTCGGCCTCGAGATAGGCGATCACCGGCGCGTCGCGGCCGGTGAGCGGGCGCAGCGTCGGGTCGTAATGTGGGTTGGGCAGGCAGCGCACGTCGAAAACCAGCTCGGCGTCGAGCGGCACGCCGTGCTTGAAACCGAAGGATTCGAAGAGCAGCGTCAGTCCGCGGCGCTCGCCGCTGACGATGAACTGGCGCACCCAGGCGCACAGCGTGTTCGGCTTGAGGTCGCTGGTGTCGATGTGATGGCCGAGCTCGGCAAGCCCGGCGAGACGCTCGCGTTCCTCGGCGATCGCTTCCGGCAGCGTGCGCTGGTCGCTCGCCAGCGGATGCCGGCGCCGCGTCTCCGAAAAACGCTTGATCAGCGTTTCGGTCTTGGCGTCGAGAAAAAGGTATTGCAGATCGAACTGCCGCGCGCGCAGCACCGCCAGCTGTTGCGGCAGCGTCGCGATGCTCTCGCCGCCGCGGATGTCGATGGCCACCGCGACGCGCACGTAGCCTGCCGCCGCGAGCTGATCGACGAGCGCCTGCAGGAGCGGCGAGGGCAGGTTATCGACGCAGTAGTACGCGGCGTCCTCGAGCATGTTGAGGACGATCGATTTGCCCGAACCCGAAAGACCGCTGATGATCACGATGTGCATCGCGGCAGAATAGCGGAAGCCGGCGTGCACCGGCAAGTCGGGCTGGCATAAACTAGCAGCTGTCAGCAGCAGCCTCTTTGGAAAGCGGGTTCGCAATGAAGCTACTCGAGATTCCCTTCCTCGACGAGATCGTCGCGATTCGGCGCGATTTGCACGCGCACCCTGAACTTGCTTTCGCCGAGACGCGCACGGCAGACGTCGTCGCGCGCGAGTTGGCGCGTTGCGGCCTCGAGGTGCATCGCGGCCTGGCGCAGACCGGCGTCGTCGGCGTGCTGCGCGCCGGCAGCGGCGCGCGCGCGATCGGCCTGCGCGCCGATATGGACGCCTTGCCGATCGAGGAGACGAGCGGTATTGCGCACGGCTCGACGCACCCTGGCCGGATGCACGCCTGCGGCCACGACGGCCACACCGCGATGCTGCTGGGCGCGGCGCGCTATCTTGCCGAGAACGCGGGGACGCTCGGCCTTGACGGCACCGTCTATTTCATTTTCCAGCCCGCCGAGGAAGCCGAAGGCGGTGCCGCCGTGATGATCGCCGACGGGCTGTTCGAGCAGTTCCCGATGGACGCGGTTTTCGGCCTGCATAACTGGCCCGGCATCCCGGTCGGTGAAATCGCCGTCGTCGAAGGCCCGGTGATGGCCGGCACCTGCGGCTTCGAGATTCGCGTGCAGGGCCGCGGCTGCCACGCGGCGATGCCCGAACAGGGGATCGATCCGATCGTCGTCGCCAGCCAGCTCGTGATCGCCTTGCAGACCGTCGTCGCGCGCAACATCCACCCCTGTGAAGCCGCCGTCGTTTCGGTCACGCAGATCCACGGCGGCGAGGCGCTCAACGCGATTGCCGACGCAGCGGTGCTGCGCGGTACGATCAGGACCTTTACGAGCGCCGTGCAGGAGCGCGTCGAGCGCTCGATCGAGCGCCTTGCCGCCGGCACCGCGAGCGCTTTCGGCGCGAACGCCAGCGTCGTTTTCGAGCACCGCTATCCGCCGACGGTGAACGCGCCGGCCGAGACCGCGCTCTGCCGCGCCGTCGCCGCAGAAGTCTTTGGCGCCGAGCGGGTGCGCAGCAAGGAGCTGCCTTCGATGGGCGCCGAGGATTTTGCCTACATGCTCGAGAAAAAGCCGGGCTGTTACGTCTGGGCCGGCAACGGCGCAGGCGAGGGCGGCTGCACGCTGCATAATCCGCACTTCGATTTTAATGACAATATCATCGTCCTGGGCATAAACTACTGGCTGCGGCTGGCGCAAAAGGCACTCTCGGACGGGGCGAAATCATGGTGATGGCAGCGGCTACGAAACAGCGGATCCTCATTGTCGATGCGTCGCGCGTCGTTCGCGCCACGCTCGGCAAGCATCTGCGCGAAAGCTTCGAGCTCGTGGAAGCGCCGAGCAGCGAAGCGGCCCTGTTGACGCTGCGTGCGGACGCCGACTTTGCCGCGATCATTTCGGGCATTACGCCGCCCAAGGTCGACGCTTACGATCTCCTGCGCCGCCTGCGCGCCGGCGAGCTCGCGCCGCGGCGCGAGCTGCCGCTGACGCTCGTCGTCTCGGACCTTAACAGTCACGCCGACAAGGAGAGCGATCTCGCGCGCGGGGTCGCCGGTTTCATCACGAAGTCGATGAAGAAAGAGGAAATCATCGCCTACCTCGATGCCCTGCTCGCCGCCAGCGCGCCGCCGCAAAGCCAGCGGCCTTCGCCGCCGCTGCCCGGGCGCGTGCTCGACAGCGAGCGCTTCAGCGCCCAGCTCGCGGCGCTCGAGCTTAAAAGCCCGGCGCGACCGGGTCAGGGCCAGGCCCAGAGCACCTGCGCGCTCGTCTTTGCCATCGACAATCGCGACGTCCTGATCAGCCGCTTCGGGCAGGATATCGCGCATCTCATCGACACGCTGTTCGCGCGCCTGCTCGTCGCCAAGCTCGGCGCGCACGATCTGATCGGCCGCTGTCGCGGCGAGCGCCTGGCGATCGTGACGCGCGGCGTCGATCTCAAGCAGGGCCTGCGTTTCGGCAAACAGGTGTGCAAGGGGCTTGCCGCCAGCTCGATCACGGTGCATGGCGAGAAGATCAGGCTCACGGCGAGCGTCGGCATCGCGAGCACTTCGGCCGACCCGGCGGTGAACGGCAGCGAGCTCTTCGCGCGCGCCGACGAGCGGCTCGAACAGGCGCTGATGTGCGGCGGCAATCTCGCGGCCGCCGAACTGCGGCCGGCGTGCCCGCTCTGCCGGCAAGTCGGCGCCGCCGAGCGGATCGGCGCGGCGGGGCTCAAGATCCTGCCTTTCCTGCACACGCTCGACCGCGAGCTCGCCCTCGGCCTGCCGCTCGCGGAAATCCGCAGCAAGCTCGAGCAGCGCGCCGCGCGCGAAAGCTAGTAAACCGGCGGCGCTTTCACGCCCCGTTCTTCGAAGACAGAACATAGGGTGCAATAACCGAAGGGCATTGCACCGTTTACCGTATTGCACCGTTCACCGTCTTGCCTCGTCAGAACCCGTGGTCAGTTGGACAGCGGCAGCACTTCGTCGTCGACGACGTAAAGCTCGCACGCCGCCTGCGTCGTGCCGCGGCAGAAGTCCTGGGCGCGCTTCTGCGCGTCGCCGCCGTAGGCGTAACCGCAGCGGCCGTTGCCGGCGACGGCAAAAGCGCGCGGATAGTCGGCTTCGATGAAGCGCGTGTAGAGCCGTTGGCAGTCGCTGTACGCGGCGACGGCGGGCGCTTCGCCGGCGGCCTTCAGTTGCTTGGCCACCGGGTCCGTCGGCTCGGCGGCTGACGCCTGCGGCAGCACGCGCACCGGCAGATCGAGCGAGCGCAGGTAGTTCTCGACTTCGGGCCACCAGATGGCGACGCCGTCGCTGTCGCTGAAGAGGTTGTGCGCATCGTCCTTGAACTTGCCGACCGAAACCAGGCGCGCCTTGCCGCCGGCGCCGGTATAGCGCGAGTAGAGGCGCGAAATCGTCTCGCTCGACCAGAGCGAATCGTTGGCGCCGTAGAACCACAGGGTTTCGTAGCGGTTTTTCGTGCCGTAATCGGCAAAAGCGTCGGCGAGCATCTGCTCCCAGGTGCCGCAGAGCGGGATCTTGAGGCCGCCTGCGAAATTGATCAGGCCGACGACGCCCGGGTAAGCGCGCGTGCCGAAAGCGATTGTCGCGAGCCCGCCGTGCGACTGGCCCATGACGACGATTTTTCCCGCGTCGACAAAAGGCAGCATGCGCGCGTAATCGATCACGGCGCGAACGTCCCTCGCCTGCGCGAGCCCGTTGTTGGCAATGTTGCAGCCGCCGTCGCTGTAGTTTCCCGACGAGCGCGAGAAACCGCCGCGCATCGGCAGCATGACGACGTAGCCGCGGCTGACGAACTGGCGCGACACCGCCTTGAAGCGCGAGCGCAGCTGGGAGCGCGGATCGCCGGCATCCTTGCCGTGATTGATCACGACGAGCGGAAAAGGACCGCTGCCCTCGGGCCTGAAGATCGTCGTCTCGAGCGTGTGCTGAAAAGCGCCGGCACCGGTCTTGACGAAAATCACTTCCTCGTTGAGCGTGCGGTCGAGCCGGTGTTCACCTGCGCAGGCGGCCGCTGCGCAGAGGGCAAGCAGCAGGAACAAACCGGTCTTCATTGCCGCCTGCTAGAGACTCGGTTTGGCCCGCCGGTTCGTCATGAGGACGCCGGTCACGACGAGCAGCCCGCCGGAGAGGACGGCGGCGCCGAGTCGCTCGTCGAGGAGCACGACGCCGAGCAGGACGGCGAAGATCGGCACGAGGTTGATGAAGGCGGCGGCCTTCGTACTGCCGATGCGGTTGATCGCTTCCGAGTACCAGGTGAAAGCGACCGCGGTGCCGAGCAGGCCAAGAAAGACGATGCTCGAAGCGCCGCGCCAGGTCGTCGTGCCGAAAGCGAAGAGGCTGCCGTCGGCGAGCGCGGCGGCGGTCAGCATCAGCCAGCCCGTGAAACAGCCGCCGAAGGACATCGCGAGCGGCGAGAAGCCTCGCGAGCAGTAGCGGCTGAGCAGCGTGTAGGTTGCCCACGAGAGCGAGGTGCCGACGAGCAGCCATTCGCCGAAGCCGACTTCGCCGGTGAAGAGGCGCATCGGGTGGCCGGCGGTCACGACGAGCAGGCAGCCCGACATCGCGATGAGAACGCCGAGCGCTTTCACTGGCGACATCGGGATGCGAAAGATCAGCGTGTCGCAGACCGCGACGATCGCCGGAATGAAAGCGACGACGAGGGCGCCGCGTCCGGCTTCGACGAGCTGCAGGGCGTAAAGGAAGAAAACGTTGTAGAAGAAAACGCCGGAAAGGCCGAGCAAGGTGACCGTCAGCCATTCGCGCCAGGACCAGCGCGGCAGGCCTTCGCGCGCGGCGAGCAGGCCGCCGAGGACGAGCGAAGCGATGAGAAAGCGCCAGCTCGCGACGGCAAGCGGCGCGATTTCCTGAACGGCGACGCGACCTGCGATCCAGGTGCCTCCCCAGAACAGCGCGGTCAACACGAGCTTGACGAAAGTCGCCGGGCCGGGCGCGGACTGCTGGGGCATTTGGAGGGCTGCTTTCTGAAGCGCTGCGTTGCAGCGGGTGTGACAAACCTGAGCAGTGTAGCGATTCGCCGCTTATTTTCAATACGCAACTTTGCGCATGTTTGCGCATTTCTGTATTTGTCAGCGCTGGCAATCGCTGACAGAATCGCTGAGAGAATCGCTGACAGCAGCGGCGCCGGCAAACCGGGCGATGAACGCGAAGGGAAATTGAGATGGGAAACGCAGACGAACAAGGGGCAAAACGCGCGCACACCGAGCGCATGATCGCCGAGACGATCCGCAACCGGCAGACGCGTGAGCAGGGTTACCGCGAGCAGGCGCTGAAGATCTATCCCTGGATCTGCGGGCGCTGCGCGCGCGAATTCACGCGCGAGAACCTGCGCGAGCTCACCGTCCACCACCGCGACAGCAACCACGACAACAACCCGTCCGACGGCAGCAACTGGGAGCTCCTATGTCTCTATTGCCACGACAACGAGCATTCGCGCGAGGCCGATGCGCGCGCCGCGCAGGAGGCCGGGGTCAGCACGGGCAAGGGCCGCGAGGCGCGCGCGACGAGCAACCCCTTTGCCAATCTCAAGGACTTGCTGCAGAAGAAGTAAGGCGTGCCGGGCTCTTTTTGCGTGGATCATCGGGTTCATTGACACTGCCGGCAGCAGGGTCTATCGTGCACCGACTCATGAGTCGGTGCGGCGATGAAAAACGCTTTCCTCAAGCTCCCCCCGGAAAAACGCGAAGCGATCGAGAAAGCCGCTTGCGCCGAATTTGGCGCGAACGACTTCGACGCGGCCTCGCTTGACCGCATCGTCGCCGCCGCCGGCATCTCCAAAGGCGGCCTCTACGAATACATCGCAAGCAAGGAAGACCTCTACCTCCATTGCATGGAAGCTGCGTGGACGCGGCTTTATCGTCACATCAACGAGGCCGTCGCGAGCGCCGGCGAGCCGCTGCCCGCCGACATCCTCGAGCGCTTTGCCTGCGTCTCGAAAATCGCCATCGAGTGGTACTTGGACAATCCGCTGCTGCTCGCGCTCATCGTGCGCATCGCGCGCCTGCCGCGCGACGGCCTCGCCGCTCAGGCGAGCAAGGTTTTCGAGCGCCATTTCGCCGGCGTTTTCTCGGACCTCGACGCTTCCCGCCTCGCCTACCCGCAGGCGCAGCTCGTCGAACTGATCAAGTGGCTGCTCGCCAAGACGCGCCGCGACGTGCTCTTTGAAATCGCCGCCGGCAAGCCGGCCGACGCGGTGCGCGCAGCCTACCTGGCCGAGTGGGACTTCGTCTGCTCGGTCTTGAAGCGCGGCATCTACCGATAATTTTTTTTACCAACGACCGACTCACGAGGCGGTCACGCAGTCTGCATACAGGGAGAAGGAAATGCTGGGATTGGGGGATTGGGGAGTCGCTTCGGCTTACCTCTTGACGCTGGGGGCGACCGCTTTCTGCGTGATTTACGGCGGCCTCAACTGGAACAAGCCGGGGATCGAGGAAGAGCTCGCAGAGATCCGCGAAGAAGAGGAATGGGAAAAGAACGAAGCCAAGGGAGGCGCGCGATGAATGCGACCGTGATCGTGACGACGCTCGTCTTTCTGCTCATCACCGCCGGCTTGGGTTACCTCGGCTACGTGCAGACCAAGAGCGCGAAGGATTATCTCCTCGCCGGCGGCAAGGTGCACCCGGTGATCATGGCCATCTCCTACGGCTCGACTTTCATTTCCACCGCGGCGATCGTCGGCTTCGGCGGCGCCGCGGCGGTTTTCGGCATGGGCATCCTATGGCTCACCGTGCTCAACATCCTGCTCGGCATCTTCGTGGCCTTCGTCGTTTTCGGCAAGCGCACGCGGCGCATGGGGCACCAGCTCGACGCGCATACCTTCCCCGAATTTCTCGGCAAGCGCTTCGATTCGAAATTCCTGCAAGTGGCCGCGGCGGCGCTGATCTTCATCGGCATGCCGCTTTACGCCGGCGCCGTCATGCTCGGCGGCGTCAGTTTCCTCACCGTCGCGCTCGGCCTTTCGCAGCAGGCGGCGCTCGTCACCATCGTCCTCATTGTCGGCCTTTACGTGATGATGGGCGGGATGAAGGGCGTCATGTACACCGACGCTTTCCAGGGCGGCGTCATGGTCGTCGGCATGCTGATTCTGCTCTTCATCACCTACCACGCGCTGGGCGGCATCGTGCCGGCGCACGAGCAGCTCACGGCTCTTGCCGACAAGGTGCCGCCCGCGCTCGTCGCGCGCGGCCATCGCGGCTGGACGGCGATGCCGGAATTTGCCTCGCCGCTGTGGTGGACGCTGGTGTCCACGGTTGTCCTCGGCGTCGGCATCGGCGTGCTCGCGCAGCCGCAGCTTGTCGTTCGCTTCATGACCGTGAAAAGCGATCGCGAGCTCAACCGCGGCGTCGCCATCGGCGGCGTCTTCATCATGCTGATGACCGGCGTCGCTTTCGTCGTCGGCGCGCTCTCCAACGTCTTCTTCTTTTCCTCGGCGGGCAAGATGGCGATTGCCGCGGCCGGCTCGCCCGACAACGTCATCCCGCTCTTCATCAAGGAAAACATGCCCGAGTGGTATACGGCACTGTTCATGATCACGCTGCTCGCCGCGGCGATGTCGACGATGAGCTCGCAGTTTCACACGATGGGTTCGGCGATCGGCCACGACATCATGGAAAAGGGCCTGGGCTTGAAGTCGCAGAAACCGGTGCGCGTGATGCGCGTCGCGATGCTCGTCGCCATCCTGTTCACGACGCTGACCGCCTGGTATCTGCCGGCTTTCTTCAAGGACGGCGCAACGATCATCGTCAATGGCACTTCGCTCTTCTTCGGCCTCTGCGCCGGCAGCTTTCTTGCCATCTACGGCCTCGGCCTGTTCTGGCGCGGCTTGAGCCGCGCCGGCGCGATCAGCGGCTTTCTGAGCGGCCTGGCGGTGAGCGTCTTCTGCCTTTTCTTCGTCTTCGAAAAGGTCTCGGCGCCGCTCGGCCTGTGCAAGTTCTTCTTCGGCGTCTCGTCGCTTGCCGCCGGGATGCCGGTAAAGGACGTCGACCCGCTCGTTTTCGCGGTCCCGGTTTCGCTCGTGTTCACCGTGCTCGTGAGCCTTTTGAGCGAGCGCTTTGCCGACGCGCATGTGGACGCCTGCTTCCTTGAGCCGGTGCCGGCGCGCTGAGGGCGTGGGGGGGGGCTGTCGTCTCGTTGCCGAAACCATGGCAGCGGTTTAAAGTGACGGCCACCATCCGCCTCTTCCTCCTCTTCACCTCTTCGGCCGGCAGCTCATGTACTGGGAAAAAGAACTCGAACAACTCGCGCGCCAGGACCTCGAGGCCCTCCAGCTCGAGCGCCTGACAAGGACGCTGCGGCAGGCGGTCAAATCGCCGCACTACGCGAAAAGCGCCGCGCTCTCGCGTTTCCTGGCGGGGGAAGCGAAGTCGATCGCGGCGATCGGCGAGCTGCCGTTCACCACCAAGGAGGAGATGCGCGAGGACTTCCCCTGGGGCTTTCTCGCCACCGACAAGAAGGACGTCGTCCGCCTGCACAGCTCGAGCGGAACGACGGGCAACCCGACCGTCGTCTACCACAACCACCACGACCTTGCGAGCTGGGCCAATCTGATGGCGCGCTCGCTCTTTGCGGCGGGCGTGCGCGACACCGACGTCTTTCAGAACATCTGCGGCTACGGCCTGTTTACGGGCGGGCTCGGCTTCCAGTACGGCGCCGAAAAGCTCGGCTGCCTGGCAATTCCCGCCGGCGCCGGCAACAGCCTGCGCCAGATCAAGCTGATGCGCGACTTCGGGACGACGGCGGCGCACGCGATTCCGAGCTATCTTGGCAGGCTCTTTGACGTGTTCAGGGAAGAGGGCCTCGATCCGCGCCGCGACACGCGCCTCAAGACGCTCGTCATCGGCGCCGAGCCGCACACCGAAGAACACCGTTTGCGCATCGAGGAAATGTTTGGCGTGAAAGCCTACAACTCCTTCGGCCTTTCCGAAATGAACGGGCCTGGCGTCGCTTTCGAATGCACCGAGCAGAACGGCCTGCACGTCTGGGAAGACGCTTTTGTCATCGAGATCATCGACCCCAAGACGCTCGCGCCGGTCGCCGATGGGCAAATCGGCGAACTCGTGATGACGACGCTCGACCGGCAGGCGATGCCGGTGATCCGCTATCGCACGCGCGATCTTACGCGCATCCTTCCCGGTCCCTGCGCCTGCGGCCGCACGCACCGGCGCATCGACCGCATCAGCGGGCGTTCGGACGACATGTTCATCGTCAAGGGCTGCAACGTTTTCCCGATGCAGATCGAAGGCGTGCTGATGAAGAGTCCCGAAGTCGGCGACGATTACCGCATCATCCTCGACACGATAGAAGACCAGCACGAAATGATCGTCGAAGTCGAGGTCAAGCGGCAGTGGTTCAACGGCGACCTCGCCTTCCTCGACCGCCTGCAGCGTCAGCTCGCGCACCGCATCCGCGACGAGGTGCTGGTGCGCCCGCTGATCCGGCTCGTCGAACCGGGGTCCTTGCCCAAATCCGAAGGCAAGGCCCAGCGCGTCGTCGATCGCCGGCGCGCGGCCGCAAGCGAAGGAGCGGAAAAATGACTTACCAGGTTTCGGTCTTTCTCGAAAACCGGCTGGGCCGCATCGAAAAGGTGACCGCGGTGCTGCGCGAGGCCGGCATCAATATCCGCTCGCTGCACTTGAATCACACGGCAAGCGGCTGGGGCATCCTCAACCTCGTCGTTTCCGACCCCGAGCTTGCGCAGGCGCGGCTCAACGCCGCCGGCATGTCGGCGGCGCTGCGCGAAATCGTCGTCATCCGCATGAGCGATCAGCCCGGCGGCCTCGACGAACTCTTGAAAGCGCTGGTCGATGCCGGCGTCAGCTTTACCAACGCCTACGGCCGCGTCGTCAGCGAAGGCGAGAGCGCTTTCTTTGCGATCGACATCGCCGAAATTCCCGAGGCAAGGAAAAAGCTCGCCGCTGCCGGCCTTGAGTTCATCCCCGACCGGCTGGTTTACGGGGCTTAGGAATTCAAGCCATCAAAAAGCCACCGCAAAGGCGCAAAGAGGCAAAGATTACGCAAAGGTACAAAGATCTCATCTTGTTTTTCTTTGCGAGTCCTTTGCCTCTTTGCGCCTTCGCGGTGGACGTTCATGACCGTCCAGTTACCCCGACGTGCGCAGGAAAAACATCACGCAGAGCGCGGTGACGAGCGTTAACAGCAGCGAAAAAACAAAGGCGATGCGAATCACCTGATTCTCGGCGCCGAGCTTGTCGATCGCCGCCGCAGCGTTCTGCAGTTTGGCCGGCGAAATGACGCTCGCCAGCCCGCCGCCAAAAGCCAGCCCTGCCATGATCAGGATCAGCCCGTAAAGATCGAAGCCGAGGTTTCTTGCCGTCGTCAGCGTGTATTTGCCGAACATCGCGATCGTCGAGGCTTCGCTGCCGGTGATGAAGCCGCCGAAGAGGCCGATGAAGGTGACCGCGAGCCCGTAAGCGTCGGCAAAAAACTCCGCCGAATAATCGGCGAGCACTTTGACCATGCTGGGGACGGCGAAGCTCTTGCTCGCGATGCTGTAGCCTGCCATGTTCATGATCTCGCCGATGGCAAAGAAGATCGCCGCGGAAAAGACCGGGCGCGGCGCGCGCTTTCCCCACACCGCAAAGGTCGCGCGCAGGTCTTTCACGCTCGGCCGGATGAAGGGAATCGAGAGCAGCGTGCTGACCAGAATCCACGTGTAGGCCTGCCACAGCGCCCGCGTCTCGAGCGGCGCGCCGTTTGCCGTGAGGCCGTTGATCGGCAGGCGCAGGCCGCGGTAAAGATAATTGAAGACGTCGGCCGGGACGTTGAGCGCGAGGATGAGGAGGATCAGGAGCAGCCAGGGCGTGAGCGCTCGCCAGAGCGGGTAGGCCGCTTCGTAGGCGAGCTCTTCCAAGCTCAGCCGGCTCTTGTCGATGACCTTCCTGCCGGTGAGCTTCAAGTAGGCGATCATCGCGGCGATCACCGCAAGGCCGCAGGCGACGCCGGTGAGGACGACGAGGTTGTCCTGGCGGTTGGTGAAGTAGGCGACGACGCCGATCACCGCGCCGGTGATCAGGCAGGGCAGCGCGCCCTCTTTCAGCGCCTGCCACTTGCCGACGATCCACAGCATCGAAACGCCGATCAGCGTCGAGACGATCGGCAGGAACATGTAGAAGACCATTCCCGCCTGCGAGAGCGTGATTTCGTTGCCCTTGCCGAGAAAGCTGTTGGCGACATCGACGAAGACGACGATCGGCGCGCCGAGCAGCGCATACGTGCACAGCGCGTCGTAGCCGATCGCCGGCAGGGCGATCGCGACGTAGGTCGAATAGCCCATGGCGACGAGAATGGGCGGCAGCAGGGAAACCGGCGTCGCGCCGACGGCGACCATCAGCGTGCCGAAGCCGATGTTGATCATCATGATCTGCACCGCGCGGTGCTCGCAGGCGATCGTCTTGATGAAGATGACGATGCGCTTGAGCGCGCCGGTTTTCTCCATGTAGGCCATTTGCAGGAGCGACATGGCGACGATCAGGGAGACCGAGAACGAGCGGATGAAACCGGCCGCGGTCGAGCGCAGCAGGACTTCGATGCTGGTCTCGAAAGCGAAGAAGGCGACGAGGCAGATGGCGAGCCAGCCGGCGACGCCGCTGACATCCGCCGGTTTCTTCCAGACGATCAAGAGCGCGAGAATGACGACGATCGGCAAGAGCGTCAGCCACAAGGATGTGAGCGACATGAAGCGCCTCCCTTTATTTTCTTGTCGGCACGGCGGGCCATCGGCCCCCGCCTGCAGGTCCTGCTAGAACGAGGGCACTGCGACAAAACCGTGTCTGTAGAGCATCGCCTGCCCGGCCTTGACGTCGCTCACCTTGATCACGATCACCGCCTTGTCCTGGCGGTGCTCGAGCGACGCGTACAGGTATTCTATGCCAATGTCCTCATCCCTGAACAGCGCCATGATGCGCGCGAGCTCGCCCGGATGATCGGGAACCTCGACCGCGACGACCTCGGTCTCGCGCGCCGTGAAGCCGGCTTCGCGCAGGACGCGCACCGCGGCCTCGGGCTGGTCGACGACCATGCGCAGGATGCCGAAGTCGGTGGTGTCGGCGATCGAGATCGCGCGCAGGTTGATCTTCGCCACGGCGAGCAGCGCGGTAACGTCGGCGAGCCGGCCCGTCGTGTTTTCCATGAAGATGGATATCTGCTGGATGATCATTCAGATGCTCCTCTTGTCGATGATGCGCTTGGCCTTGCCTTCGCTGCGCGCGATCGAGCGCGGTTCGACGAGCTTGATGTGCGCGCTGATGCCAAGCTCGCTCTTGAGCTCGTCGTGAATGCGCTTTCTTAATTGCTCCATGCCGCGCGTCACGTCCGAAAAAACGGCTTCCTCGACTTCGACCTGGACTTCGATTTCGTCAAGATGCGTCGCGCCGCGGTCGATGACGATCTGGTAGTGCGGCTGCGTGCCCTCGATGCGCATGAGCACGTTCTCGATCTGCGAGGGGAAGCAGTTCACGCCGCGGATGATCATCATGTCGTCGGTGCGGCCGAGCAGGCGGTGGATGCGCACCGAAGTGCGGCCGCAGGCACAGGGCTCGCGCATCAGGAAGGTGATGTCGCGCGTGCGGTAGCGCAGCAGCGGCGTGCCCTCGCGCTTCAGGCTCGTGATCACGAGCTCGCCCTTTTCGCCGTCGGGAAGGACGGCGCCGGTCGCAGGATCGATGATCTCCGGGTAGAAGTAGTCCTCGTTGAAGTGCTGGCCGTTCTTCTCTTCGCATTCGGCGGCAACGCCCGGGCCGATCAGCTCGGTGAGCCCGTAGATGTCGTGCGCGCTGATGTTGAGCTTCTCTTCGATCTCGCTGCGCATGCCCTCGCTCCACGGCTCGGCGCCGAAGCAGCCGGCCTTGAGCGGCAGCTCGCGAAAGTCGATGCCCTCTTCGCGCGCCGCTTCGGCCAGAAAGAGCGAGTAAGACGGCGTGCAGGTGAGCAGCGTCGTGCCGAAGTCGCGCATCACCGCGAGTTGCCGGCGCGTATTGCCCGACGAAATCGGCACGATGTTGGCGCCGATCCGGCGCGCGCCGTAATGCACGCCGAGGCCGCCTGTAAACAGGCCGTAGCCGTAGCCGTTCTGCACCGTGTCGCCTTTCACGCAGCCAGCCATCGACAGCGTTCGCGCCATGACTTCGGACCACATCTCGATGTCGGCGGCGGTGTAGGCGGCGACGACCGGCGTGCCGGTCGTTCCCGAAGACGTGTGGATTTCGACGAGCTCGGCGCGATCGCAGGCGAGCAGGCCGTAGGGATAGGTCTGGCGCAACTCGTCCTTGCTCGTGAAGGGCAGCCTGGCGAGGTCGGCAAGGCTCTCGATCGAAGCCGGCGAAAGCCCGGCGCGCTCAAGCTTGTCGCGATAGAAAGGCACGCGCGCATAGACGCGCTCGACCGATTCCTGCAGACGCTGCAATTGCAGGCGCGAACGCGCCTCGGGCGCGGCGCATTCGACTTCCCTGTTCCAGATCGGCATGACAACTCCCTGCGGTTCTTATCGTTGATTACATTGACGAGCGCCGGAAAACGCCGGGCAGCTTCGGCAGGTTCGGCAGTTTGGGCCACTCGACCGCGTCGAGCATGTTCTTGACGACGAGGCCGAGCTCGGTGTCACCCTCGATCGAGAGTTCGCGGTTGAAGAAGAGCGTGTCCGGGTCTTCCTGGCGCGCGACGAGCTGCAGGAAGGCCGAAAGATTGGCGCGAAAAGCCAGATCCGCCGGTGCGCGCGGCGACAGCAGCGGGCGAAAGCTGCCGGCGCGGAAAGTGAAAGAGGCGCTGCCGCCGGTGTCGATCACCTCGACCAGAAAATGCTTGCCCTCGAGCAGCGCGAGGCTCTCTTCGGGCAAGAGCTTCATCCTGACGACGGCGTTAAGCCCGCTCGCGAGGACGAGCGCCGGCGGCCACTGCGGCAGCCGGCTGCCGATCGCCGCGACGAAGCGCGGCAGCCTGAACTTCGGAATCTGCGGCGGCTTGAAAGCGCTCGGCGACATGATTTAAGCGCCCTCTTTCGCCACGCGCGCCTGCACGCTTTCGATTCCGGGCTTGCCGAACCAGTAGCCATCGACCATGCCCTCGCTTGCCCAGGCCCTCGTATCGACCGGGGCCGCCGGCGCCGAGGCCGGGTCGGCGCGGCGCGCCGCGTCGAAAGCGGCGACGATTTCGCGCATGTGTTTCTGCTGCGGGCTGATGCGCACAAGCTCGATGCCGATCTCGCGCATGGTCGGGATCTCGCCGAGCAGGTTGCAAGTCTGCGCCGACATCGTCTGGATGCCGTTGATGGCGAGGAAGCGCTGGCCCTCGCGCGTCGACAGCGTCATCCCTTCGGGGTGCTCGAGGCACTTGAACTGACAGTCGTCCTTGTTCAGGCCGTAATGCCGCGCCGTGAAGCAGCGCGCCGAAAACGCCAGCGGCAGCTTGCCATAGACGAAGACCTCGGTCTCGACGCCGCTCGGCCGGCTCGCGTGCAGCGTTTCGATCATCGCGCGGCTCGCCTCGAGCGGCGGCACCCAGCGTTCGAGCCCGTAGCGCGCGTAAGTTGCGAGCGTCGCGGCGTTATAGATATTCAGATGCGGGCCGGCGACGAAAGGCCGGCCGGCGGCGCTGCTGATCGCGCCCAGGTCGTTGGCTTCGATCCTGCAGCCGCGCCCTTCGCAGAGCTCATCGACGAGGCGGCGCAGCGCTTTTAAGTCGCTTTCCGATTCGAGCAGCGCCTGCGCCGAAACGACGACTTCCTTGCCGGTGTCAACGAGGTCGCGGACGAGCCCGATCCAGTCGGCAAGCCGCAGTTGCTGGCGGCGCGAGCAGACGACCTCGCCCACGTAGATGACGTCGATCGCCTCGATCTGAGCCATCTCGGCGTAGAACTCGAGCACTTCGTTTTTCGGCCAGAAGTAGAGCAGCGGGCCTAATGCGAGCTTCATTGAAAAAATCTTTCACCACAGAGACACAGAGACACAGAGGAGGACACAGAGAAGAACTCGAATGGGGTTCTCGGTGCCGCTGTGCCTCTGTGGTTAATGGTTTTAAACCTTGTCATTGCCACCGCCGGTTGTGGGCGCCGAGCCTCATCAAAAAATCTTTCACCACAGAGACACAGAGAACAGCCACAAAGCTTTTCTCTGTGCCTCTGTGTCTCTGTGGTGAATGGTTTTGTTCGTACTCATCCAATGCCCTCAGCGCCACGGCCGGTTGTAGGCGCCGAGGGTGGCTTGCACGCCTTCGGAGACTTTGCCGAGGTCGGCGAGCCAAACGGCTTTCGGCTTGAAGTGCTCGAGGTCGCGCGCGACTTCGTCGAGCGCGGCGCGCAGCGTGCGCGTGACCTGCGCGACGTAGGCCGGGCTCCTCTGGCGGCCTTCGACCTTGATCGCGGCGACGCCGGCCTTGACGATGTCGGGGAGGATTTCAAGGACGTTGAGGCTGGTCGGCTCTTCGAGCGCGTAATAGGTTTCACCTGCGACTTCGAAGCGGCCCTTGCACAGCGTCGGGTAGCCCGCGGCCTCGTTGTCGGCGTAGCGGTCGATGAGGATGCCGTTAAGGCGCGTGCTCATCTCGCCCGGCTTCTTCTCCCACTTCACGAATTTTGCCGGCGAGCAGGCGCCGACCGTGTTCGGCGATTCGCCGGTGGCGTAGGAAGAAAGCCAGCAGCGGCCTTCGTTCATGACGCAGAGGCTGCCGAAACCGAAGACCTCGATCTCGACGCTCGTATTCCTGATCACGTTCTCGACCTGCGCGAGCGTGAGGACGCGCGGCAGCACGGCGCGGCGCACGCCGAACTCGCGCTGCGCGAAGTTCACCGCTTCATAGCTCGTCGCCGAACCCTGGACCGAAAGATGCAGGCGCAAATCGGGATGGCGCTTGCTCGCATAATCGAGCAGGCCGATGTCGGCGAGGATTACCGCGTCGACGCCAAGCGCTGCGGCGCCATCGACGGCGCTGCGCCATGCGCTCTCGCGGTCCGGTTGCGGGAAGGTGTTGATCGCCATCAGCACCTTGCGCTGCCGCGCGTGCGCGTAAGCGATGCCGCTTTGAAGCGCCTTCTCGTCGAAATTAAGACCGGCGAAATTCCTCGCGTTGGTGTCGTTCTTGTAGCCGAGATAGACGGCGTCGGCGCCGCTGTCGACGGCCGCTTTCAGGGCAGGCAGGCTGCCGGCGGGACAGACGAGTTCGGGGAGGGCGGGTGAGCGGGCTGGCGCGGTCATTCGGGGTCTTCCGGTTGCGAGCCGCAAGTATACCGTACCGGCGCCGCCGGCACCTTGATCGAGCGCTTTTGAGAATTCGACGCGGTAAAGGCGAACCACCAAGTCACTAAGTGCACCAAGAATCACCAAGAAAAGCGAATGCTTTTCCCTCTTGGTGAAACTTTGTGTTCTTGGTGTCTTGGTGGTGAAGCTTTTAAAAGCTAGGGCCCCGCGGTTTCCTTGGTGCGTTGGCGAACAGGCGGTCGTAAAGAAAATTCGGCAGCACGCGCAGAAATTTGGCGACGACCGCCATTTGCCAGGGGATCACCGCATAGCTCGAACCGCGCTCGATGGCGCGGGCAAAGCGGCGCGCCGCGGCTTCAGGGGGCAGGATGAAAGGCATGCGGTAGGGGTTTTGCGCGGTCATCGGCGTCGCGATGTAACCGGGCGCAATCGTCACCACGCGGATCCCGTAGGCGCGCATTTCAAGGCGCAGGCTTTCGAGGTAGGAAATCGTCGCCGCTTTCGACGCGCTGTACGCCTCGGCGCCGGGCAGGCCGCGAATGCCGGCGACCGAGGCGATGCCGACGAGCCGGCCGGGCCTGCCGGAGGCTGCGGCCTGGCGCATCGCCGCGATGAAGGGCGAAAAGCTCGCCGCCATGCCGAAGACATTGATCGCGAAGATCTTGCGGAAGGTCGCAAGGTCAGCGCTGCATTCGGTGAGCGTTCCCGACGACACGCCGGCGTTGGCGATGACGATATCGGGCGCGCCGAAGCGGCCTATGAAGTCGGCGGCAGCGCCGGCGAGTGCGGCCTCGTCGGCGACGTCGACGGCGTAGCACTGGATCGGCGGCGAGGCGTCGCCGCGCAGCGCAGCTGCCAGTTCCTCGAGTTCGCCGCCGCGCCTCGCAACGAGGCCGAGCGTGGCGCCCAGGCCGGCGTAGTGGCTCGCCAGCGCGCGGCCGATTCCCGACGATGCGCCGGTGATGAAGACTCTCATGGCCGCGGCAAGGCGAGCGCGCCGGCGAAAATGCGAGCGCCCTACTTCTTCTTGCCGCCGCCGGCGCCGCCTGGCGTGCGCTCGGCGCGGCGTTTCTCGATCACCTTGTTGGCGAGGGCGAGGAGGTCGCCGTGCGACTTCACGTCCTTGCCGGTGACAAGATAACGGCCGTCGACGACGATCGCCGGCACGCCGGTGATCTTGCTAAGCTGCGCCATCTGGTCGGCGCGCTTGGTCTTGCTGTCGACGGTGAAAGAGCGGAAGGCGTCGCTGAACTTCTTCGCATCGACGCCCTTGCCACTCACCCATTCGATAATGCTTTTCTCGTCGATGAGCTTGAGCCCGCGGTTGTGGATCGCGTCGAAGACGGCGCCGTCGAGCCGGCCGAGCTCGCCACTTGCCTCGAGCGCGAAATAAAGGCGCGCCATCAGCTGGTAGAAACGGTCGTTGAAGCCGACGGCGAGGCGCGTGAACGCAACGTCGGCCGGCAGCGCCGCCGCCCATTTCAGGATGTGCGGGTTGAGATCGTGGCAATGCGGGCAGGCGTAGGAGAAGAACTCGATGACTTCGATCTTCGCCGGATCGGCGGTCGGCTGTGGCGGGTCGATGACGACGTAGTCGCGGCCGAGCGCAAGCTGCGCCTGCGCGGGCAGCGCCCAGGCGCCGGCAGAAAGCGCCAGGACGATGACGGCGATATATCCGGCGAGGCTTTTCTTCATCTTAAGTCTCCTTGGTTTGGGCACAGCAATCGACATCGTCACCGGCAAAACGTTGCAGGCGGGCCCCCAACTTAGTTGTTCTTGACGACGTTCGCGTCGATTCCCTGCCGCGCCAGCTCGGCGCGCAGGCTGTTGACCTCGCTCACCTTCTTGAACGGCCCCAGGCGAACGCGATACCAGACCTTGTCCTGGAGCATCACCTGCTGCACGGCGGCTTCGGCGCCGAGCAGCGCCAGCCTGGCTTTCTGGTTGTCGGCCTCGGCGGCGCTCTGGAAGGAGCCCGTCTGCAGATAAAGCGCTTCGGCAAGCGCGGCTTCGCCCTTGCCTTTGCCATCGCCGTCCTTTGGCTCGGGGATCGCGTCGGCATTGCCGGGGAGGATCTTGTAGAAATCGAAACGCGGCCGCTCGCTCGCCTGCGGAATCGGGTCGCCGGGTTTGCCGGGCAGCGCGAGCGGTGCCACGCCCGCGCCGGGTGTTGCCGCGGCAGCGGCCGGCGGTGGCGTCACCGTCGGCGAAGGCTGCGCCTTGTTCGAAAACGGCGCTGGCGTGCGGTGGATATACCAGACCACGGCAGCTGCGGCGACGACGCCGATGACAAGACCGATGAACAGGCCGATCAGCGTGCTGCCGCTCGAATTCTTTCGCGCGGCGCGGCGGCGGGAAGGCGGTGGGCGCGGCATGGCAGGTCTCCGGAGCTAAAGCAATTACATCGATGAAGGGCAACTGACGCCGAGGATGCCAAGGCCGTTGCGAATGACCTGGCGCACCGCAAGCGCGGCGGCGATGCGCGCCTGCCGCAGCGCCTCATCGTCGACGAGCATGCGTTCGGCATTGTAGTAGCTGTGGAAGGCCGCTGCCAGATCCTTCAGATAGAAGGCAATGAGGTGCGGCGAAAGTTCGCTTGCCGCCGACTCGACGACTTCGGGAAACTCGGCGAGCTTGGCGGCAAGGGCGAGCTCGTGCGTGGTTTCAAGCCGCGACAGGTCGGCCTGCGCGAACGCGCCAAGCTCGCTCTCGTTGCCGCCCGATTGAGCCCATTGCGCGATGAGCGAGCAGACGCGGGCGTGCGCGTACTGGATGTAATAGACCGGATTCTCGTTGCTCTGGCTCTTGGCAAGGTCGAGGTCGAAATCAAGATGCTGATCGGACTTCCTGAGCACGTAGAAGAAGCGGCAGGCGTCGTTGCCGACTTCCTCGCGCAGCGTGCGCAGCGTCACGAACTCGCCCGAGCGCGTCGACATCGACGCTTTCTCTCCGTTGCGATAGAGGACGGCGAACTGCACGAGCGCGATGTCGAGCTGCGCGGGGTCGAGGTCAAGCGCGGCGAGCGCGCCCTTGACGCGCGCGATGTAGCCGTGGTGGTCGGCGCCCCAGATGTTGATGATGCGCGCGAAACCGCGCTCGTATTTGTTGAGGTGATAAGCGATGTCGGAAGCGAAATAGGTGTAAAGGCCGTTGTCGCGCCGGACGACGCGGTCCTTCTCGTCGCCGAAAGCCGTCGATTTGAACCAGATCGCGCCGTTCTTCTCGTAGAGATGGCCGGCCTTGTCGAGCGCGGCGACGCAGCGCTCGACGAGCCCGGTGTCAAAGAGCGATTTTTCCGAGAACCAGACGTCAAAACGCACGCCGAATTCCTCGAGGTCGCTGCGGCAGTCTTCGAGCTGCTCGGTGAGCACGTGCTGGTGCACGTAAGCCCATTCTTCGCCGAGCAGCTCCTTGGCCCTGGCGATCAGCGCGTCGAGCCGCGCTTCGCGCTGCGCTTTCGCGTCCTCCTCCGGCGCGCTGTCGGCGGCAAGCTCGGGGACGCCCTCGAGCAGGCTTGTCGCCGAGCGCACGAGCTTGTCGCCGTGCGCAAGCCGCATCGCTTCGCCCATGGCGCCGACGTAATCGCCCTGATAGGCGTTGGCGGGAAAGTCGACGACGACGCCCGCGAGCGCGAGGTAGCGCAGCCAGGCCGAGAGTGCCAGGATGTCCATTTGCCGGCCGGCGTCGTTGACGTAGTATTCGCGCGTCACCTCCCAGCCGGCGTAAGAGAGCAGGCTTGCGAGACTGGCGCCGTAGGCCGCGCCGCGCCCGTGGCCGACGTGCAGCGGCCCGGTGGGGTTGGCCGAGACGAACTCGACCTGCACGCGCTTGCCCGCGCCTGCGCGCGAGCGCCCGAAGGCCTCGCCTTCTTCGAGAATGGCGGCGACGACGCCGAGCTTGGCGGCGCTCGTCAGGTGGAAGTTGATGAAGCCGGCGCCGGCGATTTCGGCCTTGCGCACGAGCGGCGACGCGGGCAGCGCGGCGTGCAGCGCCAGCGCGATTTCGCGCGGGCTCTTTTTCAGCGCGCGCGCAAGCTGCAAGGCGACGCTGCAGGCAAAGTCGCCGTGCGCCGCCTGTTTCGGGCGTTCGAGAACGATCGCGGTGGCGGCGTGCGCGGGCGCGACGCTGTTCAAGGCGCTTGCCATGAGTCCGCTGAGCTGGGACTTGATGTCGTGATTCATTAAGTGCTTTGTCTTTAGGTCGGCAAGCGGGAGATTATACGATGCCGGGCTTTGGCCGGCTCGCATCTCAACGCGCGCAAGCTCGTGGGGCATGCAAGAGGCAGGCTTGCTGCGGGCGATTCGCGATAAACTCACGCTTTTGCCCGAGCGCCAAACTCTCTCAATGCGCCTTCTTCGTCTCGCCAAAATCTTGAGCGTCGCCAGTCGTTTTGGCGTAGACGAGATGATCCTCGAACACGAACCGAGCGGCCGTCTGGCTTTTGTTTCGCGCGCCTTGCACTTCTGGCGGCGCTTCGAGAAGCCGCGCGCGGTCAGGCTGCGCCTCGCGCTCGAAGCCCTGGGTCCGATTTTCGTCAAGTTCGGACAGCTCTTGTCGACGCGGCGCGACCTCTTGCCGCTTGACATCGCCGACGAACTCGCGAGGCTCCAGGACCGCGTGCCGCCTTTCTCGGCCGCGCTCGTGCACGAGGAAATCGCCGCCGCGTATGGCCGGCCGGCGAGCGAAGTCTTCGCCGAGTTCGACGAGACGCCGGTCGCGAGCGCCTCGGTCGCGCAGGTGCACTTTGCCAAGCTGCGGGACGAGGATGGCGGTCACGAGGTCGCGGTGAAGATCCTGCGGCCGGCGATGCAGGCGGTGATCGAGAACGATCTCGCGCTGCTCGACATGATCGCCGCCTTCCTCGAGAAAATCTGGTCGGACGGCAAGCGCCTGAAACCGCGCGCCGTCGTCGCCGAAATCGCCAAGCATCTTCACGACGAACTCGACCTCATGCGCGAAGCGGCCAACTGCTCGCAGCTGCGCCGCAACTTCGCCGGCTCGACGCAGCTCCTCGTCCCCGAAGTGAACTGGGATTTCTGCACGACGACGGTAATGGTGATGGACCGTATGCACGGCATCCCGATCAGCCAAAACGAAGCGCTCGTCAAGGCCGGGATCGATCTTTCGGCGCTCTCGCGCGCCGGCGTCGAAATCTTCTTCACGCAAGTCTTCCGCGACGGCTTCTTCCACGCCGACATGCACCCGGGCAACATCTTCGTCGCCACCGACGCCGAGCATCACGGCAAGTACATCGCGCTTGACTTCGGCATCGTCGGCACGCTCTCGGACGTCGACAAGAATTATCTGGCGCAGAACTTTCTCGCTTTCTTCCGCCGCGATTACCGGCGCGTCGCGATGGCGCACATCGAAGCCGGCTGGGCGCCCGCCGACACGCGCGTCGACGAATTCGAAGCAGCGATCCGCGCCGTCTGCGAACCGATCTTCGACCGGCCGCTGCACGAGATCTCCTTCGGCCGCGTGCTCCTGCGCCTGTTCCAGACCTCGCGTCGCTTCAACGTCGAGATCCAGCCGCAGCTCGTTCTTCTGCAGAAGACGCTGCTCAACATCGAAGGCCTCGGCCGCGAGCTCGACCCCAACCTCGACCTGTGGACGACGGCCAAGCCCTTCCTCGAGCGCTGGATGAGCGAACAGCTCGGCTGGCGCGCGCTTCTGCGCGGCGTCAAGGAAGAAGCGCCGAACTGGGCGCGCACGCTGCCGCAACTGCCACGTCTTGCGCATCTTGCACTGGCGCGCGAGACGCTCGCTCCGTCGCGCGACCTTGCGCCGCTGCTCGCCAGCCTCACCCTCGCGCAGCGCCGGCAAAACCGCCTGCTCGCCCTGATCGCCGCGCTGCTCCTGGCCCTTCTCGCGGGCCATTACTTGTAAATCTCACCGCAAAGGCGCAAAGGGGCAAAGGTTTCGCAAAGAAAGGCGAGAAGCCGGAAGAGCTTTCCTTTGCCTCGCCTTTGCCTCGCCTTTGCGTCTTCGCGCCTTCGCGGTGGGTTTTGAACTTTAGCCTAACGAATGTCCTCACTCTTAAATCCCCCGCAACGCGAAGCGATCCACTACCTCGACGGGCCGCTCCTCGTCCTTGCCGGCGCCGGCTCGGGCAAGACGCGCGTGATCACCGAGAAAATCGCCTACCTGATCACGAAGTGCGGCTTCAGCCCGAGCAACATCGCCGCGATCACCTTTACCAACAAGGCGGCGAAGGAAATGCAGGAGCGCGTGCATAAGCTCCTGCACGAAAAACCGGCGGGGCTGACGATCTCGACCTTCCACTCGCTCGGCGTGCGCATCCTGCGCGAGGAA
>CAZALA010000024.1:0-32069 GCA_964485725.1 uncultured Propionivibrio sp. | reverse complement strand
CAACAAGCGATGCCGGATATCGTGGTCATGGACATCGGCATGCCGAACATGAACAGCATCGAAGCCACCCGCCTTTTGCTGCAAAGGCATCCGAAGACGAAAATCATCGCGCTCTCGGCCGTCTTCGATCGTGATTCGGTGCTCGAGATGATGAAGGCCGGCGCCTCGGGGTATATCCTGAAGACGGCAGCAGGCGACGAACTCAAACGCGGCCTCAAGGCGGTACGCACGAGCGGCAAATATTTCTGCCCGGTGAGTTCGAATATCGTCATGGAAAGCATCATGGAAAGCCAGCTTACGCAAGCGAGCCGCGTCCGCTTAAGCTCGCGCGAGAGGCAGGTGCTGCAGATGGTCGCCGAGGGCAAGTCTTCATCGAAGATTGCCGAGCAATTGCACGTGGCGCTCGCGACGGTCAACGTCCACCGACGCAATATCATGCGCAAGCTCGATCTTCACAGCGCCGTCGAACTTACGAAATACGCAATTCGCAACGGCATGACGAATTCCTAGGCGAGGCTCCGGCATGTCTTAGGCAGGCGGCGATCGCTTGCCAGGGGAGACAAGTGAGGCATTTTCATTGTGCATCGACTCGGGGGAGGGTGGCTGATGCTCGCTGAGCTTTCCAGCGCAGGAAAGATCAAACCGGGAAACTTCCGCAGCTCGCTCAGCGCTTTCGGCGAGCAACTCGACATGTCGTGGACCGAGCTCGTGGTCGGCCTGGTATTCCTCTACGGCATCCATCTCACGGCAGGCTCGCATTTCCTCCTGTTTCACAGCGTCGCGGAATTGTTCAGCGTGGTCATTGCCGCGACTGCATTTCTAATCGCGATCACATGCTGGCGTTCGATCACCCACCCCTACGTATCGTTCGTCGGGATCGCCTACGGCTTTGTCGCGATCCTTGATGTGCTGCATGCGCTGTCCTATCCCGGCATGACGGTTCTTACCGATTACGACTACTACGCGCCGCAGTTCTGGATCGCTTCCCGATATATGGAGGCCGCCAGCATGCTCATCGGGCTCAGTTTTCTCGGCTCGCGCGCGCGCCTCAGCCTGCCGCTGCAACTCACGGCGTTCTCGGCGCTGACGAGCGGCGTCATCGTCTCGATCCTTCATCTTAAGAATTTTCCCGTCTGTTTCGTCGCGGGCCAGGGCCTTACCCCGTTCAAAGTGGTCAGCGAGTACATCATCTGCCTGATGCTCGTGAGCAGCATCGTTCTGCTGCATCGCCGGCACGGATTTTTTGACCGGCGGGTCTATCGCCTGATCCAGTCTGCGCTCTTCCTTACCATCCTGACCGAGCTGTGCTTCACCCTCTATGTCTCAGACGCGATGAACGACGTCTTCAACGAGGCGGGCCATCTGCTGAAAATCGCATCGTTCTACATGATCTACAAAGCGGTGATCGTCACCGGGCTGCGCGATCCCGTGCAGCTTCTGTTTCGCGATCTGAAGAGGAACGAAGCGAGATTACTGGAGGCGCAACATCTGGCGAGCCTAGGCAGTTGGGAATGGACGGCCGACAACAGGGCATGGGAAGCGACGGCCGAAGTCCTGCGCTTCTTCGGCCTTCCCGCCTCCGCCCGCCTGAGGCTCGAGTCGATGCTGACAGCGCTTGCGCCCAATGACAGGCAATCCTTGCTGGCGGCGATCCGGCAGGCATGGAAGGAGTCCAGGGCGATCGACCTCATGATCCGGATTGAGCGCCGATCCGGCGAGGCCGGCATCGCGCAAATCCGCGGAGAGGTGTTCCGTGACCCGCGCGGAAAAGTCGTTCGACTCGCCGGCACGCTGCAGGACGTCACCGCGCAGCAGCGCCTGCTCAATGAACTGAAGCTCGCCAGGGACGACGCGGAGCTTGCCAACCGGGCAAAATCGCGCTTTCTCGCCGCGGCAAGTCACGACTTGCGGCAGCCACTGTCGGCCCTTTCGATTTACGTCGGCGGGCTCGAAGGCACGAAAGCCAAACCGAACAAGAAGCTTGTCTCGAACATGAAGGCCTGTGTCGCGAGCCTCAACGCGATGCTGACCAACCTTCTCGACATTTCCAAACTCGATGCGGGCGCAGTGACCAAGACGATCAGCGATTTTTCGCTCGATGCGATCATCGCCAGAGTCCTCTCGTCGCAAACGCCGAACGCCGAGTTGAAGGGCCTGCAACTGCGCAACGCCTGTTTTGGCGTCTTCGCCCGTACCGACCCGGTGCTCTTTTATCGCATCGTCGAAAACCTCGTTTCCAACGCCATTCGCTACACCGAACGCGGCGGCGTGCTGATTGGCTGCCGCAGATTCCAGGGCAAGACCTGGCTCGAAATCTGGGATACGGGAATCGGCATTCCGGAAAACATGATCGAAGTCATCTTCGAGGAATTCCGTCGCCTCGACGATGGCCAAGGGGGTCCCGAAAACGGCAACGGGCTGGGTCTTGCCATCGTTTCCAAGACGGCTCAGCTATTGGGCCTGCAAATCCGCGTCAAATCCCGACCCGGCCGCGGGTCGATGTTCGCGATCGAGCTGCCGCCGGGTGAGGCGGTCTCCAGTGCGCCGCGCTCCCTGCATGCCTACAGGTCGCTGCGCATCGCACTCGTCGAAGACAATTCCGACGTTGCGACGTCGATCCTGTACGCGATGACGAAGTGCGGCCATACGGTCGTCAGCGCAGCTTCAGGGCGAGCCCTCCTGCCGCTGCTCGCGGGCATCCGGCCCGACGTCCTGATTTCGGACTACCGGCTGGGCGACGGCGAAACCGGTTGCGATGTCATTGCCTCAGTGCGCGCGGCTTTCGGGCATGACCTGCCCGCGCTCATAATCACTGGCGATACCGACCCGGAGGTCATTCGCAAAGTCGCCTCCGAACGAATCATGGTGCAATACAAGCCGCTCGACATCGACGAGTTGCGCGCGGCGGTCGCCGAGCTCACGGGCTAGAGGCCCGCGGCAAGCCTTGACACGCCGACGCTGCCACACTGCAACCCCCGGAAGCCGGGTTCAGCCGCGCGCCTGACGGCTTCTCTCGAACAGGGGCCAGGGTCGATGCACGTGCGGCTCGGACACGAGCGGGGTCGCCCCGGGCTCGGTGCATACAAGCCTTGGCGGCGCGCAGCTCGCGCCGGCCGGGATCGGGCCTGCGGCCGGCATCACGACAAGCTGGTGGTGCTCGCATGACCACATCGCCGGCCTCATCACCTTGCGGCGGGGAGTGGCCACCGGCTGATCGACCATTGGCATGGGCTCCGAGATGCTGCTCGTCTGGCTGCTCGTCTGGCTCGTCATCGTCATTCCTTCACGAGTGCTTCAAGACCGACTCATCTCGCGGGCGAGGTCTGCGCAGCCTTGAGCGGCCGTTCCCGAGCGCCCGCGCCTATGGTCGGCGAGAGCCCTCATTGGAACGCAGGGAAAGAGGAAGAGGAATACTCTGAAAGCGCTATTTGCGCTAATCAGAAATGGGTAGCGCCCTTCGCGCTCTGCCATGCGAGGTTCATCCAGAGGGAGCCCTCGCGGTGCTGCGAATGCCTGATCTGCCCTGCTTGATCGGACCCTGCGCGCGAAGCCCGGCCGACGGCGGGCCGACGCCTTGGCGAAGCTTCACAGCTTCAATTCATCTCGAAGCCACCGTCGACGTTAAGCGCCTGGCCGGTGATGTAATCGGCTTCCGACGAGCACAGGAATGCGATGGCCGCCGCCATCTCCTCTTCCGTTCCAGGCCTCTTCATGGGTATTCGCGCGATGAATTCGGCAGCATCCTTCGCCGGGTCGACGCCGAACGATTTGGCCTTGTCGGCCATGTTTTCGGCCCACATCGGCGTTTTCACGACGCTGGGACAGATGGCATTCACGTTGATGCCGTATCGCGCGAAAGCGAGGGCGGCCGACTGGGTCAGGCTGATGATCGCCGCCTTCGAGGCGGCGTACTGCAGCTGGTAGGCCCGGCCGTGACGCCCGGAGATCGAGGAGAGATTGACGATCTTCCCGTTGCAGCGATCGGCGACCTCAAGCTCGCGCTTCTCCGCAGGAATCTGCGCCAGCATCTGCGCGCAGGCTTTCTGCAGGCAGAAGGCGGTGCCCTTCATGTTGACGTCGACGACGCGGTCGTAATCGGCTTCGGTGACTTCGAGGAAGCTCTGGCTCTTCACGAGTCCGGCCGAATTCACCTCAATATCGAGCCGCCCCCACAGCTTTACCGCCCTCGCCGTCATCGCCTCGATGTCGCCAAGCTTGGCAAGATCGACCCTCATCGATTCTGCCTCTCCGCCCGCTTTCCGTATTTCTTCCGCCGTTTCGCGGGCCTTGTCGTCCTGGATGTCGGCGACCAGCACGCGGGCGCCTTCGCGGGCCAGACGCAAGGCGACCGCCTTGCCGATGCCCGATCCGCCGCCGGTCACGATGGCGCCTTTTCCTTCGAATCTTTTCTCCACGATCAACAACTCCTATTTCTGGAAAAGCAGTTTAAGCAGTAACGGTTGTCAGACGCTCAGGCCGTACACGTCCTCAGCGATCTCCAGGAACCAGGCCTCCAGGCGTTCGGAATAGGCTGTCAGGAATTGCGGGCTGAGTTCGTAGAGTTTCTGTCGCGCCACGAAACGGTTGTTTTCGTCCCTGCGGCCGACCGACACGAATTGATAGTAATGAAACAGTTTCTTGTCGGGATGAGGAACCGGATCCGCCTCGTATTCGGCGATGCAGTCCGCCGCAAAGGCAGAGCCTGCCGCCGCTTCTCCCCTGACGAATTCGAGGACGTCGGCGAACCAGAAATCGAAAGTGTCTTTCTGAAATTCGTAGAGCGTCTGCGAGAACATCACCTGCAGCATCGGCGAGATCTTGAAGTTGATCCGTCCGCCCGTGGCGCGCCCAAAGACCTGCCGGGTCTTCTTCCCGAGGTCGTCGCCGGAGTGGCAGTCGAGCATGAGGTTAAAGGCCGCCGCTATGTCGGAGATGATCCGTACCCGCTCCTCGAGTCCGTCGAGGCCGTCGGGGCAGCGATAGTCGGTCCCCTTTTCGACGCCGAAATTCGGCGCGATGTGCGTGACCGGCAGGTGACGGCGCTGCATCTCGACCGCGAGGAAGATGACTTCCTCCGGCGAACTGATGCATTCGCAGGTGGCAAAATCGCCCGGGTTCTCGTCGATCGACAGTTCCATGTCGAAGGGCGTATCGCCTTTCAGTCCCTTCAGATGCGCGTGCAGCGCTTCCATGGCGTCAAGCGCTTTCCAATACTTGCCGACGAATCTGCCGATGTCGGCCGCGCTGAAAGCATAGTCGTGGCCGCCGATCCGGCGCTTGCGTGAGTGGTAGGCCACGACGTCCTTCTTGAGCGTCTCGGAAGAGAGCACCGAATCGAGAAAGGCCACCGCGTCGGCTGCGGACTGCGTCTTCGTCGCGCCGTAATTCAGGATGTCCGAGACATCCATCGTGTAGAAGGTGTAGTGCCGGGCAGCCGTGATCACGCGCTTGGCCCGATCGAGGCCTTCGGGGCCGCGCTTCACCTGGATATGATCGGCGTCAGCGCCATAGCGGGGATAGGTCTCCGCCTTCAACGCGGCGATCACGCCCGCGTGCAGGAGGCCTTCGAAGGTGCTGCCGGCGTGACCTTCGGCGATCGTGCCGAAACTGAAAAGATAATTCTCGTGCGCCGGCTTGCCGGCAACGAGGTCGTCCAACTGGTTCAGCTCGCGCAGCGAATTCTGGATCGCGTTCGCCGCGAAACCGGCCTTCTCCATCGCCGCGAAGGCTGCCGGCCAGACGGTCGTGGTATGCCGGTCGCCAATCCCCATGCGCGGGACGCAGCCGAGTGCACGCGGCGCTTTCTCCGGATTGATCCGCGTGAGATAGAGGTCGAGCACCTTCATGTCCGTCGGGTACGCGGCGAGCTTGACGCCGCCGGCCAGCGCTTCAGTCCCTATCGGCTCGCCGAGGAGCGAGGCATCGGCGTGTTTTCCGAGCACGATGAAAACGTCCTGGCGGTCCGGCAGCGAGGCGAGCAGGACATCGTCACCCCCGGAACAGGCATGTGAACCCGGATAAAGGGTGATGCCCGCCGCGCTCGGCAGTTTGGAACTGCCCGCCGCCTCCGCCGCCTGCTCCCAGAATGCCTTTCCAGCCGCGCTCACCTGTTTCCAGGCGGCTGCGCGATCCCAGGTCGTCGTGTCGAGCACCGCCGGATTCTTCGCCGGGTCGAGCACCAATTTTCCGATTCTTATTTCAGCCATTCTTTTTATCTCCGATCGCGGCCGCTCATTTCCTCGTACATTCCGATGCACCGGACGAGCCTCTTGCGGTCTGGCGTGAAAGCACCGACAGCTTCAGCCTCGACCGGACACCTTCGGGAATTCGGTACTGAGCGAAATATCCACACTATGAATGCGGGTTCGCAGGCAATTTAGGCTTTGCTCATAGTCGCAGTCAACAGAAATAAACAAAAACCCCGCAAACACTGGCGTGTGGCGGGGTTTTCGTAGGCTGCTTAGCCGAGGTGTTACTGGCGGAGACGAGAAGATTCGAACTTCCGATACCCTTGTGAGGTATGCTCCCTTAGCAGGGGAGTGCCTTCGACCACTCGGCCACGTCTCCGGAAGCCGGCGATGATAGCCTTTCCGCTATCCGGGGTCAAACCACTTTGTCGAGTCCGAAGGCTTTGTGCAGCACGCGCACGGCGAGCTCGAGGTATTTTTCCTCGATGACGACCGAGATCTTGATCTCCGAAGTCGAGATCATCTGGATGTTGATCCCCTCCTTGCCGAGCGCGTTGAACATCTGGCTGGCAACGCCCGGGTGCGAACGCATGCCGACGCCGACCGCCGAAACCTTGCACGTCTTGTTGTCGCCGATGACGCCGCGCGCGTTCATTTGCGCCGAAGTCGCCTTGAGTATTTCGAGCGCCTGCGCGTAGTCGGCGCGGTTGACGGTAAACGAGAAGTCGGTGAGCCCTTCCTGCCCGAGGTTCTGGATGACCATATCGACGTCGATATTGGCGTCCGCGATCGGGCCGAGGATGCGGTAGGCGACGCCCGGCTGGTCGGGAACGCCGAGAATCGTGAGTTTGGCTTCATCGCGATTGAAAGCGATGCCGGAAATGATCGGTTGTTCCATGCTGTTTTCTTCCTCAACGGTGATCAGCGTGCCTTCGCCTTCATCTTCGAAGCTCGAGAGCACGCGCAATTTGACTTTGTATTTTCCGGCGAACTCGACCGAGCGAATTTGCAGGACCTTGGATCCCAGACTTGCCATCTCGAGCATTTCCTCGAAGGTGATCTTGTCGAGCTTGCGCGCTTCCGGGACGACGCGAGGGTCGGTCGTATAGACGCCATCGACATCGGTGTAGATCTGGCACTCATCGGCTTCGAGGGCAGCGGCAAGCGCCACCGCCGAGGTATCCGAACCGCCGCGACCGAGCGTCGTGATATTGCCGCCGTCGTCGGCGCCCTGGAAACCGGCGACGACCACCACGTGCCCCGATGCCAGATCCTTGCGGATGCGCTTGTCGTCGATCTGCAGGATGCGCGCCTTGGTGAAGGTGCTGTCGGTCAGCACGCGCACCTGCGAACCCGTATAGCTCTTGGCTTGGAGCCCTTCCTCGTGCAGGGCCATGGCGAGCAGCGCGATGGTCACCTGCTCGCCGGTCGAGGCGATGACGTCGAGCTCGCGCGGGTCGGGCCGCGAGGAGATTTCCTTGGCCAGACCGATCAGGCGGTTCGTCTCCCCCGACATCGCCGAAGGCACGACGACGATGTCATGCCCCTGCGCTTTCCAGCGCGCCACCCTCTTTGCGACGTTTTTGATTCGCTCCGTCGTTGCCACCGACGTCCCGCCAAACTTCTGAACTATGAGCGCCATTCCGAATCCAATTACTGGTCATTAAAGGGGGCGATTTTACCTTATTTAGCGCCCTGATGACCCGCTTCGCAAAGGCGGTTATAATCGCCCGCAAGCGAAGACCGGATTAGTCACATGGTCTTTTATCATGCTACTTGCAATCGTTTATGGAGTTGTTCTATACTGAGCCCGCGCTATGACGAAAGTCATAACGCAGCAGCATCGACCGAGGTCCCCCAACCTCCCATGTTCCCCCTGGCTCGGTAGCCGCATGAAAGGATGAATATGTCTAACCTGAAGCCCGTTGATAAGAACGAGCCGCGAGCGATTCGCCGCAAGCTCGGCTTAAACCAGCAGCAGTTCTGGTCGAAGATCGGCGTCACGCAAAGTGGCGGTTCGCGTTACGAGAGTGGCCGCAACATGCCCAAGCCGGTGCGCGAACTCCTGCGCCTCGTGCACGTCGAGCAGATCGACATCCAGCGCATCAAGCGCGAAGACCTCGATGTCGTCGATTACCTGAAGACCGAAGAGAGCGATCTTTACAAGACGCTGAAAAAATCGGCCCGGACCAAAAAGAAAGCAGCCTGATCGTTCAATTGTTCGATCCTTCGATCGTTCAGGCGTTGGCGATCACGGCAACGCCTTCAGACGACACCCGCGCTGCGAAGCGATGAAAGACTTCCTGCGGCAGATTCGATAGTCTTTCTGCGCCAGGTTGCAAGGAAGGGCGTGCCAAACCGTAAAGGTGCACGCCCTTTATTTTGTCCCGTGCGGCGGCAATGAATTCAAGATACGCGAGCTGCTCGGCCTCGCTGGCTTCTTCGCCGTCGATGGCGAAGTAACAGGTCTGCACCCAGGTCGGCGCCAGTTCGGCGCATTTCCTGAGCGCCGCGAGCATGCGCGCAGGCGCACGACGAACCCCATTGACCGCGGCGATGCCTTCGACGCTGACGCGATCGACCTTGAACCACACCTCGCCGTCGACGGCGCCGATGCGCGCGATGCCTTCGCTGACGCGCGGCCGGTGAATGAGACTGCCGTTCGTGATCAGCCTGAGCTTCACTTCGCCGATGAGCGAAAATTCCTTCAGGACCTTCTCGGCCACCGCCACCGCCTCGCCGAACTCGGCGGCGCTCGTCGGCTCGCCGTTGCCCGAAAAGGCGAGATCGACAAGACGCCGCGCTTCCGCTGGCGCGTTCTTCAGCAGAAAGTCGCCGCTCGTCGCTGCCGCAAGAAAGCCGCGCAGCTCGCTTTCGAGTTGCTGCAGATCAACGGGGGGCGGGCCGCCGCGAGTGAGTTCCGGCACCTGGCAATAAACGCAGGCCCAGTTGCAGGCGTTATTGACGTTGAGATTGATGCCGACGGAGACGCCACCGGCACGACGAGAAATCACCGGGTAGACATACTTGAGGCCGGCGCTCTCGCGGCTGTGATCCTTAACGCTTAGCATTTTGTGGGACGTCCGACCGGCGCCGACTTCGCGCCCGTGCGGATCATTCTAAAGCCAAAGCCGGTGCGGGCCAAGCCGGGGCAAGGGCTTCAGGCGCACGATGCTATAATCCGGGCTCGAATCACGTCCGAATTTTTTCATGCAGATTACTCGCCGCCTCGAATTTGACGCCGGTCACCGCATCCCCGATCACCAGAGCCAGTGCCAGCATCTGCACGGCCATCGCTATGCGCTTGAAGTCACGCTCGGCGGCGATATCGTCAAAGCGCCCGGAACGGCGGTCAATGGCATGGTCATGGACTTTTCCGAGGTCAAGGCGCTCGCCTGCCAGCATGTCGTCGACCTCTGGGACCACGCCTTCCTCGTCTATTCGGGCGATCAGCGCGTCGTCGAGTTCCTGAACTCGCTGCCCGGACACCGCACCGTCATTCTCGACTGCATCCCGACCGCCGAAAACCTCGCCGAAAGGGCTTTTGCGATCCTTGACGCCGTCTATCGCGATCGTTTTGGCAACCATCTGCGCCTCGAGCGCGTGCGCCTCTACGAGACGCCCAATTGCTGGGCCGACGCGCTGCGCCCGTTGGCCGAATAGGATCGGTCGGTTTCCAAGCTGACCGATCGCGCCCAGGCTACCAAGAGAAGAGCGCAAAACTAAAAAACCGCCCGGAGGCGGCTCTCTTCGGAAATGCACCGGTTGCTACGCGGCCCGCTTAGCGCGCGCCTTTGTTGGCGCCCGGCATCTGGTTTTGCTGCCTGATTGACACGGGCTGCGTCCCGGCGGCTTCATCAATTTGCGCCTCTTCCGTCTCATTGACGACTTCCACGTAGTCCTCGTCACTCCCCAGCCGCTTGTCGTCCCATGCTTCGTGTGTGTCGGGTATCCTCGCTCGGTTCATCTCGACCTCCATTCCTTTCGCGCGCAGCTCCTGCTTGATGGGCGCCTGGTATTGACAAAATTAGTCTCAAGCCCAGTTCATCTAAAGCCAGCGACTCACGCGGCGTGGCGGGTGCGCCCTGGCAAGAGCAGGGAAACGAGCGCAGCAAGGAAAAACGCCGCCGCGAAAAGCAGGATCGCGTACCGGTGCTGGGCGAGCGACTGCCCCGATGAAGGCGCCGAGAGCAACAGTGCCAGCACCGAAATACCCGCCACTCCGCCAAGATAGCGGGAGATGGAAATGACGCCCGAGGCGACCCCGCTCATGCCGCGCTCGATACCGGCCATCGCTGCCGACTGCGACGGACCGTTGGCAAGGCCGAGACCTGAACCCACCAGCACGAGAGCGCCGACGATATGCGGCGGCGTACTTTCCGGCGAGAGCAGCAACAGCCCGATCACTCCGCTCAGCGCCGTCAGCGCACCGCCCATGCAGGTCAGGCGCACGCCGATGCGCTCGGCCAAGCGGCCGCCGAGCATTGAGGCTGCCATCATGCTGAACATGAAGACGTCATGTAGTGGCCCGCCTGCTCCGGACCCCACTGATAGAGGAGCTTGAGCAGATAAGGCAGCTGGAACAGCAGGGCATACATCGCGAGGTTTTGCAGGGCGACGATCGCGCAGCCAGCGGCGAACGAGCGATGCGAAAAGAGCTTCGGGTCGATCAAGGGATAGGGGGTCTTCGTCTGCCACCAGATGAAACCCGCCATCAGCACCGGCGCGGGAAAGAAGAGCAGGCTCTGCTTCGTGCCGCCGACCAGGCAGACGAGGGCAAGTGCCAGCAGCAGCGTGCCGGTCCAATCGAAACTGAATTTCGTCGCCGGCGCCTCCTCGAGCGCGTGCTTGAAAAAGCCCATCGAGAAGAAGACCGAGAGCAAGAGCGGCGGCAGGTTCATGAGAAAGATCGAGACCCACCCGAAGTGATGCACGAGCAGGCCGCCGAGCGAGGGGCCGACGGCAGCGGCAAAGCCCATCATCGCGCCGAAATAGCCGAAGACGCGGTGACGCTTCGCTTCGGGCACGGTGATCTTGAACACCGCCATCACCGTGGGAACCATCGCCGCGCCTCCCAGCGCCATCAGGATGCGGGCGGCGACGAGCGCCTCGAAGGCGTGAAAGATGAGCGGCAGCAGGCAGCCCGCGCCGAACAGCCATTGCCCCAAACGCAGCGTGCGGCGATAACCCCAGCGGTCGCCGAGCTTGCCGCCGGGCCCGAGGGCGACGACATTGATCATCAGATAGCTGTTGACGAGCCACTGCGTGAGTTCGCCGGGCGTGCGGGAAAATTCCAGTCCGATCGACGGCAAGGCCACCGCGATCATCGTCGAGCCGAGCGGCACCAGCATCGCCGAGAGGCCCAGGCCCATCAAGCGCAGCGGCGAGTAGGCGGGGGCCTCTTGCGTCAAACCGGCATGCCCGTGGTGATCGCACGGCACTGGAGCAGGTAGAGAACGCCGCCCTGGATCCCCCATTCGATGTCGCGTCGCGGCCCGAAGTGCTGTTCGCAGCGCACGCCGAGTTGCACGAGTTCGTCGAGCCGCGCTTCGTCGATACAAAAACCGCCGATCCTCTCCGGGTCGGTAATGGCGCTTTCCTCGACGCCGCCGCCGGGCAGCGGCCTGATGCACACGTCCTTGGTGCCGGCGCGCTTTTCGATCACGCTGCCGTCCTTGCCGAAGCGAAAGTGATCGGGAATGACGAGGCCTTCGACGATTGCTTCACCCAGACCCCACGAGGCCTCGATGACAATTTCGTCGGCTCCCGTGAGCGGGTGTCGGGTAAACATCACGCCGGCGCAGACCGGGAAGACCATCTTCTGCAGGGTGACCGCGGTGCGCGGCCTTTCAGTGATGCCGAGCTTGGCGCGGTAGGCGCTTGCGCCCTCGGAATGGCCGGATCGCCAGACCGAATCGATGGCAATGACGATGTCGGAAAAGCCGATGCGGTTAAGCTCGGTAAAATGCTGACCGGCGAAGCTCGCGATCCTGGCGTCCTCGCCGACGCCGGAGGAGCGTACGGCAAAAGGTTCGCGCTCCTCGCGCAGAAGATTTTTGAGCAGCGCGCAGGCGGCCGCGTCGCGACTGACGATGGCGTCGACGAAATCGACCGAGAGCGCCCAGCCAGGCGGCACCGGCAGGCCGCTGCGCAGCGCGGCGCCAAGCTGTACCGACTTGCCGCCGAAAACGGCTTCGTCGCGCGCGAGGCGAAGCTCGACCGGCTCGATCATGAGAGGATGGTCACTTCGCCCTTGTCTGCGTCTACGCGCACCATTGCGCCGTTCGGAATCGTGCTCGTCGCCACCTCGCAGCCCACCACGCCGGGCAGGCCGTATTCGCGCGCCACGATGGCCGCGTGCGACATCAGACCGCCGCGGTCGGTGACGATGGCGCCGACAAGCGGCAGCACATAGTTGAAAGCGGTCGAGGTCGAGCGCGTCACCAGTACCTCGCCCTTCTCGATCAGGTGCTGTGAATCGTTGCTGGCGATGACGCGCGCCCGCCCTTCATACTGGCCGGCGCTGACGGCAATGCCGCGCACGATCTTCGCTTCGCTGACCTTGTCGGTGGCGCCGAAGACGTGCGCCATGAACGCCCCCATGGCACGCATGGTGCGCCGGGCGCGCTCGGGAAACCAGTCGAGAGGCAGCGGCGGCGATGGCGTGCCGTTCAGGAAGGGCGGCGCGACATCGTTAGCAACGGTGACGCGGAAGTGATGGCGCGCCGCAAGCTCGGCTGCGCTCGGCGCAAGTGCGCTGCCGCTGCCGGTCAGCATGGCGATCGCTTCGCCGCTGCTCGCATCGAGCGCATGCTCGGCCGCCTCGATCCTGCCCGTGGCGGCAAGGCGCCGTCCGACTTCGAGATAGGCGCGGCGCGCAATGCCGGTCGCCCATAGGTCGCTCCAGTAACCGCGTTCGTCGCGCAGGCGATTGATCAGGCGCGCTTCGGCTAGCAGCTCATCGAACGCGGTGCGCTGCGCTTGAGGCACTGCGGCGCGGATTTTGGCCGTCTGCTCGCTGACGCGCTGCGCCGCCTGCGCGAGATCGTCGGGCGAGTCTCTTGCCTGCAGCGCTTTGACGAGAAGCTCGGGCGTTTCGATCGCCGTGCGACAGCTGATGTCGTAACCGCCAACGATGCGGTTGGAGACAAGGTCAAGATAGGTCTTGATCGCCTCGCCGGTCTTTCCCGGCAAGGCCTGGAGCTCGCGAAGAATAGTCCCGGGTCGGCCGGGACCGTTCAGTAGCCTGCGGGCTTGCGCATCGCCGGCGATGGCCTGCAGGGCCGCGAGGTATTCGTCGGACACGCCGGCTGAAATCGGCGTGCTGCCGCGCAAGGCCTGCGCGATCTCCCCCGCCGAGAGCCCCGTCCACTCCTGCGCGCTCGCCATGAAGTCCCCGACCGGCATGCCGCAGGAGATCGTATAGACATGGTGCTGAAAATGCATCGCCCGGGAGTTCTCGAGGCAATCATTGAGGTAGTCCGCGAGCGCTACATCGGACATCGCCGCCGGGTCCTGCGCCTGCAAACGCAGGTGGTTTTCCCGGGACTTCGGCTTGAGCACCTCGTCCCAGTTCCTGATGTCGTCGCGCCACGGCTTTTCCTCGAGCACGGTGGCCGCCGTTTTCAGGCGACGGGCAAGTTCGGGATGCTCCTTGCAAAGCTGCAGAAACTCTTCCTTGGGCGGATGACTCAGCGCCTCCGGCGGCACGCCGACGTTGACCTGCTTCATGTACAGGAAGCCGTTGACGAATGCGGGCTGCAGATGGTCGAGCATCAAGCCGTAACGCGAGGTGCCGCCCTTGAACCCGCGCATGAACCCGTCGCGGAAGGTTTCCTGAAAAAAGCGCGTGAGCGGCCGCGGGAAGTGCACGCCATCCTGCTCCCAGAGCCCTGCGTCGGGGGCCTCGAATACGAGTGCGCTCATGTTGCCTCCCAAAAATTGAAGGTGACGACCGCTGCACGAACTGTGGCACTTCCCTCGCTCAAGCCATCCCCGCTGCATTGAGCGAGGACAGGCGGACGACCAAGGGGAACGACTTGCTACTGGAAACTTATCGAATCGACTGTTCCGCAACGCGCGGGAGAGCGCTGTTTGACACTGCGAACAATCAAAGTTCAGCGATGGAGCCGACGGGTCAATGCGTCGAAAGGCAGCTTGCCGCCGTGTTGCAAACGAGTGTCGGCGTTGGCCGAAGTCGGCTCGTCGGCCATTGCGGCCATTCGCGACTAGATGGAAGAGCGTCCGCTGTGCGGCGATGAACGGTCCCTCATCGCTCACGGTCCGTTATTGGGGGTGCTCGGGACGCCTTGACCGGGTCAAATCGACCCACAACGGCCGGTGAGCTTTATCCAGACCGGTCGTTCCGCCAAACCTCATTCCCGCCAAATGGGCTGCTCCAAAGCGGTCGCTGGCGAGCTCACCCTACCGGCCATCACCGGACGATGGTGAGAATTCTCCAAAGCAGACGCTCGTACCGGATTTTGGCTTTTTCCGAACGACTTAATCGCGGAGTTGATCGCGCGATGACACGATTGGCATCACGAATCAGCAAGGAACTGCCCTGTCGTACGAGCGCTATTGAGATGGCTGATTGACTCCGACCGGCGTACTCCTGTCAAGAAATTGGTCGCTCATCGACGCCGGATCTTCCTGCGGCTCCAAGTGGGTCGTGATATGGGTATGAGGCAGCGCTTGGCGGATATCCGCCTCTATACGCTCGGCCCAATCATGCCCCAGTTGCACCGTCCAACTTCCCGGCACCAGAATGTGAAGCGTCACAAAAGCTCTTCCTCCCGACTGACGCGTTCGCAGAGCGTGGAAATCCAGCCCATCGTCGCGATAGTTCGCCAGCAGCGACTCGATTTTCGAGATGCTTTCCGCCGGTAACGAAACGTCCATCAGGCCATCGGCCGATCGTCTCATAAGGTGATAACCAGTCCACACGATATTGGCCGCCACGATCAATGCAACGACCGGGTCGAGCCAGAGCCAACCAGTCAATGAGACCAAGCCAACGCCGCCAATGACCCCCACTGAGGTCCACACATCGGTGAGCAGATGATGGGCGTCAGCTTCAAGGGTAATCGAATTGTGCTTCCTCCCTACCTTTAACAATATCTTCGCTGTCGCAAAATTGAGGACCGAGGCGACCACGGAAACCAGCAGCCCGATACCAATCGCTTCAATTGGCTGAGGGTTCATCAGCCGGTTGATGGCGGTATAGGCAATGCTGACAGCCGCTAACAGAATCAGGAAGCCTTCAAATGCGCTGGAGAAATACTCGGCCTTGCCGTGTCCGTGCGCGTGGTCCGCGTCTGCGGGCAATGCCGCAAGCGTCAGCATCCACAGCGCCATCATCGCGCCGGCAAGATTCACCAGGGATTCGATGGCATCCGACAGCAGGCCGACCGAGCCCGTCATCTTCCACGCGACCCCCTTGAGCACGATGGTGGCGATGGCCGTGGCGATGGAGAGCCAGGCATAGCGTGTCAGCGACGGACGCGAATTCGTTGTTGCAGTCATGATAGTCCTCGGCTTAGCGCATCTCGAAGGCTTCTTGATGAAAGCGAAGCCTACCCTTTCCATTCAAGCCGCTCTTGAGCGCCTCGGCAAGTCCGCGTGGTCCGCAGAACCAGATTTCCGCTTTCTTTCGCGCGTCAAGATCGAGCGAATCGGCGGTGAGCAATTCGCCGTGGCGCGCGCTATGCACGTGCAGAAGAATGCCGGGGAGTGCGGCACACAAAGTTTGCAGACGGCCGACAAGGCGATCGGTATCGCGGTTGCGCGTGCAATAGTGGAAGTCCACCTTGTTGAGTTGGGTCGGCCGCGATTGAAGCGATTCCAGCCAGGCGAGGAACGGGGTTATGCCGATGCCGCCGGCAATCCAGACCTGGCGGTGACCAGGTTGGTGGCGTTCGAACTGGAAACGGCCGTAAGGGCCCTCGATGATGGCCGACTGGCCGACCTGAATTTGATCGCCGAGCTTGCGCGTGAAATTGCCGAGCCCCTTGATGAAGAAGGTAATCGTCCGGTCACCGCGGTCGGCGCTGGCAATCGTGAACGGATGCGCGCCCTCCAGACTGCTGAAGCTGAGAAAGGCGAATTGCCCGGCGCGATGGCTTTGCCATTCCTTATCGAGCCGGCAGGTGAGTTCGGTGATATCGCCATCGCCATTGACCGAGATCACGGTGCCCGCGATCTGCCGACGGCGCCCGATCCGTCCGCTCAGCGAAATGACGCTGGCGAAGACGCCGACGGCAAGGAACGCGGCCATCAGCGCACCGACCGGTTGTCTCCAGTAGTCCGCAGGCGCCAGCATCGCGGCGTGCAAGGCCAGCATCAGATAAAGCACGGGCATGACGCGGTGCAGGTGGCGCCACAGGTGATAAGGGAAACGTCGCCACAGCGCAATGACGACCATCGCCAGCGCGATGTAGAGCGCAGGTTCGCCCATGTCGGCGCCCAATTCGCGCAGCACTTCAAGCATGCCGTCATAGCGGATTTTCGGCAGTCGGCCCTCGACGCCGATCAACGACTTGAGCATCCCGCCCGCTTGGTCGAGCAACCAGTGGCTGGCGCCAAAACCGGCAGCTAAAACACCCGACCACTTGTGCAGGCGGTAGATGCGATCCATGCCACCGAGCGGTCTTTCCAGCCAGGCCGGGCGGATTGCGAGCAGCATCGAGAGCGACATCAAGGCGATCGACAGCAGGCCGGTGAGATAGATGGCTTCCTGGTGCGCGATCCAGAGAAAGGCAGCATTCGCCGGGAAAGTTGCCGAGGCAAGGTCGAAGGCCCAGGCGGCGCTTACGATCGCCAGAAGGGCGAAGAGGATCGTTCTCATGGCTGTGCTGTTGGAGGTCTAAGGTTCGTCGTAATAGCCGCGCTCGGCGCCGGTGTGGCAGGCCGCGCAGTTGGCTTTGCTGCCAACTTCCTTGCGCTTCCATTCCCTGGCGGGCAGCTCGTTGTGTTTGCGCAGCCACCTGGGCAGTTCGGTGATGCGCAGCGGTGCGTCCTGCAGGGAAACACCGCGCATCAGCTTGTTGCCGTGGCGCTGGCCACCGGCATCCGCTGCATTTTCGCTGAGGTAGCGTCTGATATGCTTGGCGGCGTCCGGCGCGACGCTGGCATCGGTACCGAAGTGCTTGTCGAGCTCGGCCAGCATCCGTTTCCACGAGCTTGCCGGCAGCATTGACGGGGCAAAGGCGAGGTGGCAACTGCCGCATTCCTCACGCGTCAGCGCGTCGGAAACCGGGGCAAAGTAGTGTCCGCCGCCGGCTTGCGCCCGCGCCAGAAAAATGCCCGAGAAGGCCAGTGCAACAAGGCCTAGCGCGATGGGACGATACGGTATGTTCATGGCAAATTCGCCTTTCGTTCAGAGACTGTTCATGTAGCTCAGCCAGTCGCCTTTTTCGAGCGGCGTGCACTCGCGCCCCAGAACATCGTTGCAGTTGCGCTTGAACCATTTCTCGACCTTGGCCGGATCGGTGTAGCGGGACGGCGCCACCGACCCGGCGACCGGATCAATGACCTTGCCGGTCGGCGTGCGACCGGCATTGCGCGCGTCGTCGCCGTGGCAAGTGGTGCAGGCCGGCGTCTCCGGCTTGCCGCCGGCGAATTTCGTCACATACAGCTTTTCACCGCGGGCGGCGGAGAAGCCGGAAAACGATGGCGACGCTGTTCTCGCCGCGGTGGCATATTGGCCGAGGATTTCGCTGCGGGGGACGGCGAGGCACCTCGGCGAAAGAACGAATGCGGCGAGCAGCAGGCAGACGGAGAATTCTGATCTCAAAATGCGCTCCTTCCCTTGGGGGTTTGGCACACTTTGCTCGCACGCGCCTTAACGCAATCTGAATCGGCTGTTAATCTGTCGTTCATGTCGACCCGGCTACAAATGGCGCTAATCGGTGATGGCGCTGCATGCGCCAAACGCGGCCGCTGATGCCGAACTTCAAGGCCTGGACTGGAGAAGGAAGTTGATCAGGGATGCTCGATGAAACCGCTGGCGCTACGGCTGCGCTCGGCCATGACGGCCTTGATCGTTGCGCTGGCCTCGGTCTCGCCCATCGCTGCCGTAGAATCCGGCGACCATGACCGCGCGCGCCAGGCGCTCGAGGCGGGCGAAATCCTGCCGCTCAAGACGGTGTTGGAAAGGGTTGCTCGAGAGGTTCCGGGGCAAGTCATGGAAGTCGAACTCGAGCGCAAACACGATCGCTGGCTTTACGAAATCAAACTCCTGCGTCCGGGCGGCGCGCTGGTGAAGTTGCTTGTCGATGCAAGCGACGCGACGATCATCGACTATCGCGATCGCCGCTCGAGACCGGAACGCCGAAAAGGGGAATGACGAAGATGCGGGTTCTCGTCGTCGAGGACGAGCCGACCATCGCGACTCAATTGGCGCACGCGCTACGGGTCGCAGGGTATGCCGTCGATGTGGTGGGGAACGGCGTCGATGCGCACTTTCAAGGCGACGATGAGGATCAGCCTTTTGATGCCGTCGTTCTCGACCTGGGGCTGCCGCGGATGGACGGCCTCACCGTCCTGAGAAAATGGCGCGCCGCGGGGCGAATCATGCCGGTGCTGATCCTGACCGCGCGCGACAACTGGCACGAAAAAGTTGCCGGGATCGATGCCGGCGCTGACGATTACCTGAGCAAGCCCTTCCACATCGAGGAGTTACTGGCCCGCTTGCGCGCCCTGATTCGGCGTGCAGGCGGCCACGCCAGCGCCGAACTCGTCTGTGGCGAAGTCGCGCTCGACACCCGGCGCAGCCGCGTGACGGTGGCCGGGCGGACGCTGACGCTGACCAGCCACGAATACCGCGTACTCGACTACCTGATGCATCACCCGGGACGAGTCGTTTCGCGCAGCGACCTGATCGAGCACATCTACGCCCAAGACTTTGATCGCGACTCGAATACCGTTGAGGTGTTCATCGCCCGCCTGCGCAAGAAACTGCCCGAAGGCGTCATCGAAACGGTGCGCGGCTTGGGATATCGACTCGTTTCACCATGAGGCGAGCGGGCTCGAATTCTCCGGCGCTTGCCCTGCATGGTTCCTTGCGCCAGCGCCTGCTGCTCGGCACGCTGGTCTGGATCGCAGTGACGATCCTCGTTGCCGGCTGGGCGCTGGGTGGGCTTTTCAGACAGCACGTCGCGCTGCAGTTTCATGCCGAGCTCAATACCCAACTCGATCAACTCGCTGCGCATCTGCTGGTCGATCAGCAAGGGCAACCGTCGCTGACGGGCGCACAGAGCGATCCGCGCTTCAGCAAGCCGTATTCGGGGCTGTACTGGCAGATCGACCGCATCGACGGGGCGCAGGGCGGCGCCCTCGGCCTGCTGCGCTCGCGCTCGCTGTGGGATGACGTACTCAAGCTGCCTGCTGATACGCCGTCCGACGGAGAGGTTCACCAACATCGCGTTTATGGTCCGGACAAGACGATGCTGGGTCTGGTCGAGCGGGTGGTGGTCGTCGATGACGCGGCAACTCAGACCGGCAGAAAATTTCGCCTGGTTGTTGCCGCCGACGAACAGCAGATGGTCGAACCGGTTGAGCACTTCAGCGGCATGTTGTGGCTGGCGCTGGGATTACTTGGTAGTGGGCTGGCGGTGGCAGTGGTGATTCAGGTCCTGATCGCGCTGACGCCGCTCAAACGCTTACGCGATGCACTTGCCAAGGTGCGAAGTGGCGCAACGCAGCGTCTTGAAGGGCATTTCCCGGGAGAAGTTCAGCCCCTCGTCGAAGAATTCAACACGGTGCTCGAGCAGAATGCCGAAGTGGTCGAACGGGCACGAACGCAGGCTGGCAATCTGGCACATGCGTTGAAGACACCGCTTAGCGTCATTGCCAATGCCACGAGCGGCAAGACCGACGAGTGGGCGAGTCTCGTGGCCCTCCAGATTGACCTTGCAAGGAAGCAGGTCGACTACCATCTCAGCCGGTCCAGAATTGCCGCCACGAGGCGACTGCCGGGCGCGCGAACCCCTGTGCTCCCGGTCATTGACGGATTGGTGCGTGTGATGCGCCGGATTCATGTGGAGCGGGATCTCGCAATCACCATTCATGCAACTTGCGGAAACGCCGTCTTTCGTGGCGAAGAACAGGACTTGCAGGAGATGTTGGGCAATCTGCTCGATAACGCATGCAAGTGGGCAACGCACCGGATCGACGTGTCGCTTGAGATCGCTGATGACGAACTTCGGGTTGCGATCGCTGATGACGGTGCCGGCATTGCCCAGGATCAGCGTGAAAGGGTTCTCAACCGCGGCGAACGGGCAGATGAACAAGTCCCCGGATCGGGTCTCGGGCTGGCGATCGTCGATGATCTCGCAAGGCTCTACGGTGGGCGAGCCGAACTTGCGGATTCACCCTCTGGCGGTTTGAAGGTTGTTCTCGTCATTCCGGCGGCCGATCAGCCGCATGACGTCACAAGCTAGTGGCTGGTAGCTTCACGTTATGACGGTCCGCTTCCGGTTATGGCGAACGTCGAGTTTGGGTCGCGACGCGACCGTCCTCTCTTCGAATTCATCGCCGGAAAGCCGTCACTCAAATTCCCATTCCCGCGAGCGGCCAGTCGTTACTGCGTACTACCAACCATTTCCGGATGGACAGATTTTTCAAAAGCAGACAGTCAATGATTGCCGGACTCCGAATGGCCCGAACTTCTCCAATCGGTGCTGGCTGCACGGTTTCGGCTTGGGTTGTGCGACTTAGCTCCGGACGAATTTCCGCATCAGAATACCGTCGCGATAACTCTCGCCGATTTTCGTGTCTCGGTCGAGAACGGCCAGTTGCTCGAAACCAGCATTACGGTATAGGCGAATCGCCGCCTCGTTATCGGAACGGACCATGAGGTAGACGATTTCGATGGCAGACTCCGATGCGACGCGATCGAGAGCAGCCTGAAGCATGAGACTGCCCAGCCTTCTCCCTCGCGCAGCAGGTGCGACCCCCATGCTCAGCTCTGCGGTGTGCCGAAGCCTTGCCTGCGCTCGTGGCCGAATAACGAGGTAGGCTGCGGGCTTACCGTCAACTTCAGCAACCAGCGAGACTGCCCCAGAAAGGCGGTACAGGGCCTCAACGTCCTCTTCGAGCCGTCGGGTGTCGGGGTACTTGTCTTCCAGCAATTCGCTCATCCCATCCGAAGACGAATAGATCTCTTGGAACATACCGTACAGTTCAACGGCGGAATAGCGCCGGAAATCGTTCAGCATCGGTGTGGGCTTCAGATTCATCATTCGGGAAACTTGGTCATTCTGCCTGCATTAGTATCCAACATGCAGATCGATTTGCGAAGTGCTGCTTCTGGCCGAGTCGAGGCAGTGCCGACGTCAATTTGCTCGCCAAAAACCGGCCATTCAGAGGGAGCGGTGCGCGCCTTGCCTATTGAAATTGGATGGACACCTCGACCGGCGGCTCCTGGCCGATTGTACGCCCCCAGCATATCCACCGAAAGCGGACTTCCACCTCGCAGGAGAACAATCAGACTCCGATCAACACAGAAGGAGTCTGTCATGGAATCGAATCAACGCCGAGCAGCATGGAACAAAGGAAAGCTGGTCGGTCAGAAGCCTCCGTTGAAGCCGAAGGACATCTGGGCGATCAGAATCCACCTCCAAAATACGCATCGAGAGCGAGACCTGGCGATGTTTAACTTGGCGATCGACAGCAAGCTGCGCGGCTGCGATCTTGTTGGTTTACGAGTTCACGACATCGCGCATGGAAACCAGATTCTAAGCCGAGCGATGGTCATCCAACGCAAAACGCAGCGGCCCGCACAGTTCGAACTCACTGAGCCGACGAGAAGGTCAGTCACTGCTTGGATCAACAAGGCGAAATTGAAGCCAGAGCAATATCTGTTTCCGAGCCGTCTTGCGCGGGCGCCTCACGTATCAACGCGACAGTACGCCCGGATCGTCCATCAGTGGGTTGCTGCAGTCGGCCTAGATCCAACCATCTACGGCACGCACACGATGCGCCGGACGAAAGCGACATTAATCTACAAACGCACGAAGAACCTTAGGGCAGTCCAGATATTGCTCGGCCATACCAAGCTGGAGAGCACTGTGAGATACCTCGGCATCGAGGTGGACGATGCCCTTGAGATTTCCGAGCAGACAGAGATCTAGCGATCTTTGAACGCGGCCGCACACTCGCCGCGCCATCGGTGTCGTGCGACCGCTTTCAGCCTTGATGCGGTATGAGTACAATCGGCCAGGAGCTGCCGGTCGAGGTGTCCATCCAATTTCAATAATTAGGTCGTCGTCGGATCCAGTCGAGCGTCTGGTATTTGGCGAGCAAGTTGACGACTATACTGGCTCAACCTGGCCAAGAGCCGCCAGTAGGAGGCCGCCATGCAATTGGCAGAATTAAGGCATTCTTTGAGCTTATTGAGTGACCGTATTCGGCCAGCAAATTGATCCACTCACTGCCTCGCATCAGAAGGAGACAGTGAATATTTTCGGGACCCAGCTGGTATGCGATAACTGTTCCCCATACTTGCTGCAAAGGGCTTCCGCGAACGGGCCACTGAGGATGGCGGCGAACGTCCGCCTTCCTAACGGGGCAAGTTCCCATGACCGAGTGACTACTGGTTAACGCTTATCCGCCGTGGCCACGTCGATAAAGGCATACCGTTGGGCGCGCTTCTTCATGCAGGCCAGGATTTCGCATCAGAGACGTTCGCCAGGCGGGCTGGCGTGCTGAGCTCTTCCGTTTCGTCAAGTTCGAACGAACCGCCTGGAATCGGTTTGTATGGCGATCGATTGGGGTCTATGTTGAAAGTGCAGCTGAAGAAAGGAGTCGTTATGTTCAAGCACATTCTTGTTCCTACTGACGGTTCTCAATTGTCTCAAGACGCCGTTCGCCGCGCTGTTGCCCTTGCCAAGGAAACCGGGGCGGCAATCACGGCTTTCTACGCCAAGCGCGACTTCAGTGATGCATCGCATTACGTTGGCGGCGAAGAGCTATATTTCCGCTCCCGGGAAGTCGAGGCGAGTGAGGAAAAGCGGGCTGAGGAAATCCTCGGCTTTGTCGAAAGCCTCTGTCAGCAAGCCGGCGTCAAGTGCGACAAGTTGAGCTTGTCGAACAATATTATCTACGAAGCAATTATTGAGGCGGCGATGCGCAGCGGCTGTGATCTGATTTTCATGGCTTCGCACGGGCGGCACGGCCTGAGCGGCCTGTTGCTGGGCAGCGAAACCCACAAAGTGTTGACGCACTCCAAGATCCCGGTGCTCGTGCATCGCTGATCTCGAGGATGGCCGCGGCGCTCCCGACGACGCCGCGTGCCCACCAGAAAGGACGGGCCATGTTCAAGCGCATTCTTGTTCCGACAGATGGTTCAGAGTTGTCGCAAGACGCGGTGCGGCGGGCAGTTGTGTTCGCCAAGGAGATCGGCGCGAGTCTCTGCGCCTTCTATGTCAAAGCGCAATATCCGTTTTCCTATTACAGCGAAGGTATCGTCCGCGATTCGCAGCCGCCTGGCAGGTTTCAGGAATTGACTGAGCATGAGGCGCAGGAGAATCTCGACTTCGTCGACGTTCTTTGCCGGGAGGCCGGCGTCGTTTGCACCAAGCTGACCGTCGCCAACGAAGTGATCTACAAGGCCATCATCGAAGCGGCAAGCAATAACAAATGTGATCTGATCTTCATGGCCTCGCACGGACGGCGCGGATTGGGCGCCTTGTTGCTCGGTAGTGAAACGCAGAAAGTGCTCACGCACTCGAAAATTCCGGTGCTCGTCTACCGCTGATCGGGCTCGCTTGCAGCTGCTCGCGCCTTGCATCACGCATCGGCGCGGGGCGCACGAGGAAAGAGCGCGCAGCTGTATCAACGACGGGCCGTGGCAGTAGAAGGTCAGGAATTTCGTTCTCAGAAGGTCCGCAGCGGGCGCCGAGCGAGGTGCAGAATTGCTCTCCGTCGCGCCTGCGGAGGTCGAAAGTCGATTGCACCGCGGCCGCCTTCGTGTAATCCCAGGCAATGGCCGGAATCGGCTGCGAAGGCTGGACGTAGACTCGCCCGGGAACTGAGGCAGCACCGGGAAGCGGCGGGTGAGCAGTACCAGCGCCCGGTCCGGCGCCGCATCAAAGCCCTCGGTCGGCACGTTGCTGAAGAAACCGCCGTCAAGCAGGTAAACGCCTTTGCGCATGGCTTGCGGAGTGAGCGGCGGAATGCGCGACGAAGCGATGATCAGGTCGGCGAGCGCTGCCGGCTTCTCGCACTCGCGCACGGGGATGAAAATGGGCCGGAAGCCGATGCGACGACCGGCAGACGAATGGACTGACGTGCTACGCCACTCGTCGATTTCGCCGGCGATCATGCCGACAGCGAGGCGACGCCCGGCGGTGCCCAATTCGGCGGGCAGGCCACGAGAATGCGGATTTCCGGTCCCCGGTGCAAGCGCTGCAGCGTCTGTTCGTCGAAGGTGAGGATAGCGGCTCAAAATCCGTGTCGAATACCTTTACATTCATCGGGTGGAATTCGCGGGAATAAACCCCGCCGGGGCAGGATGGGAGAATTTAACTTGTTGAGTCCATTGATAAATTTATACCCATGTCACCGGTGAGGTATATATTATGCTTGCCTGTAGGTCGCCCAACTGTTGACTTTGGCATTTACCGACGCGGGCTATTTGGTACCGGTTGATCGCGCCTGCTAATCACTGCATCGGGTAAGCAGACCCGGTTTGCCCCGCCCTTTCTGAATTTGCCTGGTTTCGCCGGCGAAGTCGTCAAAGACCGAGTAGGGGAACTTGCTTGAGTATGACGATCGGGTGGCCACGATTCGGACTTGCACGCTTTCAGGCCAACGGCCTTAGTTTTGTTGCGCTGCATTAATTATATAAGTAACACAAATACATCAGCATTTAGTTCGGCCATGCCGAATTCCTTCGGGTACAAAATAGTTCATCAACATAGAACGGAGGTTCAACAGGAGGCATCATTATGAGACAGTTATCAAGGTTGGCGATTGTAATCGCAGTCGCCGGTTCAACATTTTCAGCTGTGACAGCCTTCGCGGCAACCGAAGCGCAGAAGCAAGCCGTGATCGACAGTGGACTGGCCTATTTGGCAACGCAGCAACAGGCTAACGGTCGCTGGGTATATGACAACAGTACCGGCGATGTGGGTGCAACCGGAGCGGCACTGCTTGCTTTCATCGAGGAGGGCCATACGCCCACGTCGGGCACCGCCTACAGCAATGTCGTGGCCAATGGTCTCAACTGGATCTGGCAGAGCGGCATCAAGTCAGTAAACATCAGCGCTCAACCCATGGGCAACCCCGATACCAACGGTGACGGCATCGGCTACAAGTTCAATAGCGTATCGGGCAGCAATTCGGTCGACAATTACAATACTGGGATCGTGCTCCCAGCCCTGATCAAGGCCGGGGCCGGAAGTACCGTCATCAATTCTCCGGGCTCCGTCGTCAATGGCAAGACCTACGGCCAAGTCGCTCAGAATGTGGTGGACTTCCTAGCCTACAGTCAGGCCGATCCCGCTGCCGGAGCGGCACAAGGAGGTTGGCGCTACGGCACCAATGTTCAGGGCGCGGATAATTCAGTGTCGCAGTGGCCAGCCTTGGCACTGCTCTACGCCAAGGGCGCTGGCTACAACGTGCCTCAATTTGTCACGGAGGCGCAGAGGATTTGGCTTCAGTATAGCCAGAACGACAGCAATGGCGGTGCGGGGTACGACGGCCCGGGCAGTACTTCCGCATTGCGGACGGGCTCCTGGCTAGTGCAGGCCAAACTCTCCGGGACGCTTTCGGCCGCAGAGATTCAGGCAGCCAAGGATTACATCGACCTCCACTGGACCAACGACGGTTCGATTTTCAGTGATTCATACGGTATGTGGGCGGTATACAAAGGCCTTGAATCGATGGTTGGCATCGATAACATGAGCGAAATCACGATGAATATCGGTACCTGCGTATCACCGTCATGCGCGATCGATAATCCCAACCATGGTTGGAACTGGTGGGAAGGCATGAATGAGGCGCTGTATGACAATTGGGTTGCACGTGGCAGCGGCGGCTCGATGTATCTTGGCGGATATGGCTCCGTATCAATGACTACGGCATGGGGAGTCAACATCCTGCAAGCTGTAGAAATCAATCAAGATGATGGGACTGTTCCCGAGCCCGCCACTCTGGCACTGCTCGGCGCAGGCCTCCTCGGTGCGTTTGCCATCCGGCGCAGGCGTCCATAGCGCTGCTGGCCGGTTTCGTTGTGTGCTTGAGCGACAGAGCCCGGCTGTACGCCGCGCTTTGTCGTTTGAGCGATGGTCGGGAGAAATAGCCCATCGTCCAAGGAGGTTTCGGTGTGCGGGCTTCTTCATTTTTTGCGTCGAGATATTTGCGTTTTTTCTGCGGCACTTTGCGCACTGAATGCAACAACCGCGCTAGCTGGCAGCATAGAGACGAATAGCCGCCCCTCATCCGCTTTGTTTGCGCCATTTCGGAGTCCTCCGATCAGCGTCGAACCCCTCGGCGGCAGCGCTACGCAGATCCAGAATCCTCACCTCGTTCAAGCCGTAAAACAAGGTCAGTGGAGTGCGGCGTGTACCATCGCTACCAAGACTCTGGCGCAGCACCAGCACGATTTGGATGCTCTGGGTATATTCGCGTTATGCGCTGTTTTTCGCGATGACAAGCAATCCGCCAACGCGGCACTATTGCGCCTGGATGAGGCGGAAACGGCGCCACCTTACTACGCACAACTCGTGCGGGGCGTCCTGCAATTGGCAAATGATGCGCCGGGCAAGGCGAGCGCAGTGTTCAAGAATGTCTTGCAGCAGCGCGTCGGTGATCCCCTCGCGCTGTATTTCGAAGGTGAAGCCTTGTACGCCCTGGGCCGTGACGCGGAGGCCGCTTCGACGCTAAAGTCGACCTTGGTCCTCTGGCCTGATCATGCGCCGGCGCTTTCTGCCGTCGCTCGCTTGACGGCGTCCGAGGACGCTTCCAGAGGTGCTCTGCAATCGGCGATTGCGATGGCCGAGCACGCAGCGAAAATCGAACCAACCAACCGCGCGTATTGGCGGCAACTGACGGATCTGTGTGACCGCGCGGGAGAACACAGTCGAGCGAATGCAATCAGACTTCAGTGGCTGGGGGAGCGAAGCCACGCGGACAGGCCGTAACTTACTGGGGCTATCGCCTCACTATGCCACTTTGGGAAACTCCACGATTTGCGCTGACCGCATTTCCTTCTCCGGCACTGCACTGACCTCTGCGGCCGATTCTGTGGCTGTGGCGGCGGTGTAGAGTGCGGGCTTACAATCACTTTAGCGAGGCACGATATGCGGCGTATATTGGTAATGGCCTTACTCGCTGTGTCCTGTCTAGGTTCCTCGTTAGCAGTCAATGCAACCCCTCTCTCATCTGGTATTACTTTTAAGCAAGTAGACTTCACTTATCCAGGTGCCGAGCAAATTTATTCCCAGTACGGACAAGTTTTTCTTGACTACAGCGAAATATCCGGAAGCGGCTATGTCAATGTAAAGACATCAACCGGTTGGGTTGTGCAAAATATGCCTGTTTTCGGATCTTCTGGTTTGCCAGGGCTAAGTATGATGTTTGACCTTGGTTACTCAGGTCCCCAAACGAGCCCTTTTAGTGCGATTGTAGATTACTCAAATACACCAATCTACGATCAGAGCCAGATTACTGGAAACATCCAGTCATTTGGTACTCTAGGCCATGTCGAAAATAACGCCCTTGATTCCGCTGGTTCATTTGGTCCACCAAGCAATCCCGCCGGAAAAATGAGTGTCACTTTCGATCCCAACGGGCTAACAACACCCTCTATTATTAATTCCATAAGGCCCAGCGTCGAGCAGGACGTTAATCAGTGTGGTCCTTCTGCAATAGCCAATAGCTTAGACTATCTCAGCCGAAGTGCCGGAATTGCCTTGGTGCACCAGAACATACCAGGGATTGCCGGTAATCCGAAAGAATCAATGGTCGGTCAGATTGATGTGGCGGTAGGACGCGTTCAGGGCCAAGGCGTATGGAGATCTGATTTGCTTGATGGAAAATTAAAATATCTAGACAAATTTGGTCCGGATAATTTAGTGATCAAGCACCAAGGAGTATTTGATAAAAATGGAGCCATTGTGATTAATGGTGATAGAACACAGGGAAATATAACCTCTGTTTTTCAAGGCAATTTAGTTACGCTGAATTTCCTCATCGGAGAAATACATCACGGTGAGGACGTGGAAATGGACATGTCCTTTGGCGGAATGTTCGGTGCTGGTCATGAGATCATGGTTACAGGTGGTGACTACATTCTCGGACGTCCCTGGATAACCTTCGTTCATGATGCTGTGCAAGGTGATAACAACAAAGGTACCGGGTTACTTGATGGTGGCTACGGTTTTGCTTGGTTAGATGATCCCGGGAACGGCAACTTTATAAACCTGAAAGGTTATGTTGTTGGAGCGAATGGATTATCTGCAGGCGTACGCAACGTCATAACAGAGTCTGTGCCGGAGCCGACAACTGTAGCATTAATCTTGATTTCCTTCTTGTCACAGACTTTGATGGTAATAAAGCGAAAATTCTTCTAACCCCCGGAATAATAAGTCGTTTTTTTGACAGTCTTCCTCGTTGTGGTTAAGAATCATGCAACGTGTCGACCAAAATTTGCCAAGGCCAATGGCCGTTATCGCCGCACGACAGTCTACCGAACGCGAATGTAAAAGACCTTCACGTGAATGACCGGTTCGGAGCGAACGCCTGACTCGTGGGTCGGCTTTGGAGCATTTTCCCGAGAGTCCGTTCATAGCCGGTTGGCTGAGGTCGCCGACGGCCGCTTCGGAGCATTCAATCTCGAAAAGGTGGGGTTAGGCTGGATGACTGCTTCGTAGAAAGTTGAAGGTCGCGTTTGGGTCGATTTCTCCCGGTCGGAGCGTCCGTAGTTTCCCAGTAGCGGTCCTTGAACGCTGAGTGGCCGTTCGTCGTCACATTGCGGACCTAGTTCGGGCGAGCCGCCAATGTCGGCAATGGCCGAATTCCAGCCAGTCGCAATGACATTTGCACTTTCATCTGGCCAGCAATGAGCCGTATCCCGTCGGCAAGGCGAACAGAGAAAATGTCACTGCCCGCTTCCGGCTTTCCAGGCCCTGCCTGAAGGCGCGGCCAATCGACCACGAGAATTCTGGTACGCCAGAAAACCACGGGTCGATTGGTCCAGCTCAAACAACGCCTCAACGCAACGCTGCGCTCAAGGGCGACGTAACTCAGACCTTATAGGCCGACAGGGACGCGGCAATCTCGCGGCTCATCTCGGTCATCCGATTCACCGCTTCTGCCGTGCTTGCCGCCGCCGCCGTGTTGCGCTCGGTCATCTGGGCAATCTGCTCGATGCGTTGCGAAATTGACGTGCTGGCCGCGCTTTGCTCGCGCACGGCTTCGGAGATTTCTTCGACGACGGCGACGACGGCGCTCGACCCTTCCTTGATTTCGGCAATCGATTGTCCGGCGAGCTGGGCATTGGCGACGCCGGCATCGACCTCGTGCACGGCGACCGCCATGCTGTCGACCGCTTGCTTGGCGCTGCCCTGCATTTGCGTGAGCAGGGTCGAGATTTCCAGCGTCGATTTCGTCGTCCGTTCGGCGAGCTTGCGCACTTCGTCGGCGACGACGGCAAAGCCGCGGCCCTGCTCGCCGGCGCGCGCCGCTTCGATTGCCGCGTTGAGCGCCAGGAGATTGGTCTGCTCGGCAATTTCCTTGATGATGTTGGCGACCGACGAGATGCTCGCGCTGTCGTTGCGCAGCGCGTCAATCCGGGACGAGGTCTGACGGACCGATTCGGAGATCGTCTGGATGCCGCTCACCGTCGACAGAATCACCTCGGCGCCGCGATCGGCCTTGGTGCGTGATTCCTGGGTGTGAACGCTGGCGTCGTGCGCCTGCGTCGCGACCATCGAGATGCTGACCGTCAGTTCCTCGACCGCCGCCGCCATCCCGGTCGAGGCATCGCTTTGCGTCTTTGAGTTCTCGGCGATATCTCGCGAAGTCGAATTGACTTCGGCAGCAGCCGCAGCCATGCGCGCGGACGCCATTTGAATTTCGGAGAAGCTCGCGCGCAGCTTGGCCAGGAGTTCGTTGTACGCCGCCAGCGTACGGCCGATTTCGTCGTTGGCGAGCCCCTCCATCCGCTCGGTGAAATCAAGTTCGGTCGCCGTGCGAATGATCGCCGCCTGCATCGCTACGAGCGGTTTCGTAATCGATCGCCCGAGCATGAAACCGATCGCTCCGATCAGCACGACGCCGACCGCCGCGACAGCGATCGTGATCGCCAGCGTCCGCAGGAAAGCCGATTGCGCAGATTCGGCAAGGTCATGGACATTGTTGGAATTCACTTTGACGAGCTCGTCGAAGGCGTCGGACAGCGCATGGTGCAGCGGCACGATATCGCGCTCGATCATCATCATGGCGATCTCGGTGTCTCCTCTCGACGCGATCGGGTGGAGCGATTTCACGCGGTTGATGAAGTTGCCCAGGCGAAACTTGACTTGCTTCAGGGCTTCAACTTCCACCTCGCTGCTGACTCGGCCGGCGTACGCCTCGGCCGCGCCAATCAGCTTCGCATGAACCTCTGTCATCTCCTTTTCAATCGCGGCGCCTTTTTCCGCATCCTTGCCGCTCGCGCGCTCGTAAATCTGCGGGATCGTCCCCAGGTACTTCGCCCGCATGTCGTTGACGACGAGGAGCGCAGGCACCGAATTGCCGGCGATCTCGGTGACGCTTGTATTCATCTTCTTCAAGCCGTGCAAGCCGAACAAGGACACCGAGGCCGACGCGGCCATCGCGATTCCGACGAGAAGCCAGATTTTCTTGCTGATCAACATACACAATCCTCCGAATGCTTCCTAGGGGCTTTCCGCAGTTCGCAATTCGGCGTTCGAATCATGCTCCGGAATTGAGGCGGTCGGACATCGTATACAACGGCTCACGTGATCGTCAATGAATGTTCCAGGCTGGAGTTTTATGCGTCGGGAAACTTCATTTACGGAGTGATCTGTCACCCGCCCGGCCGCCGCCGAAACGCTTTTGCCGTTTGGCGAGGAAGGAGCTTTCTCCCGCTTCGAGAGAGCAAGGGCGGTCTGGTAGCGCCGCAGCAGTTCAGGCGAATCGCCGCGCCGCGAGCCATCGCGGCAGGTCGGCGGCGGGCATCGGCCGGGCGTGAAAGTAGCCCTGCATTTCGTCGCATTCGCAGAGGCGGGTTTGCGCGCATTCGGCGGCGGTCTCGACGCCTTCGGCGACGACCTCGAGCGAGAGGCTCCTGGCGAGCGCGACGATCGCCTGCACGATCGATTTGTTGGCCGGGATCCGCTCCATTTCGCGCACGAATGACTGATCTATCTTCAGGCGGTCGAAGGGGAAGCGCTGCAAATAGCTGAGGCTCGAAAACCCGGTGCCGAAGTCGTCGATCGCGAGCTTGAGTCCCAGTTGCTTGAGCTCGCGCAGCTTCTTCAGAACGTCGTCGGCGTGATGCATGGCGATGTTCTCGGTGAGTTCGAGTTCGATGCACGCGGGATCGACGCCGGTTTCCTTGAGGATGGCCGCGACAGTTTCGGTGAAGTTTTCACGGCGGAACTGGACCGCCGAGATGTTGATCGCCATCCGTAGCGGCGGCACGCCGCACAGCGACCACAGGCGCAGCTGCCGACAGGCTTCGCGCAGAACCCAGGTGCCGACCTCGATGATGAGGCCGCTGTCCTCGGCGATCGCCATGAAAACGCCTGGCGAAAGCAGTCCGCGTTGCGGGTGCTGCCAGCGCACGGGGGCCTCGACGCCGGTCATTGCCCCGCTGGCAACGCTGATCTGCGGCTGGAAGTGCAGAACGAGCTGGTTGCCGGAGACGGC
>CAZALA010000023.1:0-32447 GCA_964485725.1 uncultured Propionivibrio sp. | reverse complement strand
AAAAGCCAGCGATGATGCGCATGCAGGACGAGCAGTTCACGGGCTTTGGCGAAATGGTCGCGGCGCTCCTGAAGATGGCCGAACAGCGACTCGAAATCCTCAACCGCCGGCGGCGCGAGACTTGCCCGGCCGCCGACCTCGTCGTCGGCCTGCAGTGCGGCGGCAGCGACGCTTTTTCGGGCGTCACCGCCAACCCCGCCGTCGGTTTTGCCGCCGACCTTCTCGTTCGCGCCGGCGCCACCGTGATGTTCTCGGAAGTCACCGAGGTGCGCGACGCCGTGCAACTGCTGACGCCGCGCGCGGCGACCGAGGAAGTCGCGCGCGCGCTCGTTCGCGAGATGGAGTGGTTCGACCGCTATCTCGAAGACGGCGGCAGCGACCGCGCCGCCAACACCTCGCCGGGCAACAAGAAAGGCGGGCTTGCCAACATCGTCCAAAAAGCGCCCGGCCCGAACGTCAAGTCGGGGACGAGCGCGATCGTCGACGTGCTCGGACCGGGCGAGCGCGCGGCGAAAAAGGGGCTCGTCTTCGCGGCGACGCCGGCGAGCGATTTTGTCTGCGGCACGCTGCAGCTGGCCGCCGGAATGACGCTGCAGGTGTTTACCACCGGCCGCGGAACGCCTTACGGCCTCGCCGAAGCGCCGGTGATCAAGGTCGCGACGCGCACCGAGCTTGCCGAGCGCTGGCACGATCTCATCGACGTCGACGCCGGCCGCATCGCGACCGGCGCAGCGACGATAGAGGAGGTCGGCTGGGAGATTTTCCGCCTGATTCTCGAGACCGCGAGCGGGCGCAGCAAACCGTGGTCGGACCGCTGGGGGCTCTACAACTCGCTCGCGCTGTTCAATCCCTCGCCGCTGACCTGAGGAAGGGGGCCGGCTGCGCTTGCTCATGCGGCGTTGCGGCCGGCCTCGCATAGCGGTGCTATGCGTCGGCCCGCCCGCGTCCCCCAAGGGGATTTCCTTCGGGGCACCTTGCCTGAGCGGCGCTCGCTCGGCCCCGAAAGGCGTTGAAATTACCGGCGCGTTTCTGTATTACGATGACGGCTTGCTATCGTGAGATGCCATGAAGTTCCGTCGCCGCGTCGCCCTCTTTTTTGCGCTCCTGCTCGCGCTTTCCTTCGGTGTCAGCGTCGCCGAGAGTCCCTTCGTCGACAGCGGCGGGCTCAGCGCACCGCTTACCTGGCAAACGGCGCCGCGCCACTCGGCGCGGATCGCGCCCGACCCGGCGACGCTCGCCGGCGTCGCCATCGTCCAGGTCTATACCGCCTCGACCTTCGGCTGGCGCGGCGTCTTCGCCGCGCATCCGTGGATCATCTACAAGCGCTCGAACGAGAGCGTCTACACGCGCCACGACGTCGTCGGCTGGCGCGGCGACGACGTCGTCCAGCGCAACTATGCGCTGCCCGACGGACTCTGGTACGGCGCGCGCCCGAAGCTCCTCGTCGATCATCGCGGCGCAGGTGTCGACGCGATGATCGACGAGATCGACGCGGCGATCGCAAGCTACCCTTACGCGCACAGCTATCGCAGCTATCCGGGGCCGAACAGCAACACCTTCCTCGCGCACATCGGTCGCGAAGTGCCGGCGCTGCGGCTCGATCTGCCGGCCAACGCGATCGGCAAGGACTACCGGCCGCTGACCAATCCCGTCGGCGTCTCCTCTTCGGGCAGCGGCGTGCAGATCGGAGTCCTGGGCCTCCTCGGTTTTAGCGTCGGCGTCGAGGAAGGGATCGAGTTCAACGTCCTTGGCCTTAACTTCGGCGTCGACTTCAACACGCCGGCGCTGCGCCTGCCCTTCATCGGCCGCCTGGGCTTCAGTGACACGACGATCTCGCAGCGCCCGGCCGACGCCGCCACCGTAACGGCGGGCACGCCTTGACATCGACGCGCGCTCATCGCCCTCTGGCGCTCGTGATTGCACTCCTTATGCTGCCGTCGCTGGCGGCGGCCGAGATCTACAAATGGGTCGACGCGAACGGCCGCACGCATTTTTCGGAGCGACCCGACGACTCGGGCCGCGCGCAAGCGGTCGAGTCGAAAGCGGCGGCTGCCGCGCCGCGCGCCAGCGACCCGGCAGCGCAGGCCGAGTACTGGCAGGAGCGCGAAAGACAGTTCAGGCTGCGCCAGATCGACAAGCAGGCCGACAAGCCGCGCCTGCCGGCGCAAGCCAAAGACAGCAAACCGAAGTCGCTCTCGGGCGGCAGGGCCGGCGATACCGACGAATCACGCTGCCGGCTCGCCCGCGACATCCTGAACGGCAGCGTCCGGCACTCGAACGGCAAGCCGACCGACCAGTACGATCGCGACGTCGCCGCGAGCGACGTTCGCGCTTTCTGCCGCTAGCCGCTGCTCAGCCTTCCTTGGGGTAATCAGCGTTCAGCGTCAGCTCGCGCCACTTCTCGATTTCGGCGCTAAATTCCTTGAGCTTGCCGGTGACGTTGTCGTAGGCCGGGCGGCCGAGCAGGAGGTGCAGCGGCGGCTCGTCCGCTTCGACCGCCGTGACGATCGCTTCGGCGGCGCGCACCGGGTCACCGGGCTGTTTGCCGCTGATCGCCTGCGTGTTGGCGCGGCGCTGTCCGGCGGTCGTCGCGTAGGCTTCGATCGAGCGCGCCGGCGTCTTCAGTGACCCGCCCGCCCACTCGGTGCGGAATGGTCCGGGCTCGACGATGATGACCTTGATGCCGAGCGGCGCGGTTTCCTTGGCGAGCGCTTCGGAGAGGCCTTCGACGGCGAACTTCGTCGCGTTGTAGTAACCGACGCCGGGGAAACCGACGAGGCCGCCCATCGACGAAATGTTGACGATGCAGCCGCTGCCGCGCTTGCGCATCCCCGGCAGCACCGCCTTGATCATCGTCGTCAGGCCGAAAACGTTGGTTTCGAACATCGCGCGCACTTCGTCGTCCTCGCCTTCCTCGACCGCGGCGAGGTAGCCGAAACCGGCGTTATTGACGAGGACGTCGATGCGGCCGAAGCGCGCTTCGGTTTGTTCGATGACGCGGGCGATCTGCTTGGGCATCGTCACGTCGAGCGGCGCGACGAGCGCATTGGGCTCGCCTGAAAATTCGGCGAGCGTCTCGGGTTTGCGCGCGGTGACGACGACGTGCTCGCCGCGGCGCAGCAGAACGCGTGCAAGCTCGCGGCCAAAACCGCTCGAACAGCCAGTGATCAGCCAGACTTTTGGGGAAGGCGCCATTGTCAAACTCCTGATAGGTCAATCGTTATGCGGCATGGCAACAGGATAGCAAGTTCTCCCGCCGAGCGCACGGCGGCAGGGTCAAGCCTTCATGCGGGTGACTCGTCGAGCGTCCTGATGACGCGGCAGGGATTGCCCGCGGCAAGAACGCCCTCGGGAATATCGCGGCTGACGACGCTGCCGGCGCCGATGACGGTCTTCGCGCCGATGCGCACGCCGGCGAGGATCAGCGCGCCACCGCCGACCCAGACGTCGGCGCCGATTTCGACCGGTTTGCCGAATTCGCGCTCGCGGCGCAGCGCCGCGTCGAAGGGGTGCAGCGGCGTGAGGATTTGCACGCCGGGACCGAAGAGCGTGCAGTCGCCGATGCGCACCTCGCAGACGTCGAGAACGACGCAGTTGAAGTTGAAATAAACGCGCTTGCCAAGATGGATGTTGGCGCCGTAATCGCAGTGGAAGGGCGGCTGCAGCAGAACGCTGTCGCCGCCGCTGCCGAACAATGCGCGAACGATTTTCCGTCGCTCGCCTTCCTCGCTTTCACGCGTCTCGTTGAGTCGCTGGCAGAGGTCGCGCGCCCGTTCGCGCGCGGCGACGAGCTGCGCATCGAAGGGATCGTAGAGCTCGCCCGCGAGCATTTTTTCGAGTTCGGTCTTCATCGACAGCGCCTCATGGTTGTGCACGAACGAATAGCGCGGCAAGCGCGGGACCCGCGGCGCGCTGCAAGCTTCGACGGCCGGTCCCGGATCAGCGGCGCTTGCTGCTGAAGCATAGCGCCAGCGGGCAGCCGGCGCACGGCGCTTGCCGGCGAGGACCCTGGTGGTGAAGAATGGCAGGGCTGCGCCGCACCGACTTCTTCACGCATTTCAACGCGACCCGGGCGCGAAAGCGCGGTCAAACGCCAAGCACTTTCTTAAAAGGAACCGGCCATGCCCGAACCAACAACCCTGCGAGCCCGATTGCGCGGGGTGCTCGCGCCCGTCGTCACGCCCTTTGACGCCGATCTTAAGCCGAACGCGCAGAAGTTCATCGAGCACTGCCGCTGGCTTTCGTCGAACAAGGTCGGCCTCGCGGTGTTCGGGACGAACTCGGAAGCCAATTCGCTCGCCGTCGGCGAACGCATCGCGCTGCTCGAGGCCCTCATCGGCGCCGGCGTCGATCCTGCGATCATGATGCCGGGAACCGGCTGCTGCTCGCTGCCCGACAGCGTCGAACTGACGCGCCACGCGGTGAAAAGCGGTTGCGCCGGCGCGCTGATGCTGCCGCCCTTCTTCTACAAGAACGTCCCGGACGACGGGCTCGTGCGTTATTTTTCCGAGGTCATCGAGCGTGTCGGCGACAGCCGGCTCGCCGTCTATCTTTATCACATCCCGCCGGTCGCGCAGGTGCCGATCACGCCCGGCGTCATCGAGCGGCTAATCAAGCGCTACCCGGATACGATCGCCGGGATCAAGGACAGCTCGGGCGATTTCGCGCACACCGAGATGTTGCTCAAGAACTTCCAGTCGGAGAAGTTCGACGTCTTCTGCGGCAGCGAAGTCTTCCTGCTCGAGACGCTGCGCGGCGGCGGCGCGGGCAGCATCACGGCGACCGGCAACGTGAACCCGGCGATGATCAACGCGCTTTTCGAAAACTGGCGCGCGCCGGACGCCGACGCGCGGCAGGCGCGGATCACCGAAATTCGCCGCGCCTTCGAAACGCTGCCGCTGATCGCCGCGATGAAAGCCGTCATCGGCTGGAAGCGCGGCGACCCGGAGTGGGGCGAAGTGCGGCCGCCGCTGATGCGCGCGAGCGCAGAGAAATTCGCGCCGCTGCGCGACAAGCTCGACGCGATCGGCTACGAGATGCGGCTTTAAGAAGCGAAAGTCACCTCAGTGCGAGTTGCGCGGCAAGCCCGCGCCGCTCGCGCCGACCAGGACTTCGAGGTCGGCGCCAAGGTGCGCCTGCTGCACGCCTTCGACGTAGATCCGGTACCAGCCGCGCGCCGGCGTGGCCGGCGCCACCCAGCGCGCGCGCCGGCGCGCGAGTTCCTCTTCGGCGACGTCAAGATGCAGGCGCCGCGCCGGCACGTCGAGTTCGATCATGTCGCCGCTCTCGACGAGCGCGAGCGGCCCGCCGACCGCGGCTTCGGGCGAGACGTGCAGGACCACGGCGCCGTAGGCGGTGCCGCTCATGCTCCCGTCCGAAATGCGCACCATGTCGGTGATGCCGCGGCGCAGCACTTTTGGCGGCAGCGGCATGTTGCCGACTTCGGCAAAGCCCGGGTAACCCCTGGGACCTGCGCCCTTCAAGACCATCACGCAGTTCTCGTCGATATCGAGCGCCTCGTCGTTGATGCGCGCGTGCAAGTCCTCGATGTTCTCGAAAACGACGGCGCGGCCGCGGTGCTGCAAGAGCTTTGGCGTCGATGCCGAGGGTTTGATGACGGCGCCGTCGGGCGCGAGATTGCCGCGCACGACCGCGATGCCGGCGTTGTCCTTGAAGGGTTCGGCGAGCGTCGTGATCACCTTGCGGTCGTAGCATTCGGCGTCGGCGCAATTCTCGCCGATGCTCTGGCCGTTCACGGTCAGCGCGCCCTGATGCAGGCGATCGCCGAGCTCGCGGATGACGACCGGCAAACCGCCCGCGTAGTAGAAGTCTTCCATCAGAAACTCGCCCGACGGCTGCAGATTGACGAGGCAGGGCGTCGTCGAGCCGATCGTGTCCCAGTCGTCGAGTTTCAGGTCGACGCCGATGCGGCCGGCGATCGCGAGCAGGTGCAGGACGGCGTTGGTCGAGCCGCCGATCGCCGCGTTGACGCGGATCGCATTCTCGAAAGCCGCGCGCGTGAGGATCTTATCCATCGTCAGGTTGGCCTCGACCATCTTGACGATGCGCCGGCCCGAGAGCTGCGCGAGCACCTTGCGCCTGGCATCGACCGCGGGAATCGCCGCGTTGCCCGGCAGCGACATGCCGAGCGCCTCGACCATGCAGGCCATCGTCGAGGCCGTCCCCATCGACATGCACGAGCCGTGCGAGCGGTTCATCGCCGACTCGGCGTCGGCAAATTCGCGCATCGTCATCGTCCCGCCGCGAACGGCTTCCGACATCTGCCAGACGCCGGTGCCCGAACCCAGGACCTTGCCCTTGTAGTGGCCGTTGAGCATCGGCCCGCCCGAAATCCCGATCGTCGGCAGGTTGCAGCTGGCCGCGCCCATCATCAGCGCCGGCGTCGTCTTGTCGCAGCCCATCAGCAGGACGACGCCGTCGATCGGATTGCCGCGGATCGATTCCTCGACGTCCATCGAAGCCAGGTTGCGAAACAGCATCGCCGTCGGGCGCAGGTTCGATTCGCCGAGCGACATCACCGGAAACTCGACGGGGAAACCGCCGGCTTCATAAACGCCTCTTTTCACGTGCTCGGCAAGCTCGCGAAAATGCGAGTTGCACGGCGTCAGCTCGGACCAGGTGTTGCAGATGCCGATCACCGGACGGCCGTCGAAATGGTCGTGCGGAAAGCCCTGGCTCTTCATCCAGCTGCGATGAATGAAACCGTCCTTGTCGGCCTTGCCGAACCACGCCTGGCTGCGCAGCGCGCGCGGCGCCTTTTCGTCTTTCGCTTCTTTCTTGTCTTCTTGCGTCATTAAAACTCTCCGTTTCCTCGCGTGCCGCGCACGCGCGCTACATGTTCGGATAATTGGGGCCGTCGCCGCCCTGCGGCGCCACCCAGACGATGTTCTGCCGCGGGTCTTTGATATCGCAGCTCTTGCAGTGCACGCAATTTTGCGCATTGATCTGCAGGCGCGGCGCGTTTTCCTCGCCGACGATCTCATAGACGGCGGCAGGACAGTAACGCTGTTCGGGCGCGTCGTAAAGCGCGAGGTTGACCGCGATCGGGATCGTCGCATCCTTGAGTGTCAGATGGCAGGGCTGGTCTTCGCCGTGCTGCGTGTTCGAGAGATACACCGACGAGAGGCGGTCGAAAGTGGTCACCCCGTCGGCTTTCGGGTACTCGATTCGGCGCGCCTCGGCGGCGCTCATCAGGCTCTCGTGGTCGGCGCCGTGGTGACGCAGCGTCCATGGCGCCCGGCCGCGAAAAACCAGCTGGTCGATGCCGAACATCAGGCTGCCGAGGCGCAGGCCTTTTGCCATCCACGGCTTGAAGTTGCGCGCCGCGTACAGCTCGTCGTGCAGCCAGCTCGCCGCAAAAGCCTCGCCGTAAGCGTCGAGTTCATCGCCGCTGCGGCCGGCGACGATCGCGTCAAAGCAGGCGGCGGCGGCAAGCGAGCCCGATTTGATCGCGCAATGCGCGCCCTTGATGCGCGCCGCGTTGAGGAAACCCGCGTCGTCGCCGATCAGCGCGCCGCCCGGAAAGACGAGCCGGGGCAAGGATTGCAGGCCGCCCGCCGCGAGCGCGCGCGCGCCGTAGGCGACGCGTTTGCCGCCGGCGAGGAAGCTTCGGATCGACGGATGCGTCTTGAAACGCTGGAATTCCTCGAAAGGCGAAAGATAGGGATTGCGGTAGGCGAGCCCGACGACGAATCCGACCGAGGCGAGACCGTTTTCCATGTGGTACATGAAACCGCCGCCGTAAGTATCGTCGGCAAGCGGCCAGCCGCCGGTATGCACGACGAGGCCGCTCTGGTGCTGCTGCTGCGGAATTTCCCAAAGCTCCTTGAGGCCGAGCGCATGGACTTGCGCATCGGCTTTCTCGCGCAGGCGATAACGCGCTTCGAGCTCGCGGCCGAGCTGCCCGCGGCAACCTTCGGCAAAAAGCGTGTAGCGCGCCCTGAGCGCCATTCCCGGCTGGTAGTTGGGACCGCGGCTGCCGTCCTTGAGCACGCCCATATCGCCGGTCGCGACGCCGACGACACGCGCGCCGCTACCCTGCTCGCCCTGTTCGCCCGCCTCGTAGAGAATCTCGCTGCCGGCAAAACCCGGGTAGATCTCGACGCCGAGCGCCTCGGCCTGCCGCGCGAGCCAGCGGCAAAGATCGGCGAGGCTGATGACGTAATTGCCCTCGTTGTGAAAGCACGCCGGCAAAAGCCAGTTGGGGACCTGAAAGCCTTTGTCCTTGCCGAGGATCAGGAAACGGTCTTCGCTGACCAGAGCGCCGAGCGGCGCGCCGTCGTCGCGCCAGCGCGGCAGGAGCTCGGAGAGGGCGCGCGGGTCGAAAACCGCGCCGGAAAGGATGTGGCCGCCGATCTCGGCGGCCTTCTCGATCAGGCAGACCGAGAGTTCACTGCCCGCGCTGCCGGCGCCGGCGGCAAGCTGCTTTAAGCGGATCGCCGCGGCGAGCCCGGCAGGGCCGCCGCCGACGATCAGCACGTCGTATTCCATCACTTCTCTTTGCATGGCCGCCTCGAGCGAGCAAACGTTTCAGGCGCGGCGCCCTCCGGCTGCGTCCGCGTGCTTGGCATGGACAGCGATCGCTGCCGACGGTTGCCGGTCAGAAACGCGTCAGCAGCAGGCCACCGTCGACGCGGACTTCCTGCGCCACCGTATAGGGCAAGTGGCCGGCGGCCATCGTCCGGATCGTGCGCGCGACGTCCTCGGGCAGGCCCCAGCGGCGGTCGACGGTCATTCCCTGCGCGATCAGCGCGTCGTATTTTGGCTTCGAAGGCGCGGTCATTTCGGTCAGGATCAGCCCCGGCTGCACTTCGAAAACGCCGACGCCGTGCTGCGCGAGGCGGATCGCGAAGAGCTTGCACGCCATCGAGAGCGCCGACTTCGACATGCAGTACTCGCCGCGCTCGACCGTCGCCGCGACGGCGTTCGACGAAGTGACGAAAACGATGCTGCGGTATTGCCCTGCGACGGCTGGCGCGCTCGGCGCGTTCACCATCCGCCGCGCCACTTCCTGCGTGAAGAAAAAGGTCCCGCGCGTATTCACCGCGAAACAGCGGTCGAAGCTCTCGCTGCCGACTTCGAGCAGGTCGCCGCGGCGCAGCACCGAAACGCCGGCGTTGTTCACGAGGCAGTCGATGCCGCCGAAGTCGGCGACGATGCTGGCGACGACGCCGGCGTGCGCCTCGATCCTGGCAAGGTCGAGTTCATACGCGACGAAACGCCTTTCGGCTTTGCCCGCGCCGGCTGCCGCCACCGCTTCGCGCAGCGCGCCGTCCGCGAGCTTGCCGGGCAGGTCGACGGCGGCGATGTCAAAGCCTTCCTCGGCGAGCGCGACCGCCGTCGCAAACCCGATTCCGCCCGCCGCTCCGGTGACGATCGCCGTCCTTGCCATTTTCCTCTCCTCCTGCGCACCCTGTTCGGCACGTGCATTCAGGCTCTCACCACGTGCCGGGAGCGGGGATATTGAACCGGTTCAACTTCGTTGTCAATAAGATGATATAAACATACGACGTTCTCATTCGACGCCTTTCGACAGCAGATCGCCGCCTTGCGGCGCGCCCGGGCGGAAGCGCGTGATTCCCGAAAGCGGGTCGCGCTCGCGCACGAGCCTGCCACGTTCCGTGAGGAAGTTGAGATGGGCGATCGCTTCGCCGACCGCGAACATTACCTGATGACCGTCGAGCCCGGGCGGGAACAGCTTCGGCAGCAGGGATCCGGCGCTGATCGGACCGTCTGCCGCGGCCTCGACAACGAGGGCAAGGCGCTCGCGGTGATGTTCGCGCAGTTCGGCAAGGCGCGCATTGAGGCCGCGGAAAGGCCGCCGGTGCGCCGGCAGGACGAGCGTGTCGGCGCGCAGCTTCTGTTCGAAGCGCGCGAGCGATTGCAGAAAAAGCCCGAGCGGGTCGGCTTCGGGCTCCTGCGGCCAGACGCTGACGTTCGTCGTGATCTCGGGCAAAAGCTGGTCGCCGGCGATGAGGACGCCGAGCTCGTCGCAATAAAGCGAAGCGTGCTCGGGAGAATGCCCCTGCCCGACGATGACCTGCCAGCTGCGGCCGCCGATCGCGATCTCCTCGCCGTCGACGATGCGTTTGAACGCGGGCGTGAGTTGGACGCCCATGCGGTAGGGAACGACGCCGCTGCGGAAAGTCGCAATCGTCTCTTCATCGACGCCGTTCTGCGCGTAGAAAGCGGCGAGCGTTTCTATCGTCTTTTCGTCGGGACCGACAAGCGCCAGCTGCGCGCTCAGGCGCTCGGCGCGCGTCATCAGCGGCAGCAGCTGCCAGCGCTCGCAAAGCCAGGCCGAGTTGCCGACGTGGTCGGGGTGATAGTGGGTGACGATGAGGCGCGTCACCGGCTTGCCGTTAAGGACGGTGGCGAAGATCTGCCGCCACTCTTCGCGCACGTCCTCGCGCGCATAGCCGCAATCGACGATCGTCCAGCCGTCCGCTTCCTCGATCAGATAGACGTTGACGGCGCGCAGGCGAAAAGGCAGCGGCGTGCTGATCCAGCGCACGCCGGGAGCGACCTCGAGAGCGACGGCGGGCGCCGGATAAGCGGCAAAAGGATAGTGCAGGGCAGTGGCATTCATGGCGCGCGGCTCGCAGGAAAATTGGCGGATTTACAGCCGGCAAGGATAAGGCAAATCGCCTCAATCGAGGTCGCTGCCAGCCACGGGCGCTTGCCGGCGATTTCTCACTGCCCGAGAAAGTTCGGCTGGCGCTTCTGGCGGAAAGCGTCGATGCCCTCCTGGTAATCGGCGCTGTCATAGACGATGCGGCGCAGGCCCTGGATGCGCTCGAAAAGATCGGGCGAGATCGCATGCGCGCCGGCGAGAAGACGCAAGGCTTCTTTCATTGCCGAGATGCTGAGTGGCGAGTTCGCCTTGATGCGATCGGTCAATGAAAAAATGAAGGCTTCGATTTCGGCAGCCGGCTTCACGTAGTTGATGATGCCAAGCTTCAAGGCCTGCTCGGCCGCGATCGGCTGCGCCGTAAACAGCATCTCCTTGACGATCGGCAGCGGAATCATGTTGAGCAGCGTGACCAGGCCGCCGAGGTTGTACGGGACGCTGATCTTCGCCGGGGTGATCGCGAAAGTCGCTTCCGGCGTCGCGACGAGGATGTCGCAGGCGAGCGCGAGCTCGCAGGCGCCGCCCCAGACGCCGCCCTCGATCAGGGCGATCACCGGCGCCGGAAATTCCTGCATGGCGCGGATCACGATGCGCAAGGGATCGCTCCAGCCCAGCGGATCGCGTCCGCGATCGGGCAGCTCGCCGACGTCGTGACCCGCCGACCAGACGCGCGCGCCGGCTTGCGCGCGCAGGACGACGGCGCGCATGTCAGTGGCGCGAAACTCGTCGAGCGCGCGCGTGATTTCTTCGATCAGCGCTTCGCTCAGGGCGTTGCGCCGCTCGGCGTGGTTGAAGGTGATGACGCCCACCGAGGCAATCGTTTGCGTCAATACGAGCGGCATGTGCGCATCCTCCAGGTCAGGGCATTCGCGCTTCACGACGATCTTGGCCAATCGCTTCGCGTTGCGCAACCGCAACGCGAATATTTTCGCCGAGGCCGAAGCACCCCTCGGGCCATGGCATTGCGCCAGTGGGCAGCTTATCCGTCTTTTGCGTCGTCGTCCGCGGCTTCGTCGAGAATCTTCTGCAGGCTCGCGGCGCTTGCCGGCTTGACGAGATGGCCGTCGCAACCGGCGGCGCGCGACAATTCGCGGTCGCTCTCCTGCCCCCAGCCGGTGAGCGCGACGATCGTGATCTTGCGCCCCCACTCGAGTTCGCGAATGCGCTGCGTCGCCGCGTAGCCGTTGAGCCGCGGCATGCCGACGTCGATGAAGATGGCGTGCGGACGGAAAGCCGCGGCGACTTCGATCGCGTCGGCGCCGTCGTAAGCCGTGCGCACCTCGTGCCCCATGAGCTCGAGGAGCATCGCCATCGACAGCGCCGCGTCGGCGTTGTCGTCGGCAACGAGAATGCGCTTGCGGCTGGCCGCCGCGACCGCTTCGCTGCCGGCCGGCGTACCCGCCGGCAAGGCCTCGCGCTCGGCTCGCGCCGGCAGCCTGACCGTGAAGCAAGCGCCTTTTCCCGGGCCCGCGCTCGCAGCCGCGACGCTGCCGCCGTGCATTTCGACGAGGCCCTTGACGAGGCAAAGGCCGATGCCGAGCCCGCCGGAAACGCGCTCCTCGCTGCGATCGACCTGCGCGAACATTTCAAAGATCGTCGGCAAGGCCGCCGCCGGAATGCCGATGCCGTTGTCGCGCACGGCAATTTCTATTTCCTCGCCCCGCCATTGCGCGCTGAGCGCGATCTGCCCGCCGTGCGGGGTGTAACGCGCGCTGTTGGTGAGGAGGTTGCTGAAGACCTGCGCGAGCCGCGTCAGATCCGCGTCGAGATAAACGGGGTCGGGCGGCAGGACGACGGTGAGCGCGTGGCTGCCGCCGTCGATCGCCGGACGGGCGGTTTCGATCGCGCTCGTGATGATCTCGTCGAGCGCGACGAGGGCGCGCCGCAAGTCCATCTTGTTCTGGTTGATGCGCGAAATGTCGAGGAGGTCGTCGATCAGGCGGACCATGTTCTCGAGCTGACGCTCCATCATCTCGCGCGCGCGCCGCACCGCCTCGCTGTCGGCGGCGGCCAGGCGCATCACCTGCAGGCCGCTTCTGAGCGGGGCGAGCGGATTTCTCAGCTCGTGCGCGAGGACGGCGATGAAGCGGTCCTTGCGCGCGTCGGCCTCGAGCAGCGCTTCTTCGGCGCGCTTGCGGTCGGTGATGTCGCGCGCGACTTTGGAAGCACCGACGATGCGGCCGCTCGCATCGCGCACCGGCGAGACGCTCAGCGAAATGTCGATGCGCCGGCCGCCGCGGTCGACGCGAACGGTCTCGAAGTGGTCGACGCGGTCGCCGCGCGCGATGCGGGCGAGGATCTCGCGCTCCTCGTCGACGCGGTCGGGCGGAATGATCAGCGTCGCCGGCCGGCCCACGGCTTCCTCGCGCGTGTAGCCGAAAAGCCGCGCCGCGCCTTCGTTCCACGACTCAATGACGCCATCGAGCGTTTTGCTCAGGATCGCGTCCTCCGACGATTCGACGATCGCCGCCAGACGCGAGCGCGCCGCGCTCGCCTCGGCATGCGCCGTGACGTCGCGCAACACGATGAGGACGCCGGCGGCAAGCCCCGCCGCATCGCGCAGCGCCACCGCGCTGCCGTCGACGAAGCGCCGGCTGCCGTCGGCCGCGAGCAGCACCGCGTCGCTGTTGCGGCCGACGCCCGCCTGCCCGCTCAAGGCGTGCGCGACAAAGGCAGCGCCGGCTTTGCCGCTGGCGTCGGCAAAGGAGAGGACTTCAGCAAGCGGCCGACCGATCGCCGCCGGCTGCTTTACTCCGGTCAGCGATTCGGCGACTTCGTTCATCAGCGTGACGAGGCCGGCATGGTCGATAGCGATGATCGCGTCGCCAATCGCCGCGAGCGCTAGAGGCAATCCGGAAGGCGAGAGCCTGGACAGCTCCACGGGCTCGGCAGGCGCGGCGGCGGCGGCGAGCGCCCGCGCGACGGATACGCGGGCGCCCTGGCGCATCGGTGGTCGAGGTGGCTCACGGGAATCTGCAGTCATCGGGCACCGTCGGGGTCAGTCAGAAAAGCGGAAAATCGCTAAAGTCCTTAAACGTTTGAAAAGCCGAAAAGTTGCAGGCTTGAACGCCTGATCGGGTCGGAGTTATTTTTCGGAAAGATTTTTCGGACAGGCGCGGCCGATCGGCAGCTTTGACCGCCCTAAACGCAAAAAATGCGCGTTTTTTTCGGCCTGCCTGCGCCGGCAGCGCTGCAAGCGGCCAGGGCAAGGGATAATGGCGCAATGAACCCGACCCTCACCAGGCCGCGACGCGCTTGCGGCCGCGCCCACGCCGCCGCAAGAGCATGAGCCAGTCGCCCACCGGGCCCGGCGCCCCGCTCAGCGAGAAGCAGTCGCGAACGGTCGCGCTGACCGTCGCCGCGGCTTTCTTCATGGAGACGCTCGACGCGTCGATCATCGTCACCGCCCTGCCGACGATAGGCGCCGCTTTCGGAACGAGCGCGCTTGGCGTCAGCGCCAGCGTCACCGCCTACCTTGTCGCGATGGCGGTTTTCGTTTCGGCCGCCGGCTGGTGCGGCGAGCGTTTCGGCGCGCGCAAGGTCTTTGCAAGCGCCGTCGGCGTGTTCACGCTGGCCTCGCTGCTCTGCGGCCTGGCGCCGACGCTGTGGGCGCTGATCGGCGCGCGCATCCTGCAGGGCGCGGCCGCAGCTTTCATGTCGCCGGTCGGGCGCTTCGTGGTCTTAAGCGAAACGCCGAAGGAACGCACGATCGAAGCGATCGCGACGATCGTCTGGCCGGCGCTGATCGCCCCGGTGATCGGCCCGCTCCTCGGCGGCATCATCGTCACGCACGTCTCCTGGCGCTGGATTTTCCTGATCAACGTGCCGCTCGGGCTGATCGGCGTCTGGCTCGTTCTGCGCAACATTCCGCAGCGCGAGAGAAAAGCACCGGCGCGCTTCGACAGCACGGGTTTCGTCCTGACCGGCCTCTCGCTCGCCTGCCTCGTCGAAGGCCTCGCGCGGCTCGGCGGGCTCGGCCAATCGACGCTCGTGCCACTCGCGCTCGTCGCCTTCGGCCTCGTCACCGGCGCCGCCGCGATCCGGCACGCGCGCCGCAGCGCCGCGCCGATGCTCGACCTGCGCGCCGTCGCCGTGCCGACCTTCAGGCTCGCCGTCGTCAGCTTCGGTTTTCTCTCGCGCGTCGCGATCAACGCCTCGCCTTTTCTGCTGCCGCTGATGTTCCAGATCGCTTTCGGCTACTCGCCGCAGCAGGCGGGCGTCATGGTCCTCGTCTATATGGCCGGCAACCTCGCGATGAAAAGCGCGACGACGCCGATTCTGCGCCGCTTCGGCTTCCGGCGCGTGCTGACGACGAACGCTGCGCTCTGCGCGGCGACGCTCTTTGCCTGCGGCATGCTCAGGCCCGAGCTGCCGGTCGTCGTCATTTACGGCATTCTCTTCGTCGCCGGGATGACGCGATCGATGAACTTCACGACGGTGACGACGCTCGCCTTCGCCGACATCAGCGCCGAGCAGCGCTTCGGCGCGAGCGCGCTGGCGACGATGCTGCAGCAGGTAGCGATGAGCCTGGGCGTCGCCTTCGCGGCTTTCGCGCTCGGCATCTCGCAGACGCTGCGCGCGGTGCCGGCGCTTGAGCTTGCCGATTTTCGCTACGCCTGGTTCGCGATCGGCACGCTGATGATCCTCGTCGCCGCCGGCGCGCTCAGGCTCGAACGCAACGCCGGCGCGGCGATCTCGCAGCGCCCGTAAGGCCATGCCGCGGCCATCCGCGCCGCGGCAAGCATGCCGCGAGATGACCTTGCCAGTACCCGTCGGACCGCAGTTTTCTTCGCGCCTCGACGGCGGTCGTCACCTTATGAGTGGGGAGCATCTGACGAAGACGCCGAGGCACTGACTCAGCGGCTGCCTTCAAGCGCTTTTCAGGTGAGCAATGGCCTAAGGATAGCGCCGTGCGTTTACGTGCGGCAAGCGCAGCAAGGATAGGCAAAAGCAGGGCTCGCAAAGCCTCCCCTTCCAGCGCTGAGCGATGGCGTTGCGTTTTGGAAAAGCGGACGCCCCAAACGTCTGAATTCAACGGCCTGCGCGGCTTTTCGCACAGGCCCGGCGGAATGAGAGCTTAGGGTGCGACCTAAAGTGTTTGCCCATTTTCGGCTTTAATGATTTGCCCCGTCATCGACTCAGCGTGAAGAAGCATCAATACGATCTCGGCGATGTCCGCCGGGGTCGAGGTGCGCTTCAAGGGCAAATTGCCTGAAAGATGCATCATCTTTTCCTCGTTACCGGCCCACCATCTTGTCAAAACGGCTCCGGGCGCAACACAGTTGACTCGAATGTGAGGCGCGAGAGCCCGCGCCAACGATTTGGTCAGTCCATGAGTCGCGGATTTGGATACCGCGTAAGGAAGAGAAGATCCGTAGCCAGTTTCCCCGGCAATGCTTCCCACATTGACGATGGCACTGCCGGGAAGCGCCATCATGTACCTCGCCGCTGCGCGGCTGCATAAAAAGGTTCCCTTGACATTGACGGAAAATAACGCATCCCAGATGTCATCGGTGATGGCGTCGAGGTCATCAAAGCGAAGTTGCCTCGTGATTCCGGCATTGTTGACAAGGTAGTTGACGCCTCCGAATAGGGAGGCCACGTTCTTTACCATTTCCTCCACTTCGGAGACGTTCGCCACATCGGCTTTTATGGCAACGGCTCGCCCTCCGTTCTTCTCGATGTCAGCAACCGTCGTCAGTGCATCGTCTTTGCTGTGGGAATAGACGACTGCAACAGCACTTCCCCTCTCGGCCAGGGATAGGCTGATCGACCGGCCGATGCCTGTTCCCCCTCCGGTGACGATTGTCGTGGTATTCGAGAATGAGCGCGGCATGCTTAATCCTTGCGAGTTGGTGAAGGTAACGATTATCTCTGACTTGAGTGAGGGTTACCCTTGTATGTTAGCTGGACACCACAATGCGAAGACAGCTTACGGCTGATCTTCCGAGCTATCGTCAGCCGCCAGTCAGATAAGCTTGCAGGAAGGATCCTGGAAGACCAAGGCACTGATTCTGGTAACGGTAAGTCCCCCGATTCAGACCTGCCAGCTGGCCTTTGGAGTTTATCACCGGGCCACCGGACGAACCCCACTTCAGGCAACGTCAGGGCGCGCAGAACGTCGGGGAGCTCCTCGACGAGCGCAATGCCCAGCGGCGTGGCGGCCGGCGCCGACGCTTCGCTCGTCACCGCCGCCGATCGGCCGGAACTCGGGGCAGGCGCCGCAGTCGTACGTATCCGACGGAGCCCCAGGAAACGAGACGCCATGCACGACCCCGAAGCTTCCGCCGCCGTCAGGCTGCTCGCCGCAATCAACTGGCTGGTCCTCGCCCTGCTCCTCGCCTCGGCCGGCTGGACCGCCTGGATCGTCCTCCAGAACTGGGGCGGGATCAGCGTATGAACAAGCGCCAGACCCGGGCTTTCGCGATCGGCGCGACGGCAATCTCCGCGCTCGTCTTCATCGGCCTGACCATCGACAGCCACCGCCAGTTTCCGAAATTGACGCAATCTCAGAACATCACCGCCGAAGTCAAGCGCGGCAAGGACGTCTGGCACGCCAACAACTGCATCAACTGCCACACGCTGTTCGGCGAAGGCGCGTACTACGCGCCCGACCTGACGAAAATCACGCAGCACCGCGGCGAGGCCTATCTGAAGGCCTACATGCGCGACCCCTCGCAGTTCTACGACGAGAAGAAGCATCGGCGGCTGATGCCGAAGCAGAACCTGTCGGACACCGACATCACCGACCTGATCGCCTTCCTCGACTGGGTCAGCAAGGTCGATAACGCCGGCTGGCCGCCGAGGCCCCTCCTCGTCACCGGCGCGACCTTCCCGGGCAGCGACCGGCCGCCCGAGGCCGCCGCGGCGGCGCAGCAGGCGGCGACAGGTCTCGGCGCCGCGCCACCCGGCGCGCGCCCGGTCGAGGCCGGCAACAACCCGATCGCGCTCGGCGAGAACGTTTTTCGCAGCGCGCAGCCGGCGTGCTCGGCCTGCCACTCGATCGTCGCCGGCGTCGCCATGGTCGGCCCTTCGCTCGCCGGCGCCGCCGCTCGCGCCGCGCAAACGCTCGCTGCGCCCGACTACAAGGGCAAGGCCAAGGACGTGCCGGCCTATCTGCGCGAAGCCGTGCTCGAGCCGAGCGCGCATATCGCTGCGGGTGGAAATTACGGCGCCGGCGGCGTCTCGTTCATGCCGCCGACTTACGGCGAGAGCCTGAAACCCGAGCAAATCGACCAGCTCGTCGCCTACCTCGCGACGCTCAAGTAGCCTCTTCGAGAAAGACAGTCGCCATGCGCTACAAGAGTCAATCGATCGCCTACTGGTATTTTGCCGTCGCCATGCTGCTCTTCGGCCTGCAGGTCGTTTTCGGCCTGCTCTCGGCGGCCAAATACCTCGGCCCCGACCCGCTGCTCTACCTCCTGCCCTTCGACGTGACCAAGGTCATCCACACCAACCTCCTGATCGTCTGGGTGCTGACGGGCTTCATGGGTGCCACCTACTGGATGGTCCCCGAGGAGTCGCGCAGCGAAATCTACAGCACCAGGCTCGCCTACTGGCAACTCGGCATTTTTGTGACCGCCGGCGTCGCCGCGGTCGTCGGTTACCTCTTCCGCTACGGCACGGGCAACAAGCTGCTCGAGCAGCCGCTCTACGTGAAACTCGCGATCGTCGTCGTCATGCTGATGTTCCTCTACAACGTCGGCATGACGATCTGGCGGGTCAAGCGCTACACGACGCCCGAAGCCGTGCTGCTCCTGGGCCTGGCGAGCGCCGCCGTCCTTTACCTGCCAGCGCTGCTGCCCTTCGACAACTACACGGTGTCGATCTTCTACCGCTGGTGGACGATCCACCTCTGGGTCGAGGGCGTCTGGGAAATGATCCAGGGCGGCTTTCTCGCCTACCTGCTGATCCGCCTCTCGGGCGCCGACCGCGAGGTCATGGAGAAATGGCTGTACGTCATCGTCGGCCTCGTCTTCATCGCCGGCATCCTCGGCACCGCGCACCATTATTACTGGGTCGGCGTGCCACGCTACTGGCTGCCGATCGGCGGCATTTTCAGCGCGCTCGAACCGGTCGCGCTCGTCGGCATGGCGATCTACGCCTACAGCGCGATGCGCCGCTCGGGGATGCAGCACCCGAACACGCTGGCGCTGCACTGGACGATGGGTTCGGCGATCTACACGCTGTTCGGCGCGGGCCTTCTGGGCTTCGCGCACACCTTCCCCGAAGTCAATAAGTGGACGCACGGCACGCTGATCACCGCGATGCACGGCCACGCGGCGTTCTACGGCGCCTACGCGATGATCGTCCTGGCGATGATCACCTACGCGCTGCCGGCGCTGCAGCCGGGCCGCCCCGAGCGCGGCACCTCGCTGGGCTACTGGGCGTTCTGGACGCAGCTGACCGGCATGTTCGGGATGACGCTCTCGTTCGCCACCGCCGGCATCGGCCAGGTCTACCTAGAGCGCATCATGGGCCTCGGCTACCTCGACGCCCAGCTCAAGATCCAGGTGCACTTCCTGATGCTGGTCGCCACCGGCGGCCTCTTCGCGCTCGGCGTCGCGCTCTTTGCCATCGACTTCTTCCGCTACGCGCCGCGCTTCCTGCCCGAAACCGCGGCCGATCCGGGCGAGGCCGACGCGGTGCGGACCGCGCATGCCTGAGGCCGTCCTCGCCTTGGCGCCGCGGCCCGAACCCTACTACCTCGCCACCGGCCGCGAGATCGAGGTCTTCGAGCGCTGCCACTCGCGCGGCCTCGCGGTGATGCTCAAGGGCCCGACCGGCGTCGGCAAGACGCGCTTCGTCGAACACATGGCCTGGCGGCTCGGCCGGCCGCTCGTCACCATTTCCTGCCACGACGACCTGACGGCGAGCGACCTCGTCGGCCGCTTCCTCGTCCGCCACGACGCGACGGTCTGGCAGGACGGGCCGCTGACGCGCGCGGTGCGCGAGGGCGCGCTCTGTTATCTTGACGAAGTCGTCGAGGCGCGTCAGGACACCGTCGTCGTCCTGCACTCGCTCTCCGACTACCGGCGCATGCTGCCGATCGACAAGACCGGCGAAACCCTGCACGCCGCGCCAGGCTTCCAGCTCGTCATCTCGTACAACCCCGGCTACCAGCGCATGCTGAAGGATCTCAAACCGAGCACGCGGCAGCGCTTCGTCGCGCTCGACTTCGACTTCCCCTCGGCCGAGCACGAAGCGGCGATCATCGTGCACGAGAGCGGCGTCGATGCGCCGGCGGCGCGCGCGCTCGTCGGCCTCGGCCGGCGCCTGCGCGAACTGCACGACCGCGGTCTTGCCGAAGTGCCGGGCACGCGCCTGCTGATCTCGGCGGCGCAGCTGATCGTCAGCGGCGTCGGCGAGCGTGACGCCTGCTGCGCGGCGATCGTCGCGCCGCTCTCCGACGACGCGGCGCTCGTCGGCGCGATGCGCGACCTCGTTGCCGCCAGTTTCCCCTGACCGCGCGCCCGCCCGCCGACGATGGCCGAAGCCGAAGACGTCATCACCGACGTCGCCCGCCATGCGACCACCTATGTGCAGGCGCTCTGGCGCCGGCAGCGGCCCTCGCCGCGACCAACGAGCACGCCGCGCGCCTGGCGGCTCGCCGACTTCGCGCAGCGCATCGACCTCCTCCTCGTCGCGGTCTTCGCGCGCGGCTGGCCGCTGCGCGCCGCGCAGCCGCCGGCGCCCGACAACCTCCTCGCGCGCTTCGCAAAGTCGCGCCAGGGACCGCGCGTGCGCTTCGCGCTGCCTGCGACCGATGGCGCGCAGATCTGGCTGCCTGCCGCGCTCGGCCTCGTTAACGAAGACCTCGCCGCTGAAACCTACCGGCTGCTCGCGCTGCAGCAGGCGATGCGGGCGCAGCGCGGCGGCGCCGTTCTCTGGGCGCAAGCGCAGACTCCTCTCGAGCGCGAGCTCGTCCTTCTGCTCGAGGCCGATGCCGCCGACGCCGACCTCGTGCGCGCGCTGCCCGGCCTCAAAGAACCGCTGCGCGCGCTGCGCGAGCGCGCGCTCGCCGCGCGGCCGCCGCTTGCCGACTTTCCGGCGCCGCGGCGCGCGCTTGAAGAGGCCTTGCGCGAACAGATGGCGCGCGACCCCGCCGCGGCGCCGCAGCACAGCCCAGACCAATCGGCCTCGCGCGCGCGCGACTGGGCTGCGACGCTGGCCGCCGCAGGCGCCGCCGGCCCACTGTTGAAAGACTTGTGGACCGGAGAACTGCGCACCCCGACGGCAGCAAACGCGCCCGCCCGCGTCGTCGGCGAGCCGCCCGAAGCCGCCGCTCGCGCGGCGAAGAGCGCCCGCTTGACGCGCACGCCACGCGTGCGCGAGGCAGCCGACGGCGAAGACGACACCAAGCCCGGCGCCTGGATGGTGCAAACTTCGCAGCCGCACGAGACCGCCGCCGACGCGTATGGGCTGCAGCGCCCGACCGACCGCGACGTCGATACGGCGGCCGAGGATTTTGCCGAGGACCTCTCGGACCTGGCCGAGGCGCGGCAGATCGCGACGCCCGGACAGGCGAGCGAGATCCTGCTCGCCGAAGAAGCGCCCGAAGCGCCGGCGCGCCGTGCCGGGCAAGCGCTTGCAGAAAAGGCCGCCGGCAGCGGCGTATTTGACTACCCCGAATGGGATTTTTCGGCCGCCGGCTACCGCCAGATCGGCGCGCGCGTCCATGTCGAACCGGCGGTCTGCGGCGATCCGGCGTGGGTGCGCGCGACGCTCGAAGAACACCGCGCGCTGCTCGCGAGCGTCCGCCGCGGCTTCGAACTGCTCAAAGCCGAGCGCAGCGAGCTCAGGCGCCAGCTCGACGGCGACGAGATCGATCTTGAAGCGCTCGTCGAAGCGCGCGCCGATTTCGCCGCCGGCCTGCCACTGTCGCAGGCGGTGTACCGCACGAGCCGGCCGGCGCGCCGCTCGCTCGCGATCACGCTGCTCGTCGACATCAGCGGCTCGACCGACAGCTGGGTCAGCGCCGGCCGGCGCGTCATCGACGTCGAGCGCGAAGCGCTGCTCCTCGTCTGCCTGGCGCTCGAAGGCCTGCGCGAAGCCTACTGCGTACTCGGCTTTTCAGGCCAGGGCGCGCAGCGCGTCACCGTGCGCGAACTCAAGCGCTTCGACGAGCCCTACTCCGAAGCGGTCGCCCTGCGCATCGCCGGGCTCGAACCCGAGCACTACACGCGCGCCGGCGCCGCGCTGCGCCATGCATCAGCCGGGCTGATGCAGCAATCGGTGCGCCATCGCCTGCTGCTCTTGCTCTCCGACGGCAAGCCGAACGACGACGACCACTACGAAGGCCGCTACGGCGTCGAGGACCTGCGCCAGGCGGTCGTCGAGGCGAGGCTGCAGGGAATCAGCGCGTTCTGCCTGACGATAGACCGCTCGGCGTCAAGCTACCTCGCGCGCATCTTCGGCGCGCACCACTACGCGCTCCTGCGCGAGCCCGAGCGCCTGCCCGCCGCGCTGCTCGCCTGGCTGCGCCGCCTCGTGCTGCACTGAGGGCGCGATAAAGAGCGCGACGCCGAGGCCTGCGGCGACGAAAATTCGCTGTACAGCGAATATGGCTGAGACGTTCAAGGGCGCGCACGACAGCGGCTCCAGAGACGCGCTGCAGTTTAGGCACGCGTGGGAATGCTGAACGTCGTTACCAGCGGGTGGCCTGCCATGGACATTGGAAACTCGGACAAGTAAAGCGCCGTGGCCTCCTGAAGGTTGGCGATAGCCTCCTCAACCGTCTCACCTTGCGTGGTCGTGCCGGTCTCCGGATTGAGCGCCACATAACCACCCTCCTCAGCGGGGGTCAGTACTGCGGTCAGTTCCCTGGTTTTCGCTCCAAGTGCAAAGACTGATGGTCGCCCGTTCCGTCGGTTTTGAAGCCAAAGGTAGAAGACAGGCTTGCCGTGCCGCCGCGGAGGTCCGGAGAGCGGCCGCCTGTTCGGCGTCGGTCTCCACTGCATCACCAGTTTCCAAATTCATTAACGCGTGCCCCCGACCCTTTGCGGACCTTCAACAATTGCAAAGCGGACTTTGGAAAGCTTACGCAGCGTGCTCAAGCGGAGTCTCCCAACCCGGAAATACGAGGACTGCGGGATGGCAATTGAGAGCGCGCGCCAAAACCTTGGCACGCTCGATGCCCAGGTTAACGCGACCGTTCTCGATGGCGGAAATGGTCGCTTGAGGAATGCCCGTGAGCTCGGAGAGTTGATTCTGGCTCAACTCTTGGAGTTCGCGCAGAATTCGGACAGACTCGCCCACCGAGACCTCGACTCGCTTCTTCGCCGGACGAAACTCCTTCATTTCATGGCCTCCTGTAATCATGGGCGGTGACGTGTACAACTTGAATCTGCAGCACCTGGGCGACAACACGATAGATTACCCGCCATTGAAGCCCGAGCCTGGAAGAGCGATGGCCCTTCCACTCACCGGAGAGCCCTTCGTCGTGAAACCCCTTGATAGCTCGCAATCCTTGTGGGCCGGATAGCCGGGCAATGTCTTTCCATTTCTCGTAACGTTTCAGGATCTCGATGGGAACCGAGCCGGAAAGTTGCTTATCGACGCGACGGTGCTCTTCGATCTGCCACATGCCTAATTATGCATATACCACAAAAGGTATGTCAAGGACGGGCCAAAACGGCGGCCCCAACGCGAGAGCCGAGAAAGCGACGGCCAATCGCTGCTCAGGTTGAATACTTAGGACCCTATCCTCGCACCACGCTCGCCAGAAGGCTGTGAAGCAAGACTCGTCCCGGCAGCTTACGAACTGGGCCCTTCGGTTCAATTGTTCAGGCGCCGGAACCCGCTTCCGCCGTGAGTTGGGCGAGGCGTCGCGCGATGTCTTCGCGGAAGGGCGCGAAGACGTCGAGAACGAGGGCCTCCTCGTCGAGCGTCTCGATTCTATGCACGGTGTTCTTCGGAACGTAGGCGAATTCGCCGGGACCCATTATTCGCACTTCGCCGTCGATCTCCATCAGCATCCGGCCCGCCAGCATGACCGCGATCTGGTCGTTGGGATGGCTGTGCGGCTCGGCCCTGAGCCCTGCCGCCGCGCCATGCAGCCCGAGCATCAACTCGCCGAGAACAATCCCCCGACGGCTCATCCCGGCCGGCAGCGTCGGCCCCGCTTCACGGTCCTCGACAATCTCGTCCCACTTGAAGAAATGCGACATCGTGATCCCTCCCAGGCTGTGATATTGCCGCTCAATCTCCTTACCAGCTGAACATCTTCGAGGGCAGATAAGTCGATAGCGGCGGATAGAGGATGAAAATGAGGAGCGCTGCCATCGAGACGATGAAGAAGGGCAGCGTGCCGCGGAAAATGTCTTCGAGGCTCACGTCCTTTTCGGCGACGGCTTTGGCCGCATAGACGCAGAGGCCGACCGGCGGCGTGATCATGCCGATCTCGATGGCGACGATGACGACGACCGCGTAGTAGATCGGGTCGATTCCCATGCGGCCAAGCACCGGATGCAGGAGCGGGATCGTGATCGTCAGCATCGAGATCGAGTCGAGGAAGCAGCCGAGGACGAGGTAGACGGCGGCGACGACGCAGAGGAAGCCGATCACCGAGAGATTCATCGCGATGATGAGCTCGACCGTGCGGCTCGCGATCCCCGAAAGGATGAGGAACTGCGAGAAGATCGCGGCGCCGCCGAAGATCAGGAAAATCATCGCCGAAGTGCGCGCGGTCTCCTTGAAGGCCTCGACGATGTGGGCAAAGCTCTTCTTGCGGTCGATCAGGATGAGCAGGACGAGGACGATGAAGGTCGTGATCGCGCCCGCTTCGGTCGGCGAAAAGACACCGCCGAAAATGCCGCCGAAGGTGATCAGGATGACGACGGCGACCGGCCAGAGGTCGCGCAGGCCTTGCATTTTCTGCTGCCAGCTGAAGTGCTCGCGGCTTTTTTCGCGCACGAGATCGGGGCGCAGGCGCGCCAGCGCATAAATCGTCACGGCGTAGAAAAGCGCGAGGACGAGCCCGGGCGAAATGCCGGCGATCAAGAGCTTGCCGACCGAATCGCCGGAAAGGATGCCGTACACGACCATCAGGATGCTCGGCGGAATAAGCATGCCGATCAGCCCGGAAGCCGCGCAGATGCCGTAGGCGAGCGATTTGTCGTAACCCTGCTGGCGCATCTCGGGCGCGGCGATGATCGAGAAGACCGACGAAGTGACGATCGACGAACCGCAAATCGTTCCGAAGAGCGTGCAGCTTGCGACGGTGGCGATGCCGACGCCGCCCCTGAGCCCGCCGATCCAGTGGTTGAGCGCGTTGAAGATGTTCTTGCTCAAGTTGCCCGCGGTCGCAAGATAGCCCATCGCGATGAAGAGCGGCACCGTGATCAGCGCGTACGAAGCGACCTGGCTGTAGAAGACGTTCATCGCGCCCCAGAGCGCGGGTTTGACGCCGACGAGAGCCATCGAGCCGGCGAGACCGACGGCGCCGAGCGCAACGCCGATGTGCACGCCGAGCAGGAGAAAGACGACGAGGCAGGCGATGCCGATGAGGCCGATGGTGAAGAAATCCATGCTAGCGACCCCCTTGCGGCGCTGCGTTCGACGCTGCGTGCGGCTCGCAGAAGACCCGCAGCAGCTGGTAGGCGCATTCGATCGCCATCATCGTCGTGCCGAGCGGCATCGCGAGCTTGCCGATCCACCAGTAGAGCTTGATCGCCGCGAGCATCGTTTCATTGATCGCGTACGATTCCCAGAAATTGAGCCCGCTCATCGCCGCCATGACCGAGAAGAAAACGAGGCCGACGAGGTAAGCAAAAGCCGCCGCCGCTTTCTTTGCGCCGGGGCTGAGCCGGCCGGAGACGAGCGTCACGCGGACGTGGCTGTCGCTCGCGAGTGCGAAGGCGAGCGGCAGGAAAACGACGTAGGGCTGGATCAGCTGGCTGATTTCGACCGAAGCCGGAAAAGGCGCCGAGAAAACGTAGCGGAAAAAAGTGTCGGCGACGATCATCAGCGTCAGCGCCAGCAGCGAGAGCGCCGAAACCCCGGCGCAGACGAGACGCAAGAAGCGCAGCCCGCGCGCGAGCGGATGCTGCTCATTCATTTGCGGGATCCCCGGCGCAGACTTCGTACGCCGCCTTGGCAAGCGAGCTCTTCGTATAGATGAAAACGAATTCGCAGGGCTCGTCGAAGGGGTTGGAGAACCAGTGCACGGCGCCCTTGGGGACCCATACCGTATCGCCGGCGACGACGACGGTCTCGCTGTCATTGACGCCGCTCAGCCCACGGCCGGAGAGGATGTACATGATTTCCTCGGCCTCCCGGTGCGTATGCTTGCGGTGCACCGAAGTCCGCGGCGCGAAGCGGCTGTGGCCGAAAGTGATTTCGCCGGCGCCGACGGTCTCTTCGTCAACGAGGATGGTTCGCGACGCGCCGTCGAGGTCCCTGATCGGTTCGTTGCGCCCGTCGGCGAGTTTGAGAACGTAGCGCTGCATCATGCTGGCTCCTGCAAGGGGATGTGGATACTCGGCAGCGGCGTCCGGCTTGCGCCGGAACGCCGATGGATAACGTCTAAGCCTCCGGCTTGCGCCGGAAGGCCGGTCTTTGCTGCAGGCTTACTTCTTGACCGCCCACTTGCGCGGCCACTGGTAACCGAGCTCGCTCGTGATTTCCTGGTAGCGCGTCATGATCTGCCAGCCCGGCAGGCCCTTCTGCTCCATGTCGGCCGCCCATTCGCTCGGGATGTCCTCGATCATCGCCGCCCACTTGGCGCGCTCGGCGGCGGGGAACTCGGAGAAATTGACGCCTTGCGCTTTCCATGCGGCCAGGATCTTTTCCTGCCACTTCGGCGCGAGTTCCTTGGCCATCGCGATTTCGGCTTCCTTGCCGGTATCGAGCATGATCTTCTGGACGTCGGACGGCAGCGACTTGAACTTCTCGAGGTTGAAGAGAAGGTCCCAGGGCGCGCCGATCATCGCCTGCACCTTGCTGTAGTTGCGCGCGAGTTCCTGGACCTTGAAAGCGTTCATGTGCGTGATCGGGTGAAAGTCCATTTCGGTGACGCCCGACTGCAGCAGGTTGTAGCGCTCGGTCATCGGCGCGACGACGGGGACGAGCCCGGCGGCTTTCGCCCAGCGGCCGAAGTACTGGCCGATGAGGCCGATCTTCTTGCCCTTCATGTCGGCGAGCGTCGCCACCGGCGCCTTGCTGATCACGTCGTAGGGCATGGTCACGAAGTTGGCGATGAGCACCGCGTTCTGCTTCGCGAGCTCTTCGCGGAAAGCCGGGATTTCCTCATAGACCTGGCGCGTCGCCTTGTTGACGAGGTTCATGTCGGTCGGACCGAAGGGAATCACGTAGTGGTAGGGCCCGAGCGGCGTCTTGCCCGGCGTGTAGATGCGGCAGCCGAGGATGATGTCGACCATGCCTTTCTGCAGGATGTCGAGGTGGGCGATCGGAGCTGCGAGCGAGGAACCCCAGAAGGTTTCGAAGGTTACGCGGCCCTTGGTGCGCTCGGTGACCTTGTCCATCCACCATTGCACGCCGTCGCTGTCGAGCACCTGGCCCGACGGCGCGGAGACCGAAGCGAGCTTGAGCTTGATCGGCTTTTCGTCGGCGGCAAGACTCGCTGTCGACAGCCCGAAGCACAGGGCGGCAACGAGCGGCAATACTCTCGATAGCAGTTTCATTTGGCGTTCTCCTTCATCGTTTGAAAACGGAATGCTGCGGCTGATGCCTACTTCAAAGAAACCTGACGCAGACGGGCGTCGGTACCTGCGTGACCTGTCCGGTCGGCAGCAGGGCGCCGCTCTCGCGGTCAATGCGCAGGCTCACGATCGTGTCGCTGTCCTGGTTCGCCGCGAGGACGAAGCTGCCCGAGGGATCGATCGCAAAATTGCGCGGCGTCGCGCCGCCGCTCGGGCAGTGGCCGACGAAGGAAAGATGCCCGCTCGCCGCATCGATGCCGTAGGCGACGATGCTGTCGTGACCGCGGTTCGACGCATACACGAAGCGGCCGTCGGGCGAGACATGGACGTCGGCGCAGGTGCTCTGGCCGGTAAAGCCGGCGGGCAGCGTCGGCACCGTCTGAAGCTCGCAGAAACTGCCGTGCAGCGCGTCGTAGGCGAGCGCGGTGAGCGTCGAGTCGAGCTCGTTGATGAGATAGGCGTAGCGGCCGCAGGGCCTGAATGCAAGATGGCGCGGCCCGGCGCCCGGCAGCGCCTTGAACCAGGCGCGCTCGTGGCGCTCGAACTTGCCGCGCCGGCCGTCGAAAACGTAGGCGGCAAGCTTGTCGAGCCCCAAGTCGGGGACGAAGGCGTAGCGCTCGGCCGGGTCGAAAATCACCGAATGCGCGTGCGGCCCTTTCTGGCGGTTCGGATCGATGCTCGAGCCCAGGTGCTGGATGAAGTCGGACGCCGGCGCGAGGCTGCCGTCCTCGGCGACCGGCAGCACGCAGACGCTGCCGCTCATGAAGTTGGCGACGAAGACGTGGCGGCCGTCGGAAGCGACATCGACGTGGCAGGGATCGGTGCCGTGCGTCATTTGCAGGTTGAGGAAAGCGAGCCCGCCCGAGGTCGCGTCGATCGCAAAAGCGCTGACGGTCCCGGTCGGTTTTTCCTGCCAGGTCTTGAGTTCATTCACCGCGTAGAGGAAGCGCCGCGTCGGATCGAAAGCGAGATACGAGGGATTCGTGATGCCCTTGGTCACACCGGCGGCTTCGAGCGCGCCCGTCGCTGGATCGAAGCGGTAGCGGTAGATCCCCTCGCCCTTGCCTTCGAGGATCTTGCCGGTGCCAAAACGGATCGGCTCGGTATAGGTGCCGACGTAAATGAATTGCTCGTGCTTCATGGCGAGTCTTCCCTTTTGCCTCAGCGCCCGGCTTCAGGACCGTTCGGCTCGATCACGACTTTCACGGCGCCGTCGCGACGCTCGACGAAGGTGTCGAGCGCGAGCTTGAAATCGACGAGCGGGAATACGTGGCTGATGAGATCGGCGACCTGCAGACGGCCGGCGGCGATTGCCTCGATGATCTTCCACGAGACGTTCGGATTGGCGCGCGAACCGTAGATCGCGATCTCGTTATGCACGATGTATTTGTACGGCAGCTTCTCTTCGACGCTGTCGGGCGGAACGCCCATGAGCACGACGCTGCCGCCCTTTCGCACCATGCGCACACATTGCGCGAAAGTGCCTTCGGCGCCCGAGCACTCGATCGCTTCATCGACGCCGTCGCCACCGGTCGCACGGCGCACGGCGGCGATCGGGTCTTCCTTGGTGAAGTCGATCGCAAGGTCGGCGCCGATTTCGATCGCCTTCTGGAGCCTCGAGCCGCGGCCGACCATGATCACCCTGGCCGCACCGAGGAGCCTGGCGTAACGCATGGCGATGAGGCCGATCGGCCCCGGGCCGATGACGACGACGGTGCCGCCGGGGGTGATCCCGGAAAGCTCCATTCCGTGCAGCGTGACACCCGCCGTGTCGACGAGCGCGCCTTCGCGAAAGCTCACGCTCGCGGGCAGCTTCTTCACGCTCTTGATCGAATAGACGTTGTACTGCGCGTAGGCGCCGGGCGAAATGAAGCCGTAATGCCGGTGGCCGCTTTCCGGGCGGCCGTAATTGAGGCACAGCGTGTAGCGCCCGTTGAGGCAGTTGCGGCAATGCCCGCAGCCCTTGTGCGCTTCGCCGGCGACGCGGTCGCCGGGCGCAAAGCCGATCGCGTCGGGGCCAACGGCGACGACTTCGCCCGCCCATTCGTGTCCCGGGGTGAAGGGGTAGGCCGGCGGCCAGATGCCGGCAAGTCCGCCGCGCACGATCTCGGGGTCGCTGCCGCAGATCGCCACCGCGCGTACCTTGCAAAGGACTTCGGCGACGCCGGGCTTCGGTACGGCAAGCTCCTGGATCTCGAATTCTCCGGGCGAAGTCAGCACCAGCGCTTGCATTTTCTCGGGCAGAACGGGATTCATCGTCGCTTCCCCTTGGCTTGAAGTTTGAATGGTTGAATGGTTGGAATGGGTGAACCGCTCGTCAAAAATTTTTTTCGTGTCAGTCGCGCGCGAGCCAGATGCGGCCGACGACCTCGCCGGCGCTCAGCCGCTCGACCGCTGCGCCGATCTCGCCGAGCGCATACGAGGCGCCGAGGATCGGCGTCACCTGCCCCGACTGCACGAGGCGGACGACGTCGATCAGGTCCTGCTTGGTGCTGCCGCGGCAGCCGATGACTTCGAGCTCGGTCTTGAAGAGCGGCAGCGAAGGCAGCTCGAAGCTCTCGTCCTGATACGCGACGATGAGAAGCTTGCCGCCGGGCCGCAGCAGCAAGAGGCCTTCGCGCACGCTCGCGCGCGTGCCGATGTTGTCGACGACGACGTCGACGCCTTCGCCGTCGGTGAAAGCGGCGACCGCCGCCGCGAGCGACTCTTTGCCGGGATTCACCGCGATCGCGCCGTGGGCTTCAGCAAGCGCGAGCCGCTGCGTCTGGCGGCTCGTCGCCATGACGAGGGCGCCCGCGCTTTTGGCGATCTGCACGCCGTGGATGCCGAGCCCGCCGGCGCCGAGGATGAGCACGCGCTGGCCGATGCCGACGCCGCCCTGGGCGATCAGGCTGTGGTACATGCAGGCGATCGCGTCAGGAAGAATCGCCGCCGCTTCGTACGAAATCGCCGGCGGCAGCGCGACGAGGTTGGTCGCCGGCACCGCGACGTATTCGCTGTGACCGCCGTCGCGTTCAAAACCGATGCGCTGCATCGTTCGGCACAGCTGCGTCTTGCCGCCAAGACAAAAACGGCAGCGGCCGCAGGTGACGTCGATCGCCGCGGTGACGCGTTCGCCGACGCGCCAGCCGGCAACGCCGGCGCCGAGTTCGGCGATGTCGCCGGCAAGCTCGTGGCCGACGATGCGCGGCAGCTGCCCGAGCGGCATGCGGCCCGAAAGAAGGTGCAGGTCGGTGCTGCAAAGTCCGCTCGCCCGCACTTTCACGAGCACTTCGCCGAAAGCCGGGCGCGGCAGCGGGCGCCGCACGGCGGCGAGCGATCCGCCGTAGGCGGCGATGACGACGGCGAGCATCGAGTCAGCCATGCTTACTCTTTCAGACCGGTTGCCGCGATGCCCTGGATGAAGGCGCGCTGCAGGAAGAAGAAGAGAAGAATCATCGGCAGCGTGCCGAGCACCGCGATCGCCATCAGCTGGTCCCACGAAGTCCCGTAGCTGCTCATGAAGAGCGAGATGCCAAGCGGCAGCGTGCGCAGCGCGTCCTTGGTGATGATGATGAGTGGCCAGATGTACATGTCCCAGGCTTCGCGGAAAGTGAAGACCGCGAGCGCGACGAGCGCGGGTTTGCACAGCGGCAGCACGATCATCCAGAAAATGCGCAGCTCGGAAGCACCGTCGATGCGCGCCGAATCGATGAGGTCCTTGGGGATCGAGAGCATGTACTGGCGCATCAGGAAAACGCCAAAGCCATCGACGAGGAAGGGAACGATCAGGCCCTCGTAGCTGTTCTGCCAGCCAAGCTCCTTGACGATCAGAAAGAGCGGCACCATGGTGATTTCGAGCGGCAGCATCATCGTCGACAGGATCATCAGGAACATCAGCCCGCGGCCGCGAAAGTGGAACTTGGTGAGGCTGTAGCCGGCGAGCGAACAGAGCAGCAGATTGCCGATCGTGATGCTCACCGCGACAAAGGTGCTGTTGAAGAAGTAGCGCGTGAAGTCCTGCGCCTGCCAGGCGAGGACGTAGGACCGCCAGTTGGGCGGATCGGGAATCCACTGGATCGGCAGCGCGAACATGTTCTCCATCGTGCGCAGCGAGGAGGAGAGCATCCAGTAGAAAGGCAGCAGCGTGACGAGCGCGATGACGACGAGCACGCAGAAAATGACGATCGTCGTGCGTTCGGCGAGTGCCCGGCGCAGCCACGGCGGCAGCGAGCGCGACCGGGACGCGGTCGCCTTGCGCGCCTTCACCTCGGCGACGCGTGCAGACAAGTCGCTGATCGCGCTTTTCATCTCATTTCCTCGCCGCGCGTGAACATGCGCACCTGGACGAAGGAGAAGATCATCACGCCGACGAAGAGAAAGACGCTCATCGCGGCGGCCCGGCCCATGTCGAAGAACTCGAAAGCCGTCTGGTAAATGAAGAGGGGCAGCACGCGCGTCGCGTCGGCGGGGCCACCGCCGGTCATGATCAGCGGCACCGCGAAGACCTTCATTGCGACGATCACGTTCATGACGACGACGAGCAGCGTCGTCGGCTTCAGGAGCGGCAACGTGATGTGCCAGAAGCTCGCCCAGGGACCGGCGCCGTCGATTCTGGCGGCGTCGTAATAATCGGCCGGGATCGCCTGCAGGCCGGCGAGGAAGATCACCATGTAGTAAGGCGTCGCGCGCCAGATGCCGATCAGGATCACCGCCCACAGGGCGGAAGCGCTGCTGCGCAGCCAGGCGATCGGGTCGATGCCGAACCAGCCGAGGATGGTGTTGATGACCCCGTCCTGCTGGTACATGAAAGTCCAGACCACCGCCATGACCACGGCCGGCATCACGACCGGCATGAAGATCGCCGAGCGCAGCAGGTTCTTGATCCAGAGGCTGCGGTTGAAGAGAACGGCGAGACCGAGCGAGAGCGGCAGCACCGGGATGACGCTGAAAGCGACGTAGGCCAGCGAGACGCGCGCCGATTTCAGGAAGAGCGGGTCGTGGATGAGGTCGACGAAGTTGGCAAGGCCGATGAATTTGGGCGCATGCACGAGATCGTATTGCGTCAGGCTCAAGTAGAACGCCTCCAGCATCGGGAAGAAGCGGAACCCCGCGGAAATGAGGAACGGCCGCAGGATTGTCGCCTACCGCAAACA
>CAZALA010000022.1:18111-33452 GCA_964485725.1 uncultured Propionivibrio sp. | reverse complement strand
ATCACCAACCTGCACGTGCCGAGCGACATCATCGTCGATGCCTCGATGCCGAACGTCGTTCGCGACTCGGGCTGCATGTGGAACCGCGAAGGGAAGTTGCAGGAAACCAAGGCGATGATTCCCGATCGCTGCTATGCAACGATCTACTCGGCGATCATCGACGACTGCAAGAAGAACGGCGCGCTCGATCCGGCGACGATGGGGTCGGTGCCCAACGTCGGCCTGATGGCGCAACAGGCCGAGGAATACGGTTCGCACGCAACGACTTTCATCGTCGCCGGCAAGGGCAGCGTGCGCGTGCTCGACGCCGCCGGAAAAACGCTGCTCGAGAGCGCAGTCGAGGAAGGAGACATCTGGCGCATGTCGCGCGTCAAGGACATCCCGGTTGAGGACTGGGTGAGGCTTGCCGTCAGCCGCGCCCGCGCCACCGGCGCACCGGCCGTTTTCTGGCTCGACGCGAAGCGCCCGCACGACGCCAACGTCATCGGCAAGGTCGAGAAATACCTGACGAAGCACGATACGAGCGGTCTCGATATCCGCGTGCTGGCGCCGGTCGAGGCGATGAAGGTTTCGCTCGCGCGCATCCGCAAGGGCGAGGACACGATTTCGGTGACCGGCAACGTGCTGCGCGATTACCTCACCGATCTCTTCCCGATTCTCGAACTTGGCACCAGCGCGAAGATGCTCTCGGTCGTGCCGCTGCTCGCAGGCGGCGGCCTCTTCGAGACCGGCGCCGGTGGTTCGGCGCCCAAGCACGTGCAGCAGTTCCTCAAGGAGAACTATCTGCGCTGGGATTCGCTCGGCGAGTTTTCGGCGCTCGGCGCTTCGCTCGAGCACCTCGCCGGGATGTTCAAGAACGGCAAAGCGCAGGTGCTTGCCGACACGCTCGACCAGGCGATCGCCAAATTCCTCGACGAGAACCGCTCGCCTTCGCGCAAGGTCGGCGAGATCGACAATCGCGGCAGTCATTTCTACCTCGCGCTCTACTGGGCGCAGGCGCTTGCCGCGCAGACGAAGGACGAAGCATTGCGAGCGAAGTTTGCCGAGGTCGCGAAAAAGATGGAAGAGAACGAGGCCCGGATCAACGCCGAACTCATCGGCGCGCAAGGCCGCCCGGTCGATCTTGGCGGCTATTACCGCCCCGATTTTGCCAAGGCTGCGCAAGCGATGCGGCCGAGCCCGACGCTCAACGCGATCATCGACGCGATGTGAAGAGAGAGGGAACACGCGATGAAGATTCTGAAGAAAGGCCAGGCCGGGACGATGCAGTCGTCCGACCTGATGGTGACGGTCGAGCCCTGCGAAGGAATCGAAATTGAAATCGAATCGACGGTCAAGAAACAGTTCGAGCACCTGATCCGCGCCAAGCTCGAACAGGTGCTCGCCAAGAATGATGCGAAGGGCGTGCGCGTCAGCGTCAGCGACCGCGGCGCGCTCGATTACGCGATCGAAGCGCGCCTTGAAGCCGCCTTGCGGCGCGCCGGAGGCCTGTGATGGAGAACCCAGCCTACTGGTACAAGGAGTACACGCAGGGACGCCGCTTCTTCCTGAAGATCGTTCCGGGACAAAGCCTGCGCGATTGCATCATGGCTTTCGTCGCGGAGAAGAAAATCGCCTCGGCGGTGATCCTCTCGGCGGTCGGTTCAGTGCGGAATGTGCGCCTCAACGACATCAAGAGCGGCGCCAAATTGCCGATCACGCCGGCGCGACTCATCGCGCACGAACTCGAAGGCCCGTTCGAGCTGCTCGGCCTTTCCGGCAATATCGTTCCGGGTGAGCGCGAGGGCGAAGACTGCCATCTGCACATCATGGTCGCGAAAGCGTCGGGCGACGTCGTCGGCGGGCATATGTACGACGCCGAAGTCTTCGCCACCTGCGAGATCGTCCTCGTCGAACTCGTCCTCGGCGGCGTCGAGCGCCATCTTTCGAAGACGGGCGGCACGCCGACCGTTTTCTTTGCGCAGGAGTAGACCATGGCCGATGCGAGATACCACGCCGACCAGTTGCGCCGCACGCTGCTCTACGTGCCGGGCAACATGCCGTCGATGCTGCAGAACATTCCGCTCTTCGAGTGCGACGCGGTGATCATCGACCTCGAGGACGCGGTGCCGCTCAGCGAAAAGGACGCGGCGCGCATCCTCGTCCGCCGTTTCCTTGAAGGCTACAGGGAGCGCAACAAGGAAATCCTCGTGCGCATCAATCCGCTCGACACGAAGTGGGCGATGGATGACCTGAAAGCCGTGCTGCCCGCGCTGCCCGACGGCATCCGGCTGCCGAAGGCCGACACGCCCGAGATCGTCGAGCGGCTCGATACGATCCTCACCGAATTCGAAGAGGAACTCGGCTTAAAGCTCGGTCGTTTCTCGATCCTGCCGTCGATCGAGACGGCGCAGGGCGTCATCAATTCGAACGCGATTGCGCTCGCGACGCCGCGCCTCATCGGCCTTGCCTTCGGCGCCGAGGATTACACCGTGAGCATGGAGATCGAGCGCTCGAAGAGCGGCGAAGAACTTTTCAATGCCCGCATGAACGTGCTCTGGGCGGCGAAATCGGCCGGCATCCAGGCGATCGACACGATCTTCTCCGACGTGAACGACATGGAAGCGCTGCGCCGCGAAACCGAACTCATCAAGCGCCTCGGCTTTACCGGCAAGTGCATGGTGAACCCGCGGCAGACCGAAGTCATTCACGAAGTGTTCGCGCCCAAGCAGGGCGAAATCGACTACGCGCTCGAAGTCATCGATGCGATCAAGCGCGCCCGCGAAATGGGCACCGGCGTCATTTCGCTGCGCGGCAAAATGATCGACGCGCCGATCGTCAAACGCGCCGCGCGCGTGCTGCGCACGGCCAAGGCCCACGGCATGGTCGATGTGGTGCTCAACGAGGAGGACATCCATGGCGCTGAATAGTCTGGGGCGCGAAGTTCCCGAGATCTTTGCCGGCAGGAAGCAGATTCCCTACAGCGATCCGTGGTCGCTGCAGCCGCATGCGGAACGTTCGACGCGCGCGATCCGGCGCCTCAACCATACCGGCAGCAAGCTCGTCGGCGGCCTGCGCGATGCGATCATCGCCTGTGGCCTCAAGGACGGGATGACGATCTCGACGCATCACAGCCTGCGCAACGGCGACCGCCTGCTCAACGAGCTCGTCGCGGAAATCGACGCGCTCGGCATTCGCGACATCAAGATCGCATCGAGCTCGGTCCACATTGTGCACGCCGAGCTCATTCCCTATATCCGCAAGGGCACGATCAGCGGCCTCGAGTGCGGCGTGAACGGGCCGATCGGCGAAGCGATCTCGAAAGGCGAACTCGATTGCCCGATCATCGTGCGTTCGCACGGCGGCCGCGCGCGCTCGCTGATCACCGGCGAAGTGGCGGTCGACGTCGCTTTCCTCGCCGCGCCCTACTGCGACGAATACGGCAACTTCAACGGTTTCTACGGCCCGTCGGCCTGCGGCAGCCTCGGCTACGCGCAGGTCGACGCGCAGCATGCGCACAAGGTCGTCGCCGTCACCGACCATCTCGTTCCCTTCCCGGCGGTGCCGGTCGGCATCCCGCAATCGGTCGTCGATTTCGTCGCGCAGGTTCCCTGCCTCGGCGACCCGAAGAAAATCGTCTCATCGACGACCAAGGTGACGACCGACCCGATCGGCCTGCAGATCGCAAAGTACGCGGCGATGGTCATCGAATCGTCGGGCTACGTGAAGGACGGCTTCTCTTTCCAGACGGGCACCGGCGGCATTTCGCTCGCGGTTGCCGAGCACGTGCGCAACATGATGCGCGCGGGCAAGGTCAAGGGCAGCTTCGGCTGCGGCGGCATCACCGGGTATTTCGTCGACATGCTCGAAGAAGGGCTCTTCGAAGCGCTCTTCGACGTCCAGTGTTTCGATCTGAAAGCCGTCGCCTCGATCGGCCGCAACCAGAAGCACCAGGAAATCACCGCCGGCATGTACGCCAATCCGTTCAACTGCGGATCGGTCGTCAATCGGCTCGACTGCGCGATCCTCTCGGCAACCGAGGTCGACGTGAATTTCAACGTCAACGTCAACACCGAGTCGAACGGTTACCTCCTGCACAACACCGGCGGTCATTGCGACGTCGCTGCGGGCGCCAAGGTCTCGATCATCGTCGCGCCGTCGATTCGCGGTCGCCTGCCGATCATCCGCGACGCGCTGACGACAATCACGACGCCGGGCGAGACGGTCGGCGTCGTCGTCACCGAACGCGGTATCGCGGTCAATGATCACTTGCCCGAGCTCAAGGCCGAACTGATCCGGCGCCGCGCACCGGTGAAGGACATCCGGCAGCTGCGCGAGGAAATCTACGCGGTGACCGGCGTCCCGAAAGCGATCGAGTTCGAGGACAAGGTCGTCGGTCTCGTCGAGTATCGCGACGGATCGATCATCGACGTCATTCGCAAAATTGCGAACTGATTTCCTCGCCGCCCGCGAGCGCCGCCAGGAACTCGTTGCGGCGGCGATCGCCGCAAGAGGCGGCGCGACGACGGCATTTCTTTCGCTCAATATTCCGGGCGCCGAAAAAACGCCGCCCGGCGCCGAGGCTTTTTTTGCCGCGATGCGGGACCGAACGCTCGCGGCCTTGGCGCCGTGCGCAATAGTCGAGGAGGGACGCGACGCGCTCGGCCCTTACGCGATCTTCTCGCTCGCGATCGCAGCGGTCGAGGCCAAGCGAACCTGCGTCGCGCTCGAAGCGAGCGAGCCTGGCGCGCGCCTCGCTGATCTCGACGTCTATGCTTCGGACGGCCGCCAGGTCGATCGCGCGAGCCGGGGTCTTGCCGGACGTTCCTGCCTGGTATGCACGCAAGCGGCGGTCGATTGCATTCGCGCAGGGCGCCACCAGCCGCACGAAGTCATCAATCGTGTCCATGAACTCCTCGCCAATTACCGGGCTTGAGCGCTTCGCCGCGGCGCTCGCCGCCGGCGCGCGCAGAGAGCTCTATCTCACGCCCAAGCCCGGGCTCGTCGATCGCGCCGACTGCGGTTCGCATCCCGACCTCTCGTTCGCGCTGATGCAGCGCTCCTTGCTCTTGATCGAAGATTACCTTTGCGCGATCACCGCTTCGCTCGTTCGCGGGGAGCCCTTCGCCTGCCAGCAAAAAATCGCGGTCGACGCCGAGGCGCGCATGCTGACGAGCCTCGGGACGAACACGCACAAAGGCTTCATCTTCCTCTCCGGCATGCTCGTGATCGCGCGCTGGCATGCGCAGAGCGACGACGAAGCGCCGCTGCGCGCCGCGCTCGCCGCGCTGACGACGGCTTTTTTTGCCGGCGCTGCCGATCGTGAGGCGAGCGTCACGACGGCCACAAACGGTCAACAGGCACGCGACAGGTTCAGTGCCGGGGGCATTGTCGCCGAGGCGATGCGCGGCTACCCCGCGCTCTTCGCCGCAGCACTGCCGGCTTTTCGCGCTGCGCTGCGCCGGCATCGCGACGTCGACACGGCGTCTTTTGCGATGCTCGCGCGGCTGATGCAGAGCGTCGAGGATACGACAAGCCTGCATCGCGCCGGCGTGAGCGGCCTTGTGCGCGTCCAGCGCGATGGGCGCGAGCTCGAAACGCTGATCGAAGAAGGCAGCAACTGGCGGCAATGGCTCACCGAGCTTAACCGCTCCTACATCGAGATGCGGCTGACGATGGGGGGCGTCGCCGACATGCTCGGCCTCGCTTACGGCTATCTCATCGCGCGTGGCGAGCTGGCGCCAGGCGATTAAAGCACCGATACAATTTCTTACAATTTTGCGCGCGCGGCCGCCAAGCCTTGTTACATCTGGCTCGCACACTGTGCTTGAGCTGCTGCGACGAGCGTGCCCCGTGTCGGGAAATGTCGAACGCGTGCAAAATGATCCCCGTGCTCATGGCGATGAAGGCTTGGAGAAACGCTGGTGAAAACCGCTCTCAACCCGCTCACGAGACTGGTCCTGGTGGCCGTGCTCGCGTTCGCCCTTGCGCCGGCGTACGCCGATCCGGGCGGCGATGCCCAGGGCCGCGGCCGCGGCGGCCGTGACGCCAACCCGCAGGGGCGGCAGTGGGAGCAGGACGCGCGCCCGCAAAGGCAAGGCCCGCCAGCGCAGCGCCCGGGTGAGGACGCGCGCGGCCAGCGCCTCTCGCCCGAGGAGCGCCAGCAACTGCGCCGCGACATCAAGGACGCCGGCAAAGAAATCTACCCGCCCCGGCGGTGACGGCGCAATGCCCTTCGGTTATTGCGCCCTATGCCCGTTCTTCGAAGAAAAAATATAGGGTGCAATAAGCGGAGCGCATTGCACCGATCCGTGCATTGCGGAGCGCATTGCACCGATCCGTGCATTGCGAAGCGTATTGCACCGATACCGGTAATAAAAAAAGGCCAGCTGACGCTGGCCTTTGAGGGAATGCAGGCGCGCTATCGTTAGTTTTCGGTCACCAGCGCCAGCACTTCATCACCGTATTTGTCTTTCACCGTCGTCTCGATCTTGAGCAGCGTATACCAGCGGCTGAAGGCGGCAATGAAGACCAGCGTGATCAGGAACATCAGAATCACCGACATCGTGGCCAGCAGGTAGAGCTGCTTGGGCATGAAGTTGGCGGTGATGTTCATGTAGCCGGCCCACATCACCATCGGGTAAACGAGCAGGCCCGGACCGGCGGTGACCCAGGCGTACTTCGCCTTGCCGAGGCGGATCAGCATCGTCGTGCCGACGATCAGCGCGCACGAGGCGAGGAGCTGGTTGGCCATGCCGAAGAGCGGCCAGATCGTCGAAATGTCACCGGTATAGACGAGGTAGCCCCAGGAGCCCGTGAACAGCGCGCTGGTGATGACGATGCCCGGCGTCCAGGAGTTGTCGGAGAACGGCTTATAGACGCGGCCGAGCATTTCCTGCAGCAGATAGCGGCCAACGCGGGTGCCGGCATCGACGGCGGTCAGGATGAAGACCGCTTCGAACATGATCGCGAAGTGGTACCAGTAGGCCATCATGCCCTTCATGAAGGGCACCGCCGAGAAGATGTAGGCCATGCCGACGGCGAGCGAAACGGCGCCGCCCGGACGTCCCTGGATCTGCTCGCCGACCTGGGTCGCGAGCTCTGGCAGGTTGACCGTGGCCATGCCGAGCTTGGCAAAAGCTGCCGGTGCGGCGTTGATCGCGAAGTAATCGGCCGGAACGAGGACGCAGGCGGCGATCAGCGCCATGATGGCGACGAAGCCTTCGGTGAGCATCGCGCCGTAACCGACGAAGAGAACGTCCTTCTCGTTGGCGATCATTTTCGGAGTCGTTCCCGAACCGATGATCGCGTGGAAGCCCGACAGCGCGCCGCAGGCGATCGTGATGAACAGGAAGGGGAAGGCCGCGCCCGGAATGATCGGGCCGCCGCCGAAGACGAAGGGCGTGAACGCCGGCATCTTGAGTTCGGGGTGGACGAAGAAGATGCCGAGCGCGAGCGCGGCGATCGTGCCGATCTTCAGATAGGTCGACAGGTAGTCGCGCGGCACGAGCAGCAGCCACACCGGCAGCACCGATGCGGCAAAGCCGTACAGCGGGATGATCAGTGCGAGTTCCTTCTTGGTGAAGGTGAACATCTTGGCGAGCATCGGATCGGCGGCCACATAGGGGCCGACCCAGATCGACAGCGCGAGGAGGACGACGCCGATGATGCTGCCGCCCTTGATGTCGCCCGGGCGGATCTTCTGCATGTAGATGCCCATGACGATGGCGATCGGGATCGTCGCGAAGACCGTGAAGGTTCCCCACGGGCTGTTGAACATCGCGTTGACCACCGCGATCGAGAGGCCGGCGAGCGTCAGGATCAGGATGAAGAGGATGGAAATCGAAGCGACCTTGCCGGCAGTCTTGCCGATTTCGGTTTCGGCGATCACCGAAAGGCTCTTGCCCTTGTGGCGAACCGAGGCGAAGAGCACGACCATGTCGTGCACGCCGCCGGCGAGCACGCAGCCGATCAGAATCCACAGCGCGCCCGGCATATAGCCGAACTGCGCGGCGAGGACCGGGCCGAGCAGCGGGCCTGCCGCGGCGATCGCCGCGAAGTGGTGACCGAAGAGAACGTATTTGTTCGTCTTCATGTAGTCGTGGCCGTCGTTGACCGTGACCGCGGGCGTCTCCCGCTCCGCGCGCAGGTTCATGACCTTGGTGGCCAGGAACAAGCCGTAGAAGCGGTAGGCTATGGCAAAGACGCAAGCCGCCGCAAATATCAGTGTTAATGAATTCATCTGTATCCCCTTGTGTTGAGTGGCAACGCGATGATCCTCTTCCGCGTCATTTCTGCCCGCACCGCTGAATGACCCTCCCTGGCCCCCGGTTCGGTGTCTGTTTGTCGCGAATGGCGCGGTTGCACCGCTCCAGCGAGCAATGCAGAGCGGAATTTATCGGTTTTGACGGCGCGCGGTGCGCCAATCTTGCGAGCGGTCACAAGGCGCTTTGAGCGGCGCGTAAGCGCAGGCGAGCGGCGGCAGAAAGGCGCAGCCGGGCCTTCAGGCGATCAGAAGCTGGTCCTTGATCTCGCGCAGGTGGCGGCGGCTGACCGGGACGCGTTTGCCGCTGCGCATGACGATCTCGCCGGCGCCGTTGTCGAGAAATTCGATTTCGGCGACCTGGTCGAGGTTGACGAGGTATTGGCGGTGGCAACGGATCAGCGGCGTCCGCTCCTGCAGGACCTTGAGCGTGAGTTCGGTCGTCCCCTGTCGGCCCGCGCCGATGACCTGGACGCCCGAGACGTCGGTGTGCACGTATTCGACCTCGTCGAGGCTCTGCAGGAAAATGCGGTTGCGGCCGCTGCACGGAATCCGGCGCAAGGGCTCCTTGCTCGCGGGGAAAGCGCTGCCCGCCGCCGGGCGCGCGCCCGAACGCAGCCAGTCGAGCGTGCGGGCGAGGCGCGCCGGGTCGATCGGTTTTAAGAGATAGTCGGCGGCGTGCTCCTCGAAAGCCTTGAGCGCGTGCTCGTCGTAGGCGGTGACGAGAACGATGTGCGGCAGCGCCAGCGGGTCGATCATGCCGATCATCTCGAGGCCGCTCACGCGCGGCATCTGGATGTCGAGGAAAGCGACGTCGGGGCGCAGCCGGTGGATCGCCGAAATGCCCTCGATCGCATTGGCGCATTCGGCGATGACTTCGATGTCGGGCGCCGTCGCAAGCAGCGCCTTGAGCTCCTCGCGCGAGGGCGCTTCGTCGTCGATGATGACGGCGGTCAGCACGGGACGAGTTCTTCTTCGGCCGGCAGGCGGATCGCGACGCGCGTCCAGGCGTCGGCTTCGCAGGCTACGTCGATCCCGTAAGCGGCGCCGTAGCGGATCTTGATGCGCCGATCGACGAGGTTCATGCCGAGGCCGTCGCCCTTGGGCCTCGGCTCGTAAAGCCCGGCGCTGTCCTCGACGAAGATCGTCAGATCGTTGGCGCGGCGCTGCGCGCTGATCGTGATCCGGCCCGGTTCGAGCATCTGCGAGGTGCCGTGCTTGATCGCGTTCTCGACGATCGGCTGCAAGGAAAACGCCGGCAGGCGCAAGTGCTGCAATTTCTCGGGCACGGCGATCTCGACGTCGAGCCGGCCGGCGAAGCGCGCCAGTTCGATCTGCAGATAGGCGTCGACGTGTTCGAGTTCGTCCTTCAGCGTCGCGTCGTTGCCGGCGCGCTTCAAGCTCTTGCGAAAGAAGGTCGACAGGTAATGCACGATGCGCCGCGCCGCCTGCGGATCGCGGCGGATCACCGCGGCGAGCGTGTTGAGCGCATTGAAGAGGAAATGCGGGTTGATCTGCGCCTGCAGGAGCTTGATCTCCGATTGCGCGAGCAGCCGTTTCTGCTCCTCGATCGTCCCGGCGAGCACCTGGTTCGAGAGCAGGCGGGCGATGCCTTCGCCGAGCGTGCGATTGAGCGAGGAGAAGAATTTGCTCTTCGGTTCGTAGAGCTTGATCGTTCCGAAAACGCGATTGCCTTCGCCGCGCAGCGGAATGACGAGGCAGGAGCCGAGCTTGCAGTCCCTGGCGAGCGAGCAGCGGTATTTTTCGGTGGCGCCGTCGGCATAGACGACTTCGTTGTGCGCAATCGCGTAGAAGGTGTGCGGCGAAGAGATCGCCGTTCCCGGCAGGTGATGGTCGGCGCCGACGCCGACAAAGCCAAGGAGCTTTTCGCAATCGGTGATGGCGACCGCGCCGACGCCGGTTTCTTCCTGGATGATGGTCGCCATGCGCGTGCAGTTGTGCTCGTTGAAGCCCTGCAGCAGGACGCCGACCGAGCGCTCGGCGATGCGCAGCGCCTTGGCCGAAAAAGCGATCGAGTATTTTTCGAGCGTCTCGCGGCGATCGAGGATGAGGCGCATGAAGAGCGCCGCGCCGACCGAATTCGTCACCATCATCGGCAGCGCGATGTGCGCGACGAGCCGCGCCGCCTGATCGAAGGGCCGCGCCATCGCGAGGATGACGAGCATCTGTGTCGCCTCCGAAAAAAGCGCCGCGCCGAGCGCCAGCATCGGGTGCAGCAGGCGGTCGGCGCGATGGCGGCGCAGCAGGTAAAGATGCAGGCAACCGCCGATCAGGCCTTCGAGCGTCGTCGACACGGCGCAGGCCGATGCCGTGAAGCCGCCGAGCGAATAGCGGTGGATGCCGCCGGTGAGGCCGACGGCAAGGCCGACGACGGGGCCGCCGAGGATGCCGCCGAGGACCGCGCCGATCGCGCGCGTATTGGCAATCGCGTCCTCGATCTGAAAACCGAGATAGGTGCCCATGACGCAGAAAGCTGAAAAGACGAGGTAGCAGACGAGCTTGTCGGGCAGGCGCACGGTCACCTGCATGAGCGGCGCAAAAAGTGGCGTCTTGCTCAGGAGATAGGCAATCACGAGATAGACGCACATCTGCTGCATCAGGTTGCCGATGAGCGCGATGTGATTGATGTCGGCGATCATTGCACGATCCGGAAGGGCTTAGCGGCGATTCTACGGACTTGCGCGAAAAACGATAGCCCCCGCGCTGCCCGCGGTTTCTCGTCTCTTGCGAACCGAGCACGAAATTCGCTAAGGTTCGCCTCATGAAAACAAACATGAGCGCCAAACCGCCCGCCGCCATGGACGCCACCCCCCACATGCGCAAGGCATGCGCCGACGACTTGCCGACGATCATCAACTTTCTTGCCGAGGCGCAGCTGCCGACCGCCGACCTTTGCCGGGAATGGCCCGGGACCTTCTTCCTTGCCGAACGCGGCGGCGCCTGCGTCGGCGTCGCCGGACTCGAAGGGCTGGGCGCCTGCGCGCTGATCCGTTCGCTCGCGGTCGCGCCAGCCTGGCGCGGGCGTGGCCTCGCTGCCAGCCTGCTTGCCGAATGCGAAGCGCTGGCGCGGCAAACCGCGATCGGACAGCTGTATCTGCTGACGAGCACGGCGGCCGACTACTTCAGGCGGCGCGCTTACGTCGAGGTCGCGCGCAGCGCCGTACCGGCCATCGTCGCCGAGCACGCGCAATTCCGTTCGCTGTGTCCGGCGAGCGCGAAATGCCTCGCCAAAACGCTCGCCTGACCGGATGACGCAATGAAGACCGATGCGAGTTGCCATGGCCGCGCCTGGCGCCAGCACAAGAGCGAACTTCGCTCCTTCCTCGTGCGCCAGTGCGGCGCCGCCGCGGACGCCGACGACCTCTTGCAGGAAGTTTTCGTCAAGGCGGTGATGCAAGGCCGTGAGTTCTGCCTGATCGAAAATCCGCGCGCCTGGCTTTTCCACGTCGCGCGCAACCTGCTCATCGACCGGCTGCGCCTGCGCAAGAACATGGTCGAACTGCCCGACGAGCTTGCCGACGAACAGGAAGATGAAAGCGAGCGCGTCGACCAGCTCGGCGACTGCCTGCCGCGCGTCCTCGGCGAGCTCTCGCCGGAGGACCGGCAGGCAATCGCCTGGTGCGATATCGAAGGCGTCACGCAACAGGATTACGCGCGTCGGCTGGGGATTTCGCTGCCGGCTGCGAAATCGCGCGTGCAGCGCGCGCGCATGCGCCTGCAGGCGCAACTCGTCAAATCCTGCCAGGTGAAGTTCGACGAGAGCGGCAAGGTCTGCTGCTTCACGCCGCGATCGCCGCCGCCCGCCGCCGGCCAGCGCTGAGCGCGGCAAAAAATCTGCGCCGCGCCGCATCCTTTTCGCACGAGCTTCGTCTCCCTTTCCGAACCTGCAGGTTTGGAAGAAATCGTCTCACGGGAAGACCACTTAATGGAAAGGAATCGCCATGTTTGACTCAGTTGCTTTCATCGGTGCCGGGCGCGTTGCCCGCATCATTCTCGGTGGCTGGCAGCGGGCCGGCCGTCTGCCTGCCGTGATCGTCGCGTACGACGCCAATCCCCAGGCGGTGCAAGCGCTGCAGGCGCAATTTCCCGGCGTGAAAGCCGGCGCGCTTGCCGACGCGGCGGGAGCGCATCTCGTCTTCGCCGCCCTGCCGCCACCGGCGATGGCTGAAATGCTTGGCGCCATCGCCGGCCACTTGCGCGCGGATGCCGTGCTCTGTTCGCTCGCGCCGAAAGTGAAACTTGCGGCCTTGGGCGAACGACTCGGGGGCTTTGCCCGGCTTGCCCGCATGAATCCAAACGCACCTGCCATCGTCGGCAAGGGCTACAACCCGATTGCCTTCGGCGCCGGTTTGCCGCCAGCGGAGCGAGCCGCGCTCGGCTCGCTGCTGGCGCCGCTCGGCGAGTCGCCGCAAGTTGCCGAGGAGCTGCTCGAAGCCTATGCGGTCATCAGCGCGATGGGGCCGACCTACTTCGGCTTCCAGTTCGCCGAAGTCGAGCGGCTGGCATTGAGCTTCGGCCTCGACGCCGGGGCGGCCAGCGCGGCGATGCGCGCCATGGTGCAGGGAACGGCGCAGATGCTTTTTGGCGGCGAGCTGCCGCAGGCGAGTGCGCTCGACCTCGTTCCCGTGCGTCCGATGGCCGAGCACGAGGAAGCGATCCGGCAGATGCTGCGCACGCAGATCGGCGGCGTCTTCGCCAGGCTGACGAGCTGATCCTTGAGCGCTTCAGCGCCGCCAGCGATGGAAGCGCTCGGCCCAGGCAAGAAGGCTTTGCGGCGCGTGCGCTTTTTTCCAGTTGCCGGCGGCGTGGCGGTTGGCTTCGCCAAAAGTCGGATAGATGTGGATCGTGGCGAGAATTTTTTCGAGCCCAAGTCCGCTGCGCATCGCCAGCACGTATTCGGCGATCATCTCGGCGGCGTGCTCGCCAACGATCGTGACGCCGAGGATCCGGTCCTTGCCCGGCGCCGTCAGGACTTTGACAAAACCGTGCGCGACGCCGTCGGTGATCGCGCGATCGAGGTCGGCGATCGCGTAGCGCGTGACTTCGCAAGCGACGCCGAGGCGCGCCGCTTCGCTCTCGTTCAAGCCGACGCGAGCGACTTCCGGGTCGACGAAAGTCGCCCACGGCATCGGCGTCTCGTCGGCGCGGAATTTGCGCCAGGGTGAGAAGAGCGCGTTGACGGCGGCGCACCAGGCCTGGTACGCGGCGGCGTGCGTAAACTGGTAAGGACCTGCGACGTCGCCGGCGGCGTAGATGTTGGGGTAGTTCGTTTGCAGGAAAGCGTTCGTCGTGATCGTCTTTCCGACTTCGATGCCGAGCGCTTCGAGCCCGTAGCCTGCGAAATTGGCGACGCGGCCGACGGCGACGAGCACGACGTCGAAAGCGATGCGCTGCGTTTGGCCCGCGTGCTCGGCGATGAGGACCTTTTCGTCCTGGTCGCGCACGAATTCAAGCGGGCGATGGTCAAGACGCAGCGCGATGCCCTCGCTGCGAAAACGCTCGGCGACGAGCTCGGACACCTCGGCGTCTTCGCGCAGCAGCAGGCGTGTCGCGCTTTCGACGAGCGTCACTTGACTGCCGAGCCGCGCGAAAGCCTGCGCGAGCTCGCAGCCGATCGGACCGCCGCCGAGGACGAGCAGGCGCTGCGGCAGTTCGCGCAGCTCCCAGACCGTCTCCGAAGTCAGATAGCCCGTCGCTTCGATCCCCGGTATGGGCGGAACGAAGGGACGCGCGCCGGTGGCGATGACGATGCTCTTCGTCGTCAGGCGCTCGGGCGTGCCGCTTTCGCCATCGGCGATTTCGACTTCCCACGGCGAGACGATCTTCGCCGTCCCGGCGATCACTTCGACGCCGAGCGAGCGGTATCGCTCGGCCGAGTCGTGCGGTTCGATGCTCGTGATGATCGCCTGCACGCGCGCCATGACTTCGCCGAAGTCCAATTGCGCCTGGGCTTCACCAATGCCGAAGCGGCGCGAGCCGCGCATTTCGGCAACGAATTTTGCCGAGCGGATGAGGGCTTTTGACGGCACACAGCCGGTGTTGAGGCAATCGCCGCCGAGTTTTCCCTTTTCGATCAGCGTGACGCTCGCCTTGAGCGCGGCGGCGATGTAAGCGGTGACGAGGCCCGCCGAACCGCCGCCAATGACGATCAGGTTGCGATCGAAGCGGTGCGGCCGCCGCCAGCCGGCATAAGGCTTTCTCGCGGCGACGAGCGCGAGCATCGATTTTGCGCACAGCGGCAGCAGCGCGAGCAGCGCGAAAGAGCCGAGGAGCGCTGGCGAGAAGATGGCGGCGAGTGAATCGACGTGCGCGAGCTGCGTGCCGGCATTTACGTAAACCGCCGTCGCCGCGAGCATGCCGATCTGGCTCACCCAGTAGAAGGTAGCGGTGCGGATCGGCGTCAGCCCCATCAGGAGGTTCACGATGAAGAAGGGAAAAAGCGGCACCAGGCGCAAGCTTAAGAGATAGAACGCGCCGTCTTTCGCGATGCCCTTGTCGATTGCGTTCAGCCGCTCGCGAAAGCGACGGCGCAGCGCGTCGCGGAGAAGGAAACGCGAGGCGAGAAAAGCCAGCGTCGCGCCAATGCTCGAAGCGAAAGAAACGATAATGAGGCCCTGCGTGAAACCGAAGAGCGCCCCGGCGAGCAGCGTCATCACCGCCGCGCCCGGCAGCGAGAGCGCCGCGACGGCGACGTAGGCGGCAAAAAAAGCGAGCGCCGAGGCGAAGGGCCGCGCGGCCCGCCAGGCCAGGATCGCCTGCTGTTCGCTGCGGAAGAATTCGACGCTGAAAAAACGGCCGAGGTCGAAAACGAAATAAGCAGCGATAAGGGCTGCGAGCGCGCTCGCGAGCAGCAGCCTTTTCGCGCTCATCGGGCGGCGGTCAGGCGGGACAGCTGGGAGAGGCCGCGGCAGACGGCGCCGCGTCCGCCGCGAGTGCGCCGCCGCAGCTCGAACCTTGGCCGGCGGTGCCGCCGTAGCCGTGGTCCGCCACACGGATCGGATGGGGCTCCAAGGCGGGTTGCGGGCCCCTCCCCCGAGCCCGGCAGAGCCGCCGCGCGCCCCCCGGGGCCCCCCGCCCG
>CAZALA010000022.1:0-18101 GCA_964485725.1 uncultured Propionivibrio sp. | reverse complement strand
GCGGAGGGGGCGGGGGCGGCGCGCGCGGCGGGGGCCCCGCCGAGGTCCGAACTGTGCCCGGCGGTGCGGCCGTAGCAGTGGTCGGCGACGCGGCTCGGATGGCGCTGGAGCGCGGTTGCCGGGCTCTCGCACAGTTCCGACAGATGCAGCCGCGGCCGCCCGGGCCTGACGATCGGCAAGCCGAGCTGCTGGTTGAAGTCGCAATCGTAGAGGTAGCCTTGCCAATCGACCGAAACGAGGTCGCGGCACATCACCTGCTCGAGGTTCTCTTCCCGGTGGGCGCTGCGCAGGAGGTCCTGGTAGCGGTTGAACTCGCCGCGCGAGATCAGGGTCGAGCCGAAGCGCTGGATCGGCATGTTGGCGAGCGTGAACAGCGCGTTGAAAACGATGCCGTAAGCTTCCCGAAGCTGCGCCTTGTAGGCGGCTTCAAGCGGCGCCTGCGGCGGCGGCAGGCTCGGCCCTTGCGGGTTATAGACGAGATTGAGCACGCGCGGGACTTGCCCGGATGGTGCGGATGGTGCGGATGGTGCGCCGTAACCGAGCGCATTCAGGCGGCGCAGCGCTTTTATGCTCGCCGTGAACACGCCCTTGCCGCGCTGCCGGTCGACGTTCTCCTCTAGGTAGCAGGGCAGCGAAGCGACGATCTCGACCCGATGTTCGGCAAGAAAATCGGCGAGGTCTGCAAAACCCGGTTCTTCGAGGATCGTCAGATTGCAGCGGTCGATCACGTGCAAGCCGCGCGAGCGCGCGGCGACGACGATGCTGCGAAACTGCGGATGCAGCTCGGGCGCGCCGCCGGTGAGATCGAGCGTCGTCGTTTCGGGGCTCGCGTCGAGAAAGCGGAAAAGGCAGGCGACCGTCTCGCTCGTCATTTCCTCGGTGCGCTTGGGCCCGGCGTTGACGTGGCAGTGTACGCAGCTCTGGTTGCAGCGATAGCCGAGGTTGACCTGGAGCGTCTTCAGCGTACGCCGCTTGAGCGGCGGAAAATCGGTCTTTACGAGCAGGGGCAGGGTCGCGTGCATGATCGCGAGCCTTTCAGGAGGGCGGCAAAGGAGCAGGCATTGAACGGCTTCAGCAGCAAGGACGGTTCAGCATCTGGGTGCGCTCTCGCAAGCGCCGGCGATCAAACTAGCAGATGTCGCGGGCCCTGCAAAGTTCAATTGTCACCTTCCCGGCTTTGCCGCCATGCCCACCCGCCGACAATTGAGCAGGACGGGCGATTCTATCCCTGCAGCCTTTGCTGTAGAATGGCGGCTCATTCGACCCGGGCGCCCCGGCGTGTTGCGGTCGAGCCGTTCGCAGCGAACGACCGCGTCGTCGCGCCGAAGCAATGCTTTTCACTGAAGCCGTGTAGGGATCCCCAATGAATGCAGCCATTCTTAAGTACCTGAGAAGCAACGGCGAACAGCTCGACGCCGAAATTTCGCAGGCACTCCATATTCCGATGGCGCAACTGAAGACGCAGGTCGCCGAGCTCTCGGCTTCGGGCGACGTGATCTGCTGCAAGGTGACCCGCTTCATCGACGGCAAGAAAATCGAGGGCACGAGCTGCCGCCTGTCGTGCGACCTGCCGGCACCAGCGCGTGGTCGCAAACCGGGCGTCAAGAAAGACCCCAACGCCGACCGCCTGCCCGAATAGCCTTGCCGCCCCGCCGCATCGTCGCATCGCACGACGTTGCGATGCGACGATCGATCCGGCCGCAGTCAATGAAAACGCCACCTTGCGGTGGCGTTGTCGTTTCTGACCGCGGCAGGCCGGGAATCAGGGCGTTGCCGCCGGTTTCACCGCGGGTGCGCCCGACTCGATACGCGTGCCGGCTGCGTCCTTGTGGCGCTCGTGCGGCTGCCAGCCGAGCGTCGCCATGAGTACCGCGAAACCGACGACGTAGGCGAGGGCGACGTGCCAGCCGTGGCGCAGCCAGTTGGCGACCGAGCGTGCCTCGGGGTACATGCTGGAGAGCGCAACGCCGGCCGAGGAGCCGAACCAGATCATCGAACCACCGAAACCGACGGCGTAAGCGAGCATGCCCCAGTCGTAGCCACCCTGTTTCAAGGCGAGCGCCGTGAGCGGGATGTTGTCGAAGACGGCCGAAATGAAGCCAAGGCTGAGCGCGACCATCGCCGAGGCCGGCGGCAGCTCCTCGACCGGCATCATCGACGCGCAGGTGACGAGGGAGAGCAGGAAAACCGATCCCTTGAAGGTGTCGGGCATGACTTCCCAGTCGGGCATGCGCACCGGAATCGAGAGAAGAATCGCGAGCCAGACGGCGACGCCGATGAAGGGGAAGTGGTCGGCGAGTTCGTTGAACTTGACGTTGATGACGACGTTGGCGACGATCGCAAAGACGAGGATCAGCGCGACGATGCCGACACGGGCCTTATCGACGCGCGTGTCCGGGTTAACGTGCCCGAGGATCGGCTGGTAGGCGTGCTGCTGCTTGGCGCCAAAATAGGCGGTGATGACGAGGGCGACGACGGCCGCGGCGTAGGCGTGGAAGACGTCGGCCGGGCTGACGCCGTCGATCCACATCATCGTCGTCGTCGTGTCGCCGACCACCGAACCCGATCCGCCGGCGTTCGAAGCAGCGACGATGGCGGCGAGGAAGCCGACGTGGACCCTGCCCTTGAACAGCTGGTGCGCCATCGCGCCGCCGATCAGCGCGGCGGCGATGTTGTCGAGGAAGCTCGAGAGCACGAAGACCATAACGAGCAGGACGAAACCGCCTTTCCAGTCGCTCGGCAGGTATTTCGGCAGGATCGCCGGAACCTTGCTTTCCTCGAAGTGCCGCGAAAGCAGCGCAAAGCCCATGAGCAGACAGAAGAGGTTGGCGAGAATGACCCACTCGTGGCCGAAGTGGCCGGCCAGCCCGGCGAGGCCGTCGCCGGTCTTGAAGCCGGTGAAGATCAGCTTGTACAGCGTGATCGTGACCATGCCGGTGAGACCGACGAAAAGCGTATGCCCGTGGAAAAGCGCCACGCCGAGCAGCGTCAGGGCGAACAGGATGAAGTCGACCGGGATGCCGGCCACCATGATGAGTTCGCCTGCGCTTGCCGGCAGTGCAAGCAGAAGCAGAGAAAGTGCCGCGCAACCGGCACGGGGGGATACGCGTGACATGAGACCTCTCCTGAAGTTTTTGGCCGGGGAATTCTAACCGCAAAAGGCGCGGCCGGTGTTTTTTCCGGCGTGATCTTATCTCGAAGCGAGCGCGCTGACGAGCGTCTTCGCATTGTGGCGCATCAAGCCGAGATACGTGTTGGCCGCGCTCTCGCTTTTCGAGAGCGCGTCAGGATAGAGCCTGCCCCCCATGCGCGCGCCCGACTCGTGCTGGATGCGCTGGAGCAGCCGCGGGTCTGAAATGCCTTCGAGGAAGACCGCCGGAATTCTTTCGCTGCGGATCTGCCGGATGATCCTGCCGATCTGGCGCGCCGACGGTTCGGCATCCGAATTGAGCCCGACGGGCGCGATGAATTCGACGCCGTAGGCGCGACCGAAGTAGGCGAAAGCGTCGTGCGCGGTGACGACCTTGCGCCGCTCTTTCGGAATCGCAGCAAAAGCCTCACGGATTTCGGCGTCGAGCGCCGCGATTTCCTTTTTGAACTTCGTCGCGTTCGCCGCGTAGAAGGCCGCACCGCCGGGGTCGACGGCGACGAGCGCGACGGCGATGTTGTCGACGTAGCGCAAGGCGTTGGCAAGGTCCTGCCAGGCGTGCGGATCGACGTCCGTGCCCGGGTCATGCACGTGCGCTGCCGCGCCTGCCTGGACGCGGCGCAGCGTCCTCACGCCGGCGGCAGCGGCGACGACCTTGCCGCGGTAGCCCGACGACTTGATCAGCCTTTCGATCCAGCCTTCGAAGCCAAAGCCATTGATGATGACGAGTTTGGCCTGCGCAATCGTCTTGGCGTCGGCGGGCGTTGGCTGGAAGACGTGCGCGTCGGCATCGTCGCCGACGAGCGTGTGCACGTCGATGCGCTCGCCGCCGACGCGCTCGGTCAGGTCGCGCAGGATGCTGAAGCTGGCGACGACATTGACGCGCTCGCCAGCGACGACGTTGCCGGCGGGCACGGCGAGAACTGCAAATGCGAACCACCAAGGCACCAAGAACTCCAAGTTGCACCAAGAGAACCCCAATTTTTTTGGTCTTTCTTGGTGGTTCTTGGTGCACTTGGTGCCTTGGTGGTGAAGCATTTTTTCGTTCTCTTCTGTCTAGCGAACGAAGTGCCAGCGCGGGCGCAGGCGGCTGACGATCGGCCCGAGGGGTCCGACCGCCATCGAGACGACGTACGCGGCACCGAGCGTGAGGACGATCGCCGGACCAGCGGGCAGATTGGCGTGATACGAGAGCAAGAGGCCGGCGAGCGAGCCGGCAAAGGCGATCAGGATCGCGACGAGGAGGAGCGGAACAATGGTGCCGACCCAGAAGCGAGCCGCCGCCGACGGCAGGATCATGATGCCGACGGCCATCAGCGTCCCCAGGGCGTGGAAACCGCCGATCAGGTTGACGACGACGAGAACCATGAAGCCGTAGTGCGTGAGTGCCGAGAGCCGGCTGACGCGGGCGAGGAAGGACGGGTCGCAGCATTCGAGGACGATCAGGCGCAGGCCGATGGTGATCGCGACGATCGAGATCGAGGCGAAGCTCGCGAGCAGCAGCAGCGCCGGATCGTCGAGCGCGAGCACGCTGCCGAAGAGAACGTGCAGGAGATCGACGCTGCTGCCGCGCATCGAAATGATGAGGACGCCGGCGGAAAGCGAGATCAGGTAGAAAGTGGCAAGGCTCGTGTCTTCCTTGATCACCGAGTTGCGCGCGACGCCGCCGGCGAGCAGCGCGACGGCGATGCCGGCGACCAGACCGCCGATCGTCATCGCCGAGAGCGAAAGACCGGCGATCAGGTAGCCGATCGCCGCGCCGGGCAGAATCGCGTGCGAAATGGCGTCGCCGGCAAGGCTCATTCGGCGCAGCATCAGGAAAACGCCGATCGGCGTCGCGCCGAGCGAAAGCGCAAGACAGCCGGCCAGCGCGCGGCGCATGAAGTCGAATTCGATGAAGGGGGCGATCGGCGCCAGCTCGGCAAGAAAGCTCAGCGCGTTCATCGGTGCGAGTGCTCAGGGTGGCCGTCGGTGGAACAGATCGCCGCCGCGGACACCTCGCCGTTGACGAGCGCCAGGGCGCGCGCCCGCTGCAGGTTTTCCTCGCTGAGCACGTCGGCGGTGGCGCCGCGAGCGACGACTTCGCGCGAGAGCAGCAGCGCTTCGGGATATTCGCGCCGGACGTGATCGAAGTCGTGGAGCACGGTGATCACGGTGCGTCCTTCGGCGTTCCAGCGGCGCACGAGCGCGGCAAGATCGCTCACGGTGTTGGCGTCGATCGCGCCATAAGGCTCGTCGAGGAGAACGAGCGGCGAGTCCTGCAGCATGACGCGGGCAAAGCGCGCGCGCTGCAGCTGGCCGCCCGAGGTCTGGCCGATCGGCCGGTCCTCGAGTCCGGCAAGGCCGGTGGCGACGATCACCTCCTCGACGCGCTCGCGCGCAGCGCGGTCGAAACCGCGAAAAGCGCCGCAGCGCGCCCACAGGCCCATGGCGACGAAATCGTGGATGACGATCGGAAAACTCGCGTCGACGCTCGCCTGCTGCGTCAGGTAAGCGATATTCGAGGATTTGATGCCGACGAGTTCGATGCTTCCCTGCAAGGGCGGAAGTTCGCCGACGATGCCCTTGAGCAGCGTCGACTTGCCGGCGCCGTTCGGACCGACGACGGCGATCAGGCTGCCGGCGGCGATCTCGCCGTGCAGGTGGTGCACGGCGGGGTGACGGTGATAGCCGAGCGTCAGGTTGTCAAAGCGCAGAATCGGCGCGCGCGGGCTCGAGAGGTTCACGAAAGCGCCCAGAAAACGGTCGTCCACAAGAGCAGCAGGGCGCCCGCCGCCCAGGCGAGGCGGGAGAGCGCGCTGGCGCAAAGCGGAGGATTTGCGGCGCCGGCGAAGCGGCCGGGCGCGGGTCTCGTGCGGGACGTGCTCGATGGGGCAGGCATGCGCGCGTACAAGCTCCAGGGGGAAGGCGGCCATGCTGCCCGATTTTGCGAGCGAATGCAACTTGCGATCGGAAGCTCAATGGCATAAGCGGGGCGGCCGCCACGACAGTTTCCGCTGCGCTCAAACGGCTCTTTCGCCTGACTCCTGCTATCATCGCCGCTTGGCTTTCCTTGAGGTGCGGTCGCGGCGATGCACGACGAGTTTTACATGCGCGAAGCGCTATCGATGGCGCAATCTTCAGAATGCCTCGGCGAAGTTCCGGTCGGCGCGATCGTCGTCCGTGACGGCGTGATCGTCGGTCGCGGCTTCAATTCGCCGATCGGCGACAGCGATCCGACCGCGCACGCGGAAATGAACGCGCTGCGCGACGCGGCGCGCACGCTCGGCAACTACCGCTTGCCCGGCTGCGAACTTTTCGTTTCGCTCGAGCCCTGCGCAATGTGCGCCGGGGCGATCATGCACGCCCGCATCGCGCGGCTGATTTACGGCGCGAGCGATCCGAAGACCGGCGTCCATGGCAGCGTCATCGACCTTTTTGCGATCGAACGCCTCAACCATCACACGAAGGTCGTCGGCGGCGTTCTCGCCGCCGAGTGCGGCCGGCTGCTCTCGGATTTCTTCGCCGCGCGCCGGGCGAGAATCCAGTGATGCGTCTTCACATCTCGATCGCCGCGCAGACGCTGAGCGTCGTCGACGACGAGGGCGAAGTGCTCGCGCGCTATCCTGTGTCGACGGCCTCTCGCGGTCCCGGCGAGGAGAAGGGCAGCTACTGCACGCCGCGCGGGCGCCACTTGGTGCGCGCCAAGATCGGCGCCGGGATGCCCGAAAACACGGTCTTCGTCGGGCGGCGGCCGAGCGGCGAGCGCTATAGCGACGAACTTGCCGCCGCGCACCCCGGGCGCGACTGGATGCTCACTCGCATCCTCTGGCTGTCGGGCTGCGAACCGGGCGTCAACCGCCTCGGCAGCGTCGACACAATGCGTCGCTATATCTACATCCACGGCAGTCCCGACACGGCGGCGATCGGCGTTCCCGGCTCGCATGGTTGCATCCGCATGCGCAACGCCGACATCGTCGAACTCTTCGATCGCGTCCCGGTGTATACGGCGGTCGAGATCAGCGAAGCCTGAACGCGCCGCCGCGTCCTCGCCAACGCGGCTCAGGCTTCGACGCGCACGATCCTCGAGACGTCGATCGCCGGGCCGTCGGCACGGCCGAAGTTGAGGCTCGTCGCTTCGGCGTAGCTTTCCTGGAGGACGGCGAGCGCATCGTAAGCGCCGTCCGGCGAGGCTGCAACGTTGGCGACGATTCCCCATGGATGCTCGGGGTTTTCGGGAGCGACGATCGTCGTTCCGGCGCTGATCGCGGCGCTCGTTTGCAGCCGGTAAAGATGGCGCTTGATGCGCCCCAGGTACTGCGCCCGCGCGACGATTTCCTGCCCCGGGTAACAGCCCTTGTGGAAGCTCACGGCGCCGATCTTGTCGAAGTTTGCCATTTGCGGAACGAATTCCTCGCTCGTCGCTTTCGTCACGAGAACGATGCCGGCGTCGATCTCGAGCCAGTTCCAGGCCGGCGTTCCGACTGCGCGCGCCTTGGCCGCCAGCGCGGTCCACAGCGCCGGCGCGCTCTCGCCGGCGGCGACGACGACGAAGCGCCTCTCGTCCAGACGGATGACGCGGACGGGCGAGGGCGAAGCGTCGGTGCCGCTGCCGTCGGCGACTGCGAGGGCTTTTTCAGGCACCGGCAGCCCGGCGGTGCGCAAGGCCGCTTCGGCGTCCTTTCCCGAAACGCCGATCAGCGCGCTTTCGTTCGACCGATCGCTGATCTTCACCTTGGAGCGCAGGACGTACATCTGCAAGCGCTTGTGCACGGCGCTCGCCAGATCGCTCGCGACGAGCGCGCCATAGCCTTGCGGCTCGCGATAGAGGAGGAAGCTTGCGAACATGCGCCCCTTCGCCGTGCACCACGCCGTATGCTGCGCGCTATCGGGCGCAAGATGCTTGATGTCGGTGGTCAGCTGGTTGTGCAGAAAGTCGGCAGCGTCTTCGCCGCTGCAGTCGATCAGCCCCAGGTGCGCGAGCGGCGAGACGACGGTCGCCGTCGAGGCGTCGCGCGCCGCGACGAGTTCACCCATGGCATCGCCAAAATCGCGGGCGATGCCGTTCTCGAGGCGGGCGCCCGATCGGTTGAGGAATTCGAGCCAGCTAGCGTTCATCATTGCTTTCGTCATTTGCATTGGCAGGTCCGGAGCGGTGACGCCGCGGTCGGGCGGCGTATCGGTCCGGCGATCTTCGTTTCGGCTATTATATAGCCGCCTTGAGAGCTTGGCCCCTTGCCTCCCCTGATCGAACGCGCTTGCTGCCGCGGCCGGACCATGTTCATACGATTGAAAAACCTCTTCGTCGCGCTCCTTCTGATCATTCTCGCGGCGGGGGCCTTCCTTTCCTGGAAAATCTCTGCGCCGATGGCGCTGCCGGCGACTCGCGTCGACTTCAACGTCGCCCCCGGGAGCAGCCTGCGCACGACCGCGCAGGTCGTCGCCGACGCCGGCGTTCCGCTCTCGCCCTGGCTCCTCATCGCGCTCGGCAAGGCGCGGCGCGTCGAGGCGTCGATCAAGGCGGGCAGCTACGAGATCAGCGACGGCATCACGCCCTGGGAACTCGTCAACAAGCTCTCGCGCGGCGATGTGCAGCAAACCGAAATCGCTTTCATCGAGGGCTGGACTTTCCGGCAGATGCGCGAGCGGCTTGACGCGCACCCCGATATCCGCCACCTCACGACCGGTTTGCCCGACGACGAAGTCATGCGTCTGATCGGCGCCGCCGGGCGACCGGCCGAAGGCATGTTCTTTCCCGAGACGTATTTCTTCGTCAAGCAGGGGCGCGACATCGACATCCTGGCGCGAGCCTACCGCACGATGCAGCAGCGCCTCGCCACCGAGTGGGCCAATCGCGCCGCCGGCCTGCCTTATACCGATCCCTACCAGGCCTTGATCATGGCCTCGATCATCGAAAAGGAAACCGGGCGCGAGCAGGACCGGCGGCTCGTTGCGGCGGTCTTCGTCAACCGCCTGCGCCAGGGCATGCTGCTGCAGACCGATCCGTCGGTGATTTACGGTCTCGGCGAGCGCTTCGACGGCAACTTGAGGAAGCGCGACCTGCTCGCCGACAGCCCTTACAATACCTATACGCGCGCCGGCCTGCCGCCGACGCCGATCGCGATGCCCGGGCAGGCATCGCTCGCGGCCGCCCTGCATCCGGCGGCAAGCGACGCCGTGTATTTCGTCGCGCGCGGCGACGGCAGCAGCCAGTTTTCGCGCACGCTCAGCGAGCACAACCAGGCGGTCAACCGTTATCAAAGAGGTGGCAAGTGAAGCGCGCGCAGCAACGCGGAAAATTCATCACGCTCGAGGGCATCGACGGCTCGGGCAAAAGCACGCATGTGGCCGGCGTCGCCGAGCTGGTGCGAAGGCACGGCATCGGCGTCGTGGCGACGCGCGAGCCGGGCGGAACCGCGCTCGGCGAGAGCCTGCGCGAGCTTTTGCTGCACCAGGCGATGCACCTCGAAACCGAGACCCTGCTGATGTTCGCGGCGCGGCGCGAACATCTTGCGCAGGTCATCGAACCGGCGCTCGCACGCGGCGACTGGGTCGTCTGCGATCGCTTCAGCGATGCCACTTACGCGTATCAGGGCGGCGGCCGCGGTCTTGACGCGAACAAGTTTGCCGTCCTCGAAGCCTGGGTGCATGCGCACCTGCAGCCCGACCTGACGCTGCTTTTCGATCTGCCGCCGGCGGTCGCGAGCCAGCGCATCGCCGCGCAGCGCCGGCAACTCGACCGCTTCGAAGAGGAGCGCGCCGACTTTCATGCGCGCGTGCGCGCAGCCTACCTCGAGCGCGCCGCGCTGGCGCCGCAGCGCTTCGTCGTCATCGATACCGAGCAGCCGCTCGCCGCGGTGCGCGAGTGCGTCGAGGCCGCGCTGCTGCGTGCGCTCGCATGAAGATCACCGAGCTGCACAGCGAGGCCTGGGCAGCGCTTGACGCAAGGCGCGCGCAATTGCCGCACGCCCTGCTCATCTCGGGGCAACGCGGCAACGGCAAGTACGAATTCGCGCGCGCCTTTGCCGAGTCGCTGCTTTGCGAGCGTCCGTCCGGCACGCAGGCCTGTGGCGCCTGCCTTGCCTGCGGCTGGCTGGCGCAGGGCAATCATCCCGATTTGCGTTTGCTGCAGCCGCTGGCGCTGGCCGAAGCGGGCGGCGATGAGGCTGGCGCGGGGGGCGCCGGCGCTGAAACGAGCGGCAAGAAGAAACCGAGCCAGCAGATCACGATCGACCAGGTGCGCTCGCTCGACGAATTCCTGCACGTCGGAACGCATCGCGATGGCGCGCGCATCGTCCTCATCAATCCGGCCGAGGCGATGAACCGCGCGACCGCCAACTCGCTTCTGAAAGCGCTCGAGGAACCGATCGAGAAGACGCTCTTCATCCTCGTCTCGAGCGAGCCCGAACGCTTGCTGCCGACGATCCGCAGCCGCTGTCAGGCGATCGGCGTCGCCCAGCCGCCGGGCGCGCGCGGCGAGGCCTGGCTCGCGCAGGCGGGGGTCAAGGATGCGGCCCTCTGGCTCGCGCTCGCCGGCGGCTCGCCGCTGCTTGCCGTCGATCTCGCGGACAGCGAGGAGAGCGTCCTCGTCGCGGCGCTCGTCGCCCAGATGTCACGGGGGGCGCCGGCAGCGAACTTCGATGCGCTGGCAGCGGCGGCGGGCATCGACCGCATCGTCAAGAGCGCGAGCCGGCCGGCGGCGCTCAAGCGCACGCTCGAGTGGATGCAAAAATGGCTGCTTGACCTGACGCTCGCCAAAGCCGGCTTGCCGGTGCGCTATTTCATCGCGCAGGCGGGCGTCGTCGAGAAGCTTGCCGAATCGACGAGCAGCGCTCGCTTGCTCGCCTTTGAGAAGAAAACGCTACAATACAGGCTGCAATGCGAACAGCCTTTGAACAGCCGGCTGTTTCTCGAAGCGCTTTTTTTGGACTACGCTGCCTTGTTCGGAAAGTCATGAGGCCGATATGCCTGATGCCGGTTTGAAATCTGCAGCCCCTGGCGCGCCGCGTCCGAGCGTCCTGTCCCTGAACATCAACTCGAAGTCGGCCCTGTACGCGGCCTTCATGCCACTCTTGCGTCACGGCGGCATTTTCATTCCGACGACGCGCGCCTACAACATCGGCGACGAAGTCTTCATGCTGCTCTCGCTGATGGACGACCCGGCCAAGTTGCCGATCGCCGGCACCGTCGTCTGGATCACGCCAGCCGGGGCGCAGAACGCGAAGGCGCAGGGCATCGGCGTGCATTTCAAGAACGACGAAAGCGGCGTCGAAGCCCGGCGCAAGATCGAGGGTCTCCTGGGCGGGGTCATGCAGTCGACGCGACCGACGCATACGATGTGACCATGTGAATATGTCAATATGACTCCGGACGCCACGCCGTGACTTCAACTTGATGCTCGTCGATTCACACTGTCACCTGGATTTTCCCGATCTTGCCGGGAATCTTCCGCAAGTTCTCGCGCTGATGCAAAAAAATGAGGTCGGCTGCGCGCTTTGCATCGGCGTGAACCTCGAGGATTTTCCGCGCGTGCTCGAACTCGCAGAGGCGCATGCGCATCTCTTCGCCTCGGTCGGCGTGCATCCGGAGGCGGGCGAGGCGCGCGAACCCGACGTCGCCGAACTCGTCGCGCTTGCCCGCCACCCGAAGGTCCTCGCCATCGGCGAGACCGGGCTTGATTATTACTGGCAGAAGGACGCGCCGCAGTGGCAGCGCGAGCGCTTCCGCACGCATATCCGCGCCGCGATCGAAGCCGGCAAACCGCTCGTCGTGCACAACCGCGATGCCACCGCCGATACCTTGAAGCTGCTCGCCGAGGAGGGCGCGGCCCGAGTCGGCGGCATCCTGCACTGTTTCACCGAAAGCTGGGAAGTCGCCGAAGCGGCGCTCTCGCTTGGCTTTCACATTTCGATATCGGGCATCGTCACCTTCAAGAATGCGCTCACCGTGAAGGACGTCGCCCGTCGCGTCCCGCTCGACCGCCTGTTGATCGAGACCGATGCGCCGTATCTTGCGCCCATGCCTTACCGCGGCAAAATCAACCAGCCCGGCTACGTCAAGCACGTCGCCGAAGAAATCGCGCGCCTGCGCGACCTGCCTTTCGACGAAGTCGCGCGCGCGACGAGCGAAAATTTCTTCCGGCTTTTCCCCGCCGCTGCCGGCGCTGACAGCGCTGAGACCGCTCAAACCGCTGAAACCACCGACCCTGCCACCACCCCTGACACCGACCACTCGAGATTGTCCTCATGAAGAAGATCGCCGTTTTTCTGTTCACCCTGCTGCTGTCGACGGCGGTATTCGCCGGCGTTTTTGAAGACGTCGAAGAAGCGATGATCCGCCGCGATTCGTCGGGCGTCATCGCGCTCATCCAGCGCGGCGTCGACATCAACACGGTCAATCGCAATGGCGATACGCTGCTCACGCAAAGCGTCCGCCACGACCTGCCCGAGCTTTTCGACTACCTCCTCAAGCGCCGTGCCCGCCTCAACGTGCGCAATCGCAACGGCGAAACGGCTTTGAGCCTTGCCGCCTATTTCGGCAAGCTCCCCTATGTCGAGCGCCTCGTCGCGGCCGGTGCCGACGTCAACTTCTACGGCTGGTCGCCGCTCGCGTACGCGGCGTACAACGGCCACACCGAGGTCGCCGCCTACCTGATCAAGCGCGGCGCGGACGTGAACGCGAAAACCGAGAACGGTTCGACCGCGCTCTTCTTTGCCGCGCGTTTCGACCATCCCGACCTCGTCAAGCTGCTGCTTGCCAACCAGGCCGATCCGACCGTCGCCAACGACGTCGGCGAGACCGCGATCGACTGGGCGCTGAAGAGCGGCAACACCGACATCGAGGACCTGCTGCGCGCCGCCGGCGGCCGCTCGGGCAAATCGCTGACGATAGACGTCGCCAAGTAGGAGCCCAATTTATTGGGCGATTGTGCGGTGGAAAGTTAAACGCCGCATCGCCATCTCGCGTCAGCTCGGCGAGGGCGGCAGCACGACGACGCGGATTTTCGGGGCGTTGATGAATTTGCTCAGGATGCGATAGACGTCGGGGTCGAAGCCGGCGTCGGCGTCGCTCGCGCGCTGGTCGAGCAAGTCGTGAAGCGCCGCTTCGTCGTGCACGCTGCCAAGGTAACGCCAGCGATGCACGACGTGGAAGTCTTCGCGCGTCCCGAATTCGTCGCGCTCGACGAGCGCGATCGGGCCGGCGTACGGCCAGCGCCGAAGCTTGAACTTGGCGAGCGCGGTGATGAGCCGGGCGCTGTGCACCGAGAGCGCTTCCTTGCCCATGCACAGGCCGCGGCAGACCTTCTGGCGGTAAGCGGCACAGGCCCCGGCCGCCTTTTCGCCGCCGGGCGCGGCCTGGATCTGGTGCAGGCACAAGCGGTGGGCCTCGGCGAGCTTGCCGAGCGCGTTCTGCGCTTCGCGCCGGCTCGCGTAGAGGCCGAAGAGCTCATCGCTGGCGGCAAAATCGGTCGCATCGGCAAAAACGAGCCGCGGCCTCAAGTCATCCTTGCCTTCGCAGGCGACCTGCCAGGAGCAGATTTCGCCACTTCGCGGTGTTGCCAGCAGCAGTCTTTCGTTGAGACGCGCGCCGAGTTCGCCGGCGCTTTCGCGCCACTCGACTCGCGTTGTTTGCCGCGCGAGTGGGCTGTCGTGCTTGTCGCGGGCAAAATGCGCGAGCACCTGCTGGCGCAGATTGGTCGCGCGCTTGACGATGAGCGGCGTGCCTTCGGCGTCGTAGAGCGCGTACGCACCGGGCGCTTCGGGCAGGTCCTCGACGAAGGCGGCGTCGAGATGCGCTGGCAACTCGGGCCGACCGACGAGGGCGGCGACCGTTGCGGCGATCGCTTCGACGGGCAGCAGCGCGTGCCAGCGCTGCCAGAGCAGCCAGAGCACACGCGCGTCACCGAGCGCGCGATGACGGTCTTCGACGGCAAGCGAGTAACGCGTCAGCAGCGCGTCGAGGCTGTGGCGGTGGTGCTCGGGAAAGAGCTTGCGCGAGAGCTTGACCGTGCACAGGTTGGGCGCACGGAAATTGACCCCGATGCGCTTGAATTCGCTTTTCAGAAAACTGTAATCGAAGCGCGCGTTGTGCGCGATGAAGAGGCGGCCGCGCAGCTTCTCGAGGACGAGCGGCGCGAGTTCTTCAAAGCGCGGCGCGCTCTCGACCATTCGACTGTCGATGCCGGTCAGGCCGGTGATGAAGCTCGAGACGGGCTGTCCCGGATTGACGAGCGAAGTCCACTCGCGAACGCCGTCGGCAGCGACTTCGACAAAACCGATTTCGATGATGCGGTCGTGCGCGAAGTTGGCGCCGGTCGTCTCGAGGTCGACAAAGATCAGCGGTTCGGGGGCAAGAATGGCATTCATCGGATGGAAAGACAGGTGATACGGCAAGCAATTCCCGGCGCTTGCGTCCCCGGCTTGAAAGAGGCTCGCGAGCGCCGCACGGCGAAGGGGGCGGGCGACTGCGACAGCATACAAGATTAGACTCCCCCGGCGCTTCTTTTCGTCTCGGTCGGACGAGAAACATGGGCCGCAGGGCCATGCTGCGCTTGGCTCCCGACGCCGCAAAAAGCAAAACGCTCGCGGGGGAGCGCTTTGCCGTGGCGGTTTCAGATCCCCGACTTGTCAGCCGGCGCCAAAGACGAGATTGGGCAGGAAGAGCACACTCGTCGGCCAGACGATCATCAGGACGACGAGCGCGATCACTGCCAGGATGAGCGGCACCGCCTCGAAGGTGTACTCGTCCATCGGGCACTTGAGGATGCCGCACACGGCGAACATCGCCGTTCCGACGGGCGGCGTCATCCCGCCGAGGGTCACGCAGGTCATCATGACGAGACCGAAGTGCACGGGGTCGATGCCGACCTTGAGAATGACCGGGACCAGAATCGGCGTCAGCAGGAGGACGATGACCGTGCTTTCGAGGAACATGCCGAGCACGATGATGAAGGCAATGATCATCATCATCAGCCAGACCGGGTTGGTGGTGATGCCGATCAGGAAAACGGCGAGGGCCTGCGGTACGCCTTCGAGCGTGATCATGTAACCGATCATTGATGAGAACATGATGATCAGCATGATCATGCCGGTGTCGGTGACGGCGTGCTGGAGGCCTTTCATCAGGTTTTCGATGGTCAGTTCGCGATAGACGAAGAGGCCGACGAAAATCGCGTAGGCGACGGCGAAAGCGCCTGCTTCCGATGGCGTGAAAATGCCGTAGCGGATGCCGACGATCAGCAGGACCGGGAACATCAGCGCCCACTTGCATTCCCAGACGCTCTTGCCGATCGTTGCCAGCGAAGGGAACTCCTTGAGCGTCGGCTTGTAGCCACGCTTGCCGGCGACCCAGTAGGCCATTGCCATGAGGATGATCGTCATCAGAACACCGGGAACGACGCCGCCGACGAACAGCCGGCCGATCGAGACGTTGCCCATGAAGCCGTAGAGGATGAGGCCGATCGAGGGCGGTATCGTCGCTGTGATCAGCGAGCCGACCGCGATCACCGCGCAGGCATAGCCCTTGGTGTAGCCTTCCTTGAGCATCGCCGGTCCGAGGATGCGCGCTTCCATCGCCGCATCGGCGACTGCCGAACCGGAAACGCCGCCCATCAGCGCGGAAAGCATGATCGCGACCATCGCGAGTCCGCCGCGCATCCAGCCCGTCAGCACCGTCGATAGCTGGATCAGGCGCGCCGTGATTCCCGACTCGTTCATCAGGTGGCCGGCAAAAACGAAGAGCGGAACGGCAAGCAGCGGAAACGACTGGGTGACCGTGGTGATCTTCTGAATCGCGATCGACGTCGGCACCGGGCCGAAAATGTAGAACATCACCGCCGAGATGCCGATGGCAAAGGCCACCGGCATGCCCATGAACATCAGAAAAAGAAACAGAATTGTCAGGGTGAGGCTCATCTCAGATCACCGTTCCGTCATGGCCTTCAAGGGAAAGCGTTTCGCGCCCGGTGATCCCGAGATACAAACGCCGCAGAGTCGTTGCCAGCATCAGCGCGCAACCGACGGGGATCGCCGAGGTGATCCAGCTGTAGCTGATGCCGACGTCGCCGAGATCGCGCTCGACGTTCATCAGCGTCAGCTGCGTGCCGTACCAGATCAGCATGGCGAGGAAAGCGGCAATCGCGATCAGCCAGACGATGGCGATCTTTCGCCTGACCGCTGCCGAGAAGTAGCGAACGACGATATCGATCTCGATATGCGCGTTCTTCTTCATCGCGAGATCGGCGCCGAGCATGCACGCCCAGACGAAGGAGAGCTGCGCGAGGTCGACAGCCCAGATCACCGGTGCGCCCAAGGTTCGGGTCACGGCGCCGATGAGAACGAAGAAGGACGTGCCAGCGAAAAACGCCATGGCAAGGCGCTCCTCCAGTTTGACGAGTCGGTTGCTTGCCATGGCTTGTCCCTTAGCGACCGAGGATGGCGTTAACCTGTTTGCGCAGATCGGTGTAGCCGAGCTTCTCGTAGACGACGCTCGTCGAGGCGACGAAAGGCTTGATGTCGACCTCGTTGATCTTCACGCCTTTGTCGCTCATCAGCTTCTCGTAGTTATCAATCGAGGCGATCGTCGCGTTCGACGCCGTGTCGCCGGCTTTCAGCGCTTCCTCGCGAACGATCGCCTGCAGATTGGCGGGGAGCTTGTCAAACCAGGCTTTTGAACCGACGAGTCCGGTGATCAACTGGATGTGGCCGGTCTTGGTGATGTACTTGATCACTTCATACAGGCGCTGGCCGTAAGTCGCCGGATCCTGCGCCTCGGCGGCGTCGATCGCCTTCATCTGCAGCGCTGAATAAACTTCGGCCCAGGGCATCGGCGTCGGCGTGGTGCCGAGTGCGCGCACGGTTTCGAGCCAGACCGGCGCGCCCGGTGTGCGCATGCGTACGCCGGTGAGGTCGGCAGGTTTCGTCACCGGCATCATCGTCAGCAGGTGGCGTTCACCCTGGTACCAGTTGAACGAAAGGACTTGATGGCCCGATGCATTGCGCAGTTTCTGAACCCAGGTCTCGAACAGCGGCGAGGTGACGACCTTGCGCACTTCGGCAAAATTGTTGGCAAGATACGGCGCTCCGAGGATGCCGAATTCCTTGACGAAGGGCGCAAGACGGCCGCCATCGACGAGGACCGCGACGCCGGCGCCGGCACGCGCCTGTTCGAGAACGTCTTCGTCCGAACCGAGCTGCGAACTCGGGAAGAGCTTGACTTCGATTTGCCCGGCGGAGCGCTTTTCAACTTCGGCCTTGAACTGGTTGAGGCCCCTGAACATCGGGTCCTCTGCCGTCAGTGACGAATTGACGTTGAGCGTGTAGGTCGCCGCGTTGGCGGGCGCGCAAGCGAGGGCGGCAGCGGCAAGTGAGACGAGCATCATGATCTTCTTCATGGAGAACTCCTGTGGTGCGTCGGGTGGGTCGGCAGAAAGCGCTAGTATGGTAGGGCAATTGATTTTTGCGCGCAAGCCCGATTTGCGGGTTTCTATGAATCGGCCGGCAGCCCTTGTCACGCCTGTTTTCTGCTAAAATTTCGTCGCGCAAAGCGAGGGTCGCCGTTTCTCTCGCAGATTTGCTATTCTAGTATGGTAGAAGCCTCAAGCACCTCAACGCGTTCGCGGCGCGGCCGGCGAACCTCAAGGAGATCAAGATGAAAATTGTGAGCGCTGAAGTCATCGTCTGTTGTCCCGGACGCAACTTCGTCACGCTGAAGATCACGACCGACGAAGGCGTCACCGGGCTCGGCGATGCGACCTTGAACGGGCGCGAACTCGCCGTCGCTTCGTATCTGAAGGACCATGTCTGCCCGCTCCTCATTGGCCGCGACCCGCAGAGGATCGAGGACATCTGGCAATATCTGTACAAGGGCGCCTACTGGCGCCGCGGTCCGGTGACGATGAATGCCATCGGCGCCGTTGACGTCGCGCTCTGGGACATCAAGGGCAAGATCGCCAAGATGCCGGTCTATCAGCTGC
>CAZALA010000021.1:0-33518 GCA_964485725.1 uncultured Propionivibrio sp. | reverse complement strand
CTGCCGGCGAGCCGGCCGGCGCCATCGGTGAGGACTACCCCTACATGGGCCTCGACACCTGTGCCGCCTGCGGCCTGTGTTCGACGGCCTGCCCGGTCGGCATCGACACCGGCGCGCTGATTCGCCGGCTGCGCGGTGAAGCGCTGGGAGCGGGTGCGCGCCGTCTCGGAGAGTGGAGCGTCGAGCACTTCGGCGCGATCGAAACGGTGTCGCGCTTCGGTCTCGCGGCAGGACACGCTGCGCAGAGCGTGCTCGGTGAGAAGCTCCTCGGGCGGATCTCCGGCGGCGCGTGGAAACGCGGCATGCCGCAAGCGGGAAGGGCGCCGGCTCGACGGGCGAGTGTCGCTGCAGGCGATCCGGTGGTTTATTTTCCGGCCTGCGGCGGCCGCATTTTCGGCGCTGCGGGTAGCGACGCGCTGACCCTGCCTGAAGTCGTCATGACGCTTCTTGTCCGCGCCGGCTATGCGCCGCGTCTGCCGGAAGGCCTCGCCCAACTGTGTTGCGGCCAGATGCTCGAGAGCAAGGGCATGGCCAAGGAAGCCGACCGCATGGCCGACGCGGCGATGGCAGCCTTGCTCGAGGCGGCCGACGACGGCCGGGGCGGACACTATCCGGTGATCATGGACGCAAGCACCTGCTCGGCGCGCATGCGCAGGCATCTGGCCGGGCGCCTGCAATTGTTCGACTTTCATGAATTCGCCCACGATGCGCTGCTGCCGCGCCTGCGCATTACGCGCAAAGCCGGGCCGATTGCGCTGCACGTCAATTGCACCGTGCGCCGCACGGGGTCGGACGAGAAGCTGCGACAGCTGCTCGCCACTTGCGCCGAGCGGGTGGTCGAGCCGGCCGAGACCGCCTGCTGCGGTTTCGGCGGCGATCGCGGCTTTGTCGTGCCGGAACTCAACGCGCATGCCTTGCGCAAGATCCAAGGGGCATTACCGGCGGCGTGTTGCGAAGGCGTCTCGACCAATCGCACCTGCGAGATCGGCCTCACGGCCGAAAGCGGACGCCCTTATCATTCCGTGGCTTATTTGCTTGAGGAATGCTCGCGCCCGACCGAGACGTGCTGATCACCTCGCTTGGCAGCCATCATAAGGGCACGCGACGCCAGGCCTCTGCTTGAACTACAGGAGAGAAGACGGATGAGTTGGCTGTATTTGTTCCTGGCCGGACTGCTCGAGATCGGTTGGCCCGTGGGCCTCAAGATGGCGCAAGAGCCGGCGACTCGCTGGCCAGGCGTCGCCGCAGCGATCGTGTTCATGGCGGGCAGTGGTTTCTTTTTGTGGCTTGCGCAACGCGATATCCCGATGGGCACGGCCTACGCAGTATGGACGGGCATCGGTGCCGCGGGCACCTTCCTCGTCGGTGTGATGTTTTTTGGGGACGCCACATCATTGATGCGTTATATGGGAGTTTTTCTCATCGTGGCTGGCGTCGTCACGCTGAAACTTGCGCACTAGGGGTTAAAGGCGCCTTGGCCTTGAACGCCTGGCCCCTTTGATTCCCGCTCTGCGATAGTCGCAGGGCCACCGACCTCGCGGCTTCCCGTACTCGCAAGCTCCTCCCCGCCCAACGTTTTCGATCGGTGATCCGTCTGCAGGTGAAGCTCAGCGCTGAGCGACGCGAACGATCACTTTCCCGAAGTTCTTGCCCTCGAGCAGGCCGATCAAGGCTTGTGGCGCGTTCTCGAGACCGTCGACGATGTCTTCGCGGAACTTCATTTTGCCTGCGTCGACCCACTCCTTCATCTGCCCGAAAAATTCGTTGAAGCGAGGCGCGTAATCTTCATAGATGATGAAGCCTTGCATCTTGATGCGCTTGACCAGCATCGTGCGCGTCAGCATTGGCAGCCGGTCGGGGCCGGGCGGCAGCGCTGTGTCGTTGTAATGGGCAATCAGCCCGCAAACCGGGACGCGCGCGCGCGGATTGAGCAAAGGCAGAACGGCGTCAAATACGGCCCCGCCGACGTTTTCGAAATAGACGTCGATTCCTTTCGCACAGGCTTTCCCCAGTTGCGCCCCGAAGTCGGCACCGCGGTGGTCGATGCAGGCGTCGAAGCCAAGCTCCTCAAGCACATAGCGACACTTCTCGGCGCCGCCGGCAATGCCGACGACCCGGCAGCCTTTCAGCTTTGCGATTTGCCCGACCGCCGATCCGACCGCCCCGCTCGCAGCGGCGACGACCACCGTTTCGCCGGCCGCCGGCTGGCCGATATCGAGCAGGCCCATATAAGCCGTAAAACCGGGCATGCCAAGGATGCCGAGAGCGAGCGACGGTCGGCTCATCGCAGGATCGAGCTTGCTCAGGCTCGTGCCGTCGACGAGCGAAAAGCTCTGCCAGCCGCCGGTCTGGCAAAGCACGAGATCGCCTGCTGCGAAGTCCGGGTTTTGCGAAATTTCAACGCGGCCGACGGTGCGGCCGACCATGACTTCGCCAGGCTCGACCGAGCGCGCGTAAGAACGCGCATCGCTCATGCGACCGCGCATGTAGGGATCAAGCGAGAGATAGAGCGTGCGCACCAGTACCTGCCCGGCGGCCGGCGCGGCGGTGACGCTTTCTTCGCGGCGGAAGTTGGCCGCCGTCGGTGCTCCGACGGGGCGCGAGTTCAGGACGATCCGCTGATTGAGGAAGCTCTCGTTCGACATGCGATTTCCTTGGGTTGCGTTGGGTGGTCAAGAAGGCGTATCGAGTCGGGGAAAGACGGCCGCCGCCCAATGCCCGCATTCTAGCAGCCCGGATTTGGCCGGGCGGCCGCTCGCGGAACAGAGAACCCGCAACCGCCCTCAGCGGAACCATGATCGATGCGGAACCAGCAGGAAGACGAAGAGCCGGGCGAACTCGATCTTCAGGGGGGCGGAGATCTTTGCATTTGCCATTGGCGCTCGGAGGTCGCAATTCACCCCGGCCCCCATAACCAGTGTTTTCTGTGTATGCTGTTGGGGTATTTAGGACCTGGATCTTTGTGAGAACGCGATTGGCATCCGTCTGCTTCCAGCCGTGTTTTTCCTTTTGATAAGGAGCTGTTTCATGCTCACACGATCACTTGTCATTATGAGTATGCTCGCGACGCTGTCCCAAGCTGTTGCTGCCGCGGGAGGGGCGCAGCCAATGAAAGAGGTCGACGTGCTGCGCGACCAAGGCTATTCGGTCAGCGTGATCACGCGTATCTATGGCCAGCTTCTGAGGTTCTCGTATCCAAAAGGATTTTCCCCGGTTTTCGAGGACACGAAAGGACCGCAGTACATCCACGAGTCAGTCCTGCAAGGCGAAACTCTCCAGCGCTGGTCGCAAATGATCACGCTGACCGGCGCACAAGGGCTCGCCCGTAATCCCCAGGTAACGCCGAGCTTGTTCGCGGACCGGATGGCCGGCGCTTTCAAGCAAAGTTGCGCGACTTCGTTTGGCGGTTTAAATCTCGGCTCGCTCAAACTCGGCGTCTACGATGCCGTCGCAATGGTCGTCAGTTGCGGAATTGGGCCGGGAAGAACCGCTAGCGAGACGGTCTTGATCGTTGCCATCAAAGGCGAAAGCGATTTCTACACAGTCCAGTGGGCGGAACGCGGGCCCGCTTCGAGTTCGCCCATCAGGCTTGACAACGCGTTATGGCAGGGGCGATTGAGACGCCTGATGCCGATCAAACTCTGTGCGATTGTGCCGGGTGAGGCCGCTCCCTATCCGAGTTGCGCTGGCGCGCCGTAGGGCAGCCGGTTTCGACGATTGCAACTCGGCCCGGATCAGATGAAGCAGTCATCTTGCGCTCGCCGAGGTTGTTGCTTTTTCGAAAAATATATGTCATTGGTCCTTCCGGGCCTTGCGCACGCACGAGAACTCCGGCGCTTCTGTTAATGGCTTTTAAGAGCTGCCGAAGGGCTCGCCGGCCAAATCAAAACCTGGACCTCTTTTATGGCCACTCGGCGAGTAATTGCGAGGATGAAGTTAATCCTCTTCGTGTTGGGCGCGTTACTGGCCATTGACGCATCGGCACAGAGCGGCAGCAGTCTCAATGGAACGTGGGTCGTTGACCCGTTGGCGACGGAGCGCTCCGTACTGGAGATGGCGCCGCGAACGGATGCAAAGGAGATTGCGCGCAGTTTCCTGGTGCTGGGGGGCTACCTCGCGATGACCATGCTCGTCATCGAAGATGACGTTGCGACCTATGCCATGTATGGAGACACGAGTGGAAGAGGGGCGAAGTTCAGACTTGTCTCGCAGGACGGAAGCGAAAGAAAGTACGTGGCGACTGATAAGGACTCGTCCAAGGGCGCGCTCACAGTCACCGTTGTGAGCGGCGAGAATATACGAGCAAGCCAGCAGAACGATCCGCTCGGCCCCTTCGTCCTCTGGAAACGAGCCTCCCCCCTGCCCATACCTACACCCCGAACACCCGAAGCCCTGGAACTGCACCTGTCCACGTGGCGGGCGTCGGTGGAGAAAATCAAGAATCATCTGTTTGCCCAGGACATCGAGCAAACGAAAGCCGTCCCCACCAGGCACTGGAGCGAAGACGTGGTGCTCCAGGATGGACGACGGATCAAGGTCGAGCGGGATGTGAGTTACAGCTTCGAGCACTCGATAGGCGACGCCGGAAGTGGTTATTCGGTCTCCACGAACCGGCTCAGCAAGCCCCGGCTGCAGTTCAAGCATCCGGCGACCGGACGAGTCCTTGTATGGGAAGGAGAGCCCTCCGTCAGTCCGGTTCTCCTCGACGTGCTGGACGGAATTCCATTTCTTGTTTTGTCGGCTCGCCCTACCAGGGAGACAGCGCGCGTTTATGGTTGCACCGAATTGCCGTTTATCTACCTTCAATACGACACGGCGTGGCGCTCAGTTGCCGAAGAGCAGGCGCCACGAGCTCTGAAGAGGGCCAATCTGTCGTTCGTCGAGGATGACAAGCTGAAAGATCACTTGTCCGTCGACGAAGTGCAGGAGACGATTGCCAGAAAAGAGAAGTCGTCGGATCGATTCTTCCAGCGCGAAATCCCCAAAGACTATGGCGAGTGGCGCTATCTCTACAAGAACAGCTACCGCAATGAGCGCAGGCGGGATGACTGCCGCCCCGCTCGCGCAGCGCTGCCGCAAATGGTATTGCCAGCCCCGATTGAAGGCTCGCCAGAGATTCTCGAGGCCGTCGAATACACCCCGGATCGCATAGCGATCGGTGACGACTGGTCCGGCCTGGTGTTCGATCGCAAGCGCGAGGGCGAGTGCAAGAAGCTGTTCAGACCCGCTGATCCAGAGGACTCGATGCAAGGGCAGCGATTTGTCAATGACAGCTCTGGCAGCAAACCGGCGCCCTACTCACGGACCGCCCAGTTCAACATGGGGGTCAGGGTGCTCTGCGACGATCATATCTGGTTTGTCGCTCATCAGGAGGAGCCCGGCAAGATTCTTATTTCAAGGTTCACGATCAATGGCGACCTGGTTTCCCGAAGCAGTTTTCGCAACCCGGACCGCCTGCAAGGGTTTGTCGGCTACATCCGCATCCCGAGTCTGCGCTCCGAGGGCGGTTATTTGTATTTCGAATGGCTCGATTTTCGGGATATCAACCGCGAATGGCATATCAAGCGCTGGTTGAAGATGCGCATGAAGGAGCCCGAAATGCCCAAGGCTGCCGCCCAGGGGGAACTGGGAGATAAAGCTGCGCAGCGTCCCTGAAATCGAACGTTCTAAATCGCCACTCGATTATTTCCTTCGCGGCCGTCCTCACTTATTCCCCGGTAAAGCCCGGGCCAAGCGACGGCAAGCTTGCGTGAAACGGTTTCGCCGGTACGCAATCCCCGCATTGAAAGCTCGCCCGCGATATCTCGCCGGCATCTTGGGCGGCGCTTCTTCTCGTCATGACGAGGATGGCGAGGACGACGATGACCGCGGCGAGGAGGGCCGCAGCCGGCCATCGGTCGCGCGGCAGCGACAGGCGCGCGCGCAGGGTGAGTTTCTTCGCAGATTTCATGACTTGCCTTTATTCAATGCGCGATGCCGGTGTCGGCAGCGACGCAGTCAATCGTTGGCTCCTTGCACGGCATAACCTTTTGTGCCGAATCAAAGCGCACGCTGCCCGGTCGCCGCCGCCCGTGTCCGCGTGTGCCCACACGCGCGGGTCGATACTACGCCCAGTAAAATGCCATGTACATATGAAGGCGGTATAAGAGAGAGAAAATTGGCGGGCAGGCAGCGCATCGGGCCGAGCCGCCAAATTTTGACGTCGCGCGAGCGCGACATCGCCAAGACGGAACGCCGCATTTCATTCTGAAACGTTTGTCGTTTCGCTCGTCGTCCGGGGGAAAAGGCAGGGGCAACAAAAACAGACGCTTAACTCGGCATTGCGGATTGGCGCGGATATTGCTAAATCGATCGCAAAGCGCCAGCGCGCCGGTACGCCAACCACGGCTACCGAGCTTGGCTGAAGGCGCTGCAAGCCCTGGAGAGCATAAACAATGAAACGCGAGCGCATGCCGAAGTTTTCTCCGAATCTCTCGATCATGTTCCAGGAAGTGTTCTTCATCGAGCGCTTCAATGCCGCTGCGCGCGCCGGCTTCAAGGCCGTCGAGTTCATGTTTCCCTACGATTACGCGCTCGCCGACCTCAAGGCCGAGCTTGCCGCCAACCGCCTGAAACTCGTCCTCATCAACACGCCGGCGGGCAACTTCGCGGCGGGCGAGCGTGGCATCGCGGTCGATCCTGCGCGCCACGCCGAGTATGAGGAAGGCGTGCATCGCGCGCTCGAATACGCCACGGCGCTCGGCGTCGGCCAGGTCAATTGCCTCGTCGGCAAGATTCTTCCCGACATTTCGGCGGTCGAGCAGCGCAGCGCGCTCGTCAGGAACCTGCGCTTTGCCGCCGACGTGCTCGGCAAGGCCGGCATCCGGCTCCTCGTCGAGCACCTCAATTCGCGCGACGTCCCGGGCTTCACGCTCGACACGACGGCCAAGGTCCTCGGCGTCCTCGACGAGGTCGGCCATGCCAACGCCTACCTGCAGTACGACGTCTATCACGCGCAGCGCATGGAGGGCGAGCTGACCGGCGTGCTGCGCGCCAACCTCGGGCGCATCAGCCACATTCAGATCGCCGACAATCCGGGCCGCCATCAGCCGGGAACCGGTGAGATCAATTATCGCTGGCTGCTCGAGCAGTTCATGAATTCGGGCTACGACGGCTATATCGGCCTCGAATACGTGCCGACGCCCGATACCGTGGGCTCGCTCGGCTGGATCGGCGAGTACGGGTATTCGCTCTAGGTGCGCGCGGCAAGAAAATGGAACCAGGCGAATCGCCGCGTCGGCAGGACGAGGCGGCGATTTGCCCAGCTTGCAACTTAACGTCTCACTCACAGGGGGTCTCATGCGCAAGTTCATCAGCAAAAAAATTATCGTTTCGACGCTCGCCGCGTCGCTCTTCGCCGCCTTGGGCGCCGTCTCGACCGTCGCTTCGGCGGCGACGACGCTGCGTTTCGGACACGCAAACAACAACGGCGAGCTCGCGACCGAGCTCTTTCAGGAATTTGCCGATCGCGTCACCCAACTCAGCAAAGGCGAGCTCGTCATCAAGGTCTTCCCGGCCGAACAGCTCGGCAAGGAAATCGACCTGATCCAGCAGGTCAAGTCGGGCGCGCTCGATATCTCGGCGCCGTCGATGGCGGCGCTCTCCAACCTCGCCCCGGCGCTCGAAATCGCCAGCGCGCCCTTCCTCTGGACCGACTGGGCGCAAGCCGAGAAAGTCATCAGCGGGCCGGCGTTCCAGCCAATCTTCGACGAGCTCGCCGCCAAGCACAACGTGCTCATGCTCTCGAAAATCTGGTACTGGGGCTGGCGCAACCTGACGACGGGAACGAAGGCGGTCAATACGCCGGCCGACCTTTCCGGGCTCAAGATCCGTGTTCCCGAGTCGCCCGTCTGGGTCGAAATGATCAAGGCGATGGGCGCCGCGCCGACACCGATTCCGTTCGGCGAGGTCTATTCAGCCCTGCAGATGAAGGTCGTCGACGGCCAGGAAAACCCGATCCCGACGATCTACACGCGCAAGTTCTACGAAGTCCAGCCACACCTTTCGATGACGCGCCACATGCTGCAGAACAACACGGTGATCATCAACAAGCGCTCGGTCGATAAGCTCTCGCCCGAGCTCCAGAAGCTGATGATGAGCGAAATCGCGACGCTGTCGGTGAAGAACTCGAAGATCCAGCAGGAGCGCGAGGCGAGCATGCTCGAGGATATCCGCAAGACGGGCAAGACGGCGATCGTCGACAAGCCCGATCGCGCGGCTTTCGCGGCGAAGATGGGCCCGGCCTACAAAGCGCTGGAGGCGCGCTGGGGAACGGAAAACCTGCAGCGCGTTCGCGCCGCGGTAGACGCCGCCAAGTAGTCCGCACGCCGAGCGCAAGCCCCACCCGCCGGGTGGGAGCTTGCGCAGCGGCGCGCAGTGCCTCGACAAGAAAAGAAATCAGGGATGTACATGCAGAATTTTCGCAAGATTTTCGGCCGGATCGACGACCAGATCGCCGTCGCTGAGGATTTTCTGGTCATCGCGCTGCACGGGGCGATCGCCTCTCTCGTCATGCTGGCCGTCGTGCTGCGCTACGTCTTCAATTACCCGCTGACCTGGGGCGAGGAGCTGATCGTCGCGCTGCTGACCTGGATGGTCTTCATCGGCGCCGCGGCCGCGGTCAGGTCGCAGATGCATATCCGCATCGACGTCATGGCGCCGGTTTTCCGCATGGCCAAGTTCAACTGGCTCAATACGCTCACCGTCGTCGTCGGCCTCGTCATCCTCGCGATCATGAGCTACGGCTGCATCGACCAGGTGCTGCAGGAACTCGTCGTCGATTCGCCGATGATGGGCGTCTCGAAGGCCTGGTTTGTCGCGGCAATGCCGGTCGGCCTCGTCCTGATGATCGTGCATGTCCTGCGCACCTGGATGGACCAGGGCGCGGCGCCCGTCTTCCGCGGCGAAACCGAAGTCCTCGTGATGAATGAGGGAGGTGTGCAGTGATCCTGCTCTGCCTGTCTTTCATCGCGCTGCTGCTGATCGGCTTGCCGATCGCGCTGTCGATGCTCGGCGCCTCGATGCTCGTCATCGGCCTCGAGGGCATCCCGCTCTCGCTCGTCGCGCAGCGCGTCGTCACGGGCGTGCAGTCCTTCCCGCTGCTCGCCATTCCGCTGTTCACGCTGGCCGGTTCGCTGATGAACGACTCGGGAATCAGCGAGCGCCTGTTCGGTTTCACGCGCGCCTTCATCGGCCACATCCGCGGCGGCATGGCGCATACCGCGGTTGTCGGCGAAATCTTCCTGTCCGGGATTTCCGGCTCGTCGGTCGCCGACTGCGCGGCGCTCTCGCGTGTCTTCGTCCCCGAGTTTTCGAAGGCAGGCTACGGCGCCAGCTTCGGTGCCGCGCTTTGCGCCGCCGCGGCGACGCTGGGTCCGATCATCCCGCCGTCGACGCTGATGGTCATTTACGCCTGGCAGGCCAACATCTCGCTCGGCGACCTGTTCTGGGCGGGCCTCCTGCCGGGCCTCTTGATGGCCGCGTCGATGGTCGTGCTGACCGCCTACGTCGCGCACAAGCGGCAGTTTCCGAAAGAGGCCTCGTTCGCCTGGAGCCGCCTGAAAAGCGCGTTCCGCGAAGCGGTCTGGGCGCTGTTCATGCCGGTGCTGATCCTTGGCGGCTTTCGCATGGGCGTGTTCACGGCAACCGAAATCGCCGGCGTCGCGGCTTTCTACTCGCTGCTCGTCGGCCTCTTCGTGTACAAGACGCTCAAGTGGTCGCAGGTGCCGGCGATCCTGCTGCAAAGCGCCAAGGAGACGGCGGTGATCCTGCTCATCGTCGCCGCCGCGGCGCCGTTCAGCTGGTTCCTCGGCGTCGAGCAGGCGCCGCAGATGCTCTCTGCGGCGCTGACCGCGGCGACCGACAAGCCCTGGGTCGTGCTGATCCTGCTCAACATCGTGCTGCTCGTCCTCGGCTGCTTCATGGAAACGATCGCGATCATGATCATTCTCGTGCCGATCCTGATCCCGGTGCTCAACCTGTTCCACATCGACCTCGTGCATTTCGGCATCATCCTGCTCGTCAATCTGACGATCGGCCAGCTGACGCCGCCGGTCGGCGTGCTGCTTTTCGTCGCGAGCTCGGTCGCCAAGGTGCGCTTTGGCGAGATTGTCCGCGAAGTGTCGCCTTACGTTGGCGTGCTGATCTTGACGCTGCTGCTGCTCACCTATATTCCCTGGATTTCGCTGTGGCTGCCGCAGGCGCTCAAGTAGCGCCCGCGAGAGAAATCGTTTTTGGAGAAAGTCATGCTGCAAGTCAAAATGTCCGAGGCCTTCAAGGTCGAGTACCTCGAACTGCCGGTTCCGGAAATTGCCGCCGACGAGGTGCTGATCGCGATGAAGCGCGTCGGCGTCTGCGGGTCGGACATCCAGATTTACCACGGCAAGCACAAATACATGAAGTTTCCGGTCGTGCAGGGGCACGAGGGGGCAGGGATCGTCGCCAGGCTCGGTGCGCAGGTCACGGGGCTGAAGATCGGTGACAAGGTCACCGTGCAGCCGCAGGTCTTCTGCGGGCAGTGCGCGCCCTGTCGCAGCGGGCATTACAACGTCTGCAAGAACCTCAAGGTCTATGGCGTGCACACCGGCGGCATGTTCTGCGAATACTTCGTTGCGCCGGCCTCGAAAGTGCTGCGCCTGCCCGATACGATGAGCTTCGACGAAGGTTCGCTGGTCGAGCCCGTGGCGGTAGCCACCGGCACGATCCGCCGCTGCGGCGATCTTGCCGGCAAGAACGTCGCCGTGCTTGGCGCGGGAACGATCGGCAATCTCGTCGCCCAGGTCGCCGTCGCTTCCGGCGCGAAGAAGGTCCTCGTCACCGACATCAACGAGAAGCGGCTCGACATCGCCAGGGACTGCGGCATCCACGCCTGCGTCAATACGAGCGAGAAGAAACTCAAGGACGTGATCGTCGAGACTTTCGGCGACGACGAAGCCGACATCATCATCGACTGCGCCGGCGTCAAGGCGATCTTCAACGAGGCGGTGGCCGCCGCGCGCTGCTCCTCCAAGCTCGTCATCGTCGCCAACTACAAGGAGCCCGTCGAAATCGAGCTGCCGCTCTTGCAGCGCCGCGAAGTCGACATGCTCGGCATCATGATGTATTTGCGCGAGGACTTCGAGCGCGCGATCGAGCTGATCAGCAGCGCAGCGGTCCAGACCAAACCCTTGATCAGCGACCACTTCAGCCTGAGCGAAGTCGAGCACGTCTATCCCTATATCGACGGCAACCCCGAGAAGGTCATGAAAGTCGTGATCAGAATTTCCGAGTAGCGCGGTTTTACACTAACGCGCGCGCCTTTTAACCAGTCATCCATACCTTAGGAGAATTGCATGGGTTTGAAACCAGGAAACAAGGAAAAGCTTGAGGGTCTGTGCCTGAAGTTCAGGCAGGACCTGATCGGGCTGCTGTACGGGATCCAGACCGGGCATCCCGGCGGCTCGCTGTCGTCGGCGGAAATCATGACGACGCTTTATTTCGACAAGATGCGCATCGATCCGCAGAATCCCAAGGACGAGAACCGCGACCGCTTCATCCTCGGCAAGGGGCACGCGGCGCCGATGCTTTACCTGATTCTCGCCGAACTCGGCTTCTTCCCGATCGACGAACTCAAAACCTTGCGCCAGCTCGACAGCAAGCTGCAGGGCCACCCCTGCGCGAAGAAAACCTGCGGCGTCGAACTCTCCACGGGTCCGCTCGGCCTCGGCCTCTCCGCCGGGCTTGGCATGGCGCTCTCGGCCAAGCTCGACGGCCGGGACTACACGACTTACGTGCTGATGGGCGACGGCGAACTGCAGGAAGGCATCGTCTGGGAAGCTGCGATGTCGGCGTCAAAATTCAAGGCCGACAACCTGATCGCGATTGTCGACAACAACGGCGTGCAGCTTGACGGCACGCTCGCCGAAATCATGCCGATGGGCGAGCTTGCCGCGAAATGGGCGGCCTTCGGCTGGCGGGTTCTCACCGCCGACGGGCACGACGTCGTTTCGATCGGCGAAGCGATCGACGCGGCCAAGCTCGCGCAGGGCAAACCGACGGTGATCATCGCGAGCACGGTGAAGGGCAAGGGGGTTTCGTTCATGGAAGGCAAGAGCGCCTGGCACGGCAAACCGATCAGCCGGGATGAATACGTCAAAGCGATGGGCGAACTGGGAGTGATGGCATGAGTGCGGTGAAAAGGGCAATACGCGACGTCTATGGCGACACGCTCGCGCAACTGGGCGCCGAAAACAAGGACATCGTCGCGCTCGACGCCGACGTTGGCAGCTCGAGCAAGAGCATCGTTTTCGGCAAGGAATTTCCGAAGCGCTACTTCAACGTCGGCATCGCCGAAGCGAACATGGTGGCGATGGCGGCCGGCTTCGCGACCACCGGCAAGATTCCTTTCGCCAATACCTTCGCGGCCTTCATGGTGCTGCGCGCCGGCGACCCGGTGCGCAGCCTCATCGCCTACACCAACCTCAACGTCAAGCTCGCCGGCACCTACGCCGGGCTCTCGGACTCGTACGACGGCGCGAGCCACCATGCGATCGCCGACATCGCCTTCATGCGCTCGCTGCCGAACATGACCGTGATCTCGGTTTCCGATCCGGTCGAAGCCGAGCTCGCGACGCGCGCCGCTGCGGCGCACAAGGGGCCGGTGTATCTGCGCCTGTCGCGCGCCGAAGTGCCGGTCGTCCTCGACAAGGCGAGCTACAAGTTCGAGATCGGCAAGGGCGTGACCCTCGTCGAGGGCGGCGATCTGACCATCGTCGCGACGGGCTATATGCTGATCAAGGCGCTCGAAGCGGCTGAATTGCTGTCGAAGAAAGGCATCAAGGCGCGCGTCGTCAACCTGCATACGATCAAGCCGATCGACCGCGAGCTCCTCTTGCAATGCGCGCGCGAAACCGGCGCCATCGTCACCGTCGAAGAGCACAACGTCTTCGGCGGTCTCGGCAGCGCGGTCGCCGAAGTGCTGGCGACGAGCCTGCCGGTGCCGATCGAGTTTGTCGCGATCGCCGACACTTTTGCCGAATCGGGCGATTACGAGAAGCTCCTCGCCAAATACGGCCTGCAGGCGGAGAACATCGTCGAGCGCGCCGAAAAGGTTCTGCAGCGCAAGAAGTGAGCCGCCGCGAGGCGCGAATTTTTCAGGAGAGTTGATATGTCAGTGTCAGCAAGCATGGTCGGGCTCGTCAAGACCGCCAACGGCGAAGGCAATATGGAGCTCAGGGAATTGCCGATCCCCGAACCGCAGGCAGGGCAGGTGCAGATCAAGATCGAAGCGACCGGGATCTGCGGCTCGGACCTTCATATCTATCACTCGGATATCGCGCTCGCGATGAAGCTGCCGGTGATCACCGGCCACGAGTTTGCCGGCGTCGTCACCAAGCTTGGCGCCGGCGTCGAGGGCGTCAAGCTCGGCGACCGCGTGTCGGGGATCACGTCTTTCTACACCTGCGGCAAGTGCATCAACTGCAAGACCGGCAAGACCAACATCTGCCTCGACAAGAAGCTCATCGGCTACTGGTACGACGGGGCTTTTGCCAATTACATCGTGATCCCCGAGATCAACGTGCAGAAGCTGCCGGACAACGTCAGCTTCCACGAAGGCGCCGTGCTCGAGCCTCTGTGCTGCGCGATCGAGGCGGTGATCGAGCTCACTCGCGTCAAGCCCGAGGACGTCGTCGTCGTCACCGGGCCGGGGCTCATCGGCCAGCTCACCGCGCAGCTGGCGCAGCTTTGCGGCGGCCGGGTGATCATCGCGGGGACGAATCGCGACGTGAAAAGGCTTGCGCAGGCGACCGAGCTTGGCATCCACCAGGCGGTGAACCTCGAGACGACCGACCTCAAGAAGCTCGTCATGGAAATGACCGACGGGCTTGGCGCCGACGTCGTCTTCGAGTGCTCGGGCGCGCCGGCGGCCGCGCGCAGCGGCCTGCAATTGCTGCGCAAGGGCGGGCAATACACGCAGGTCGGCCTCTTTGGCAAGCCGATCGAAATCGACTACGAGCAGATCGCCTACAAGGAAGCCAAGGTCACGGGCTCGCTCGGCCAGAACTGGCTCAACTGGAACCTCGCGATCAAGCTTTTGAAGAACAAGCGGGTGAAGGTCCTGCCGCTCGTCTCGCACGTTCTGCCACTCGATCGCTGGCACGAAGGTTTCGACAACTTCGAAAGCGGCGCCGGGATGAAGATCCTGCTCGTCCCGGTCGACAAAATGCCGGCCTAGCAGGGGCTCGATCGGTCGAAGCAAAGGCTTGGAACCTGGCATTACAACGGGGAGGAAGAAATGAAACTTTCGCTGGCGATTGCCGGGAAAAACGCGTTGCCGTCGGCTTTTGTCGTATTCCGCGGCTTTGACGAATCGATTCCGCGTGCCGCGCAACTCGGCTACCACGGCGTCGAGCTCGCGCTCAAGAACGCCGCCGAAATCGAACCGGCGCGACTCGATACGCTGCTGCGCGAGAATGCGCTTGAAGTCTCGTGCATCTCGACGGGGCAGGTCTATGCCGAAACCGGCTACATGTTCACCGACCCCGACGCCGACCGCCGCAGCACGCTGCGGCGCCTTTTCATCGACTTCATCGATCTTGCGGCAAGCTACGGCAGGCTCGTCAACATCGGCCGCGTCCGCGGCCGCATCGGCGACGACGGCAAGGAAGCTGCCGAGCGCCGCTTCCTCGAAATGGTCGGCGATTTGTGCGAGTACGCCGCGAAAAAGGACGTGACGCTGATTCTCGAGCCCGTGAACCGTTACGAGATCAATTTCATCAACAGCGTCGAGGAAGGCGCGGAGCTCCTCGCGCGCGCAAAGATCCCCAACCTCAAGCTGATGCCCGACGTGTTTCACATGAACATCGAGGACGTGACGATAGGCGGCGAACTTGCGAAGCACATCGCCGACGTCGCCTACATCCATTTTGCCGACTCGAACCGCCGCGCGCCGGGCTGGGGACACACCGATTTTGCCGAGATCTTTCGCTCGCTCGCGGGCGCGGGTTACGAGGGCTGGTGCTCGGTCGAAATCTTTCCCATCCCCGATCCCGACGCGGCGGCGCGGCAAGCGGCCTTATTCCTGCTTCCCTTCATCAACGCAAAGCGGCCAGCCTCGCGCTGAGGCCGCTTTTTTTCCATCCGACAAGGACTGCCAATGATCAGCTACAGAGTCGACCACATCCACCTCAAAGCCGTTGACGTCGATAAGACCGCGCAGTGGTACGTCGATAACATCGGCGCGAAAATCACTTTCGAAGGCAAGTTCAGGGGCTCGAAAGTCTTTTACTTCGACGTCGGCGGTTTCAACTTCATCGTCTTCGGGAAACTCGAAGGCGAAGAAGGCGAGCAAACGCCGAACCCGCCGTCCCTGCGCACGCGCTTTGGCGCCGATCATTTCGGCTTCGAGGTTGCCGACATGGCCGAGACGGTCGCCGACCTCAAGGCCAAGGGCGTCACCATTCTCCAGGAACCGTGGAGCCCGCGCCCGGGACTGACGATCTGCTATATCGAAGGTCCCGACAAGGCGACGATCGAGCTTTCCGAGCGAAAATAGCCGGCGCTGCGCCGGCAGTCCCGGGGCTTTCCTGCGCGAGCCGCGCGTGCGTCTGCGCGCGCGTCGCTCCCGGCAATATGTAGAAATTCGGAGGCGCAAGAGCGCCACCGTCACTTGAGGAATGATCAGATGAAAACAATGAAAATCGGCAAGTCGGGGATCGAGGCATCGGTCGTCGGCATCGGCGCCTGGGCCATCGGCGGCGGCAGCCAGTGGGGCGCAAGCGAAGAGGCCGAATCGATCCGCACCATCCACCGGGCGCGCGAACTTGGCGTCACACTCGTCGACACGGCGCCTGCGTACGGCCTCGGCGACAGCGAAATCATCGTCGGCAAGGCCATCGCCGGGCGGCGCAGCGACTACGTGCTGTCGACGAAGTGCGGCATCCGCTGGGACATCAGCGAAGGCGCGCTGCTCGCCGAGCGCGACGGCGTTCGCATCCTGCGCAACACGCGGCCCGCGTCGCTCGCCGAAGAGATCGAGATGAGCTTGCGCCGGCTCAAGACCGATTACATCGACATCTACATCGTGCATTGGCAGGAGGTCGCGGCTTTCCCTTGCCCGATCGCCGACACGATGGGTTTTTTGATGAGCCTGAAAGCGCAGGGCAAGATCCGCGCGATTGGCGTCTCCAACGTCAGCCCCGAGCAGTTCATCGAATATACGCAGGCCGGGCAGCTCGATCTCATCCAGGAGCGATACAGCATGCTCGAGCGTGCGGCCGGCGACAGGTTCTTTGGCCTGTGCGACGAGCACGGCGTCACTTTCCAGGCGTACTCGCCGCTCGAGCGTGGCGCGCTCACCGGCAAGATCAAGGTCGATACGCAGGTGGCGGCAGTTCCGGTGAAGAACGCGATCAAGTGGTTCAAGCCCGAGTACCTGCCGCGCATCGCTGCGCTCGCCGAGAAGTGGGCGCCGCTCTGCCGCAAGTACGGGGTGACGATGACGCAGCTCGTGATCGCGTGGACCGCCGCGCAGGGCAACGGGCACAACGTCAATGCGCTGTGCGGCGCGCGCAAGCTCGAGCAGATCGAGGAGAACGCCGGCGGCGGCAAGATCACGCTGGAAGCGGCCGACATCGCGACAATGTTTGCCGACGCCGCAGCGATCTCCTGAAGCGTCAGCTGCCAGACTCGCCCCTGGTTGCGACGGGGGCGAGCGCCTGGCGAAACCCGGCCAGGGCATGACCTGACCCCCGTTGATTGCCATCACCCGCGGGTAATGCAGCCGCTGCACGCGTGCGCAGCGAGGAAGAGGAAAGTGGGCCCATTCCTCGCTCTTGCCGAAACGTCGAGCGGCGCGCTTTGTGTGCCGCTTTGTCCGCCGCTTTTTTCTTGACTTCGCTGTAATACAGTACTACTGTTTGCGCCAAACGCAGCAGTGGGTCAGGGAGACATGAAAACAGGTTTGGCGAGCTTTGCTTTTCGCTGGGCGTTCAAGTCCGGCATGCGCCTCGACGAGTTCCTGCGCCGCGCCGCCGAACTGGGTGCCGAGGTCGTGCAACTGTGCGAGAACACGCGCGTCGCCGAGCTTGGCAAAAGCGAACTTGCCGAACTTGCCGCCAACGCCCGCGAACTTGGCCTCGCGCTCGAATGCGGTGCGAGCGGCTGCGCCGACGCGAGGCGCGTTGAAGAAGGCATCGCGCGCACGGCGCTCCTCGGCGGAACGATCTACCGCTGCGTCATCGACTCGGATGGCTGCACCCCCGAGGCGGCGGAGGCGGCGCTGCGCGGCTTCGTGCCGCTGCTGCGCGAGCGCGGCGTTATCTTCTGCGCCGAGAACCATTTTTGTTTTTCGCCGCGCGTGCTGCGTGAGATCGTGACGCGGGTCGACGACCCGGCGGTGCGCGTCTGCCTCGATCCGCTCAACTCGATCGCGCAATGGACAGGGCCCGAAGAGGCGATCCGCGAACTCGCGCCGCTCGCGCGCACCGCTCACGTCAAGGACGCGCGCATGGCGCGGCGGCAAACCGGCTGGACGATTACCGGCACGGCGCTCGGCGAAGGCGATCTTGATCTTGCCGCCTATCTTGCCGCGATCGCGCCGCGCGTTGACAGCGTGCTGCTCGAGTCGTGGATGGATCCCGTCGACGGCGAAGACGGCGCTCGCACGCTCGAGCAGGAGGCCCGCTGGGCTGCGAGCGGGCTGGCGCTGATCCGGCGTCTCACCTCGCGCGCGGGCGATTCTGCGCCTGGCGCGCCGGGCAGCTGTTGCCAACATTCCAATTCCAATCACGCAGGGGGTCGGCCATGAGTTCCATGCATCCGCACACGAAGTCCATCGCAGTCTGCGCGCGCATCGCGCTCGGCATCTTCCTCGCGATCACGATGCTGCCCGCGGGCGCGCAGACTTATCCTGGCAAGTCATTCCGGCTCGTCGTCGGTTTCCCGCCGGGCGGCGGCTCGGACGCTTTCGCGCGCATTCTCGGCCAGCGCCTCGGCGACCAGACGGGTCAGCAGGTCGTCGTCGACAACCGCCCCGGCGCCAATGGCAATATCGGCGCCGAAGTCGCCGCCAAGCTGCCGGCCGACGGCTACAACCTGCTGCTCATTTCGACTTCGCAGGCGATCAACGTCAGCCTCTACGCCAAGCTCAACTACGACCTCGTCAAGGACTTCACGCCGGTCGGCGTCGTCGGTTCGGTCCCCAATACGGTCGTGGTCAAGGCCGATCTCCCGGTGAAGAGCGTCAAGGACCTCATTGCGCTCGCCAAGACTCGCAAGCTCACTTACGCGTCATCCGGCAACGGCAGTCCCGAGCACCTTGCCGGCGAAATGTTCCTCGCCGCCGCCGGGATCAAGATGGTGCATGTGCCCTACAAGGGCAGCGGACAGTCGGTGATCGACCTTGCCGGCGGGCAGGTCGACTCGGGTTTCAACACGCTGCCGTCGGTGATCGCCATGGCCAAGCAGAACAAGGTCAAGGTCCTCGCCGTGACGACGCCAAAGCGCAGCAAGACCAACCCCGACATCCCGACCGTCGACGAATCGGGCCTGCCGAAGTTCGACATGTCGACCTGGTACGCGCTCGTCGTGCCGTCTGGCACGCCGGCTGACATCGTCAAGCGCCTCAACGAGGAAGTGAACAAGGCGCTCGCGAGCACCGAGATGAAGGCGCGTCTCTTCGCGATCGGCGCCGACGCCGCCGACCCCGAGCCCGCACCGCGGGCGGCCGAGTTCCTGCGCAACGAAATCGCCAAGTACAAGGCGATCGTGCAGTCGACCGGGATCAGGAACGACTAAGTCGTGGGGATCGACTGGAGCGGCAAATGAGCCTTGCCATCAGGAACCAGAAAGACTTCTGGACCGGCGTCCTGTATGTGGGACTCGGCGCGATCGCGTTTTTCATCGCGCGCGACTACAACTTCGGATCGGCAAGCCGCATGGGGCCGGGTTATTTCCCGCGCGTGCTCGCCGCGCTGCTCGTCTTCTTCGGCATCCTCGCGCTCGTGCGCGGGCTGCGCCAGAGCGCGCCGCCGATCGGAGCCATCGCCTGGAAACCGGCCATCATCGTCCTCGGCTCGATGGCGGCCTTCGGCTTTCTGCTCGAGCGCGCCGGCCTCGTCATCGCGCTCGTCGTGCTCATCCTCGGCAGCGCCGCGGCCAGCGACAGATTCCGCTTCGAGTGGCGCGCAAGCCTGCTCGCGATCCTGCTCGTCGTCGCCTGCGTGCTCGTTTTCATCAAGGGCCTCGGCCTGCCGATGCAGGCCTTCGGCGCCTGGTTCAACTAGGGGCGGCGCAAGTGGAAATCTTTGCCAACCTCTGGCTCGGGCTTGAGACCGCGGCGACCTTCGTCAACCTGTTCTATTGCCTCGCCGGCGTCGTTCTCGGCACGGCGATCGGCGTGCTGCCGGGACTTGGACCGGTGGCGACGATCGCGATGCTGCTGCCGCTGACCTTTGGCCTGCAGCCCGTCACTTCGCTGATCATGCTCGCCGGCATTTTCTACGGCGCGCAGTACGGCGGATCGACGACGGCGATCCTCGTCAACCTGCCCGGCGAAACCTCGTCGGTCGTCACCTGCATCGACGGCTACGAAATGGCAAGGCAGGGACGCGCCGGCAAGGCGCTCGCCACCGCCGCGATCGGCTCCTTCTTTGCCGGCACCGTCGTCACCCTGCTGATCGCGCTGTTCTCGCCGCCGCTTGCCGAGATGGCGCTCAAGTTCGGACCGGCCGAGTATTTTTCGCTGATGATGCTCGGCCTCGTCGCCTCGGTCGTGCTCGCCCGCGGCTCGCTGCCCAACGCGCTCGGCATGATCGTCCTGGGCCTCTTGCTCGGCATCGTCGGCACCGACGTCAATTCGGGCGTCGCGCGCTTCAGTTTCAATGCCTCCGAGCTTGCCGACGGCATCAGCTTCGTCGTCGTCGCGATGGGCGTCTTTGGCGTCGGTGAGGTGATCGCCAACCTCGAACAGGGCGCGGGCGAACGCACGCTGCTGACGACGAAGGTGAGCGGGCTCATGCTCTCGCGTGCCGATTTAAGGGCGATCTCGTGGCCGATTCTGCGCGGCACGCTGATGGGTTCGATCCTCGGCATCCTGCCCGGCGGCGGCTCCTCGCTCTCGTCTTTCTCCGCGTACGCGCTCGAGAAAAAGATTTCGAAAAACTCGGCCAACTTCGGCAAGGGTGCGATCGAAGGCGTCGCCGCGCCCGAATCGGCGAACAACGCGGGGGCGCAGGCGTCCTTCATTCCGATGCTCACCCTCGGCATTCCATCGAACGCGGTGATGGCGCTAATGATCGGCGCCATGATGATCCAGGGCATCCAGCCCGGGCCGCAGGTGATGACGCAGCAGCCGGCGCTGTTCTGGGGGCTCGTCGCTTCGATGTGGATCGGCAACCTCTTTCTTGTCGTCCTCAACCTGCCGCTCATTGGCTTCTGGGTGAAAATGGTCTCGGTGCCCTATCACCTGCTTTTTCCCGCGGTCGTCGTCTTCTGCGGCATCGGCGTCTTTTCCGTCGCCAATTCGTCCTTCGACGTCTATCTGATGGTCGTCTTTGGCCTGCTCGGCTACGTCTTCCGCAAGCTCGACTGCGAACCGGCGCCGATGATGCTCTCCTTCATTCTCGGGCCGATGATCGAGGAATTTCTGCGCCGCGCGCTGCTCATGGCCGACGGCGACCCGATGGTCTTCATCGAGCGGCCGATCAGTGCGACGCTGCTTGGCATCTGCGCCGTCGTGATCATCGTCGTTCTGCTGCCGGCCCTGCGCCGCAAGCGCGAGGAAGTTTTCGTCGAAGAAACCACCTGAGGCTTTTTACCGCTGCCGGGGAGAGCTTGTTGACTTGCTCTGTAATACAGTAATACAGTTGCGACAAACCAGCGAAGGAGTGGCAATGAACAAGATAGCGATCATCTCGGCCTTTCTCGGCGGCGTTAAAAACCGCTACATGACGTACATCCCCGAGCGCGACATCCGCGAAAAGATCGAAATCGCCGCCGGCGTTGCCGGCGTCGATGGCCTCGAGCTCTGCTACCCGCAGGACTTCAAGGACCCCAAGGAGCTCAAGGCGCTGATGCAGGCCAACGGTCTTGGCGTTTCGGCAATCAACGCGCGCTCGCGCCGCCAGGACCGCTGGATCCGCGGCTCCTTCACTTCGGAGAGCGCGGTCGAGCGCGCCGAGGTCGTCGACGACTTCAGGCGCGCGATGGACATCGCGCTCGAGTTCGGCACCGACCGCGTCACGACCTGCCCGCTCAACGACGGCCACGACTACGTTTTCGAGATGGATTACGTGGCGGCCTACGATTACGCGGCCGAGAGCTTCCAGAAGATCTGCGCGCACGACCCGAAAGTGCGCATCTGCATCGAGTACAAGCCGAGCGATCCGCGCGTCCATTGCTTTCTCGCTTCCGCCGGCGAGACGCTGGCGCTCTGCCAGTCGGTCGGCAGCGCGAACCTCGGCGTGACGCTCGACTTCGGCCACTCGATTCTCGCCCAGGAACGTCCGGCGCAGGCGGCAGCCTTGCTGCACCGGGCGGGCCGGCTCTTCTACGTGCACCTTAATGACAACGACCGCGCCTGGGACTGGGACATGCTCCCCGGCGCTTTCAACCTCGTCGAAACGATCGAGTTCTTCTACTACCTCAAGGAGCTCGGCTATACCGACGACTGGTACGGCTACGACGTCATGTCGAAGGAAGTCGACACGAGCGAGAACTTCGATGCCACGGTCAAGCTCACGCGCAAGATCGAGGGCATGGCCGCGCGCATCGACCGCGCGCGCATGCAGGAAGTCATGAAGCTGCGCAACCCGGTGCGCGCGCTGATGGCGATGTACGACATGGCGCTTTGAGACGAGCAGGTTCTGCTTATTGGCAGTGGTCCGGATCTTTTTGAGGAGAATCCCATGAGAATTGGCAAACTGTTTTTGTGCACGGCAGCGGCTGTCTTCCTTGGCGCCTTGAGCGGGCAGCTGCTCGCGCAGGAGTTTCCGGTCAAGTCGATCGACAATGTCGTCTTCTCGTCGGCGGGCGGCGGCACCGACCTCGTCAATCGGCAAATGGCCTCGGTGCTGCAAAAGGTCACCGGGCAGCAGATGATCGTTTCCAACATGCCGGGCGGTCTCGGCGGTACCGCCGCCGAGTATGTCTGGGCGCGCGCCCACGACGGCTATACGGTGGTCGGCCTTTCCGAGACGGCCTCGACCTTCCTCGTCAATCGCGCCACGACGCACGGCGCGAAAGACTGGAACTACTTCATCGTCGCCGGTTCTCCGGGGGTGATCGCGGTGCGCGCGCAGTCGCCGGTGCACACGCTCGACGACCTGATCGCCGCGGCCAAGGCCAAGCCGAAGAAGTTCTCGATCGGCAATTCCGGGAAAGGCAAGCTCTGGCACATCAAGGCCGTCATCACCGAGCGCAACGCCGGCGTCGAATTCCAGCACGTGCCCTACAACGGCTCGAGTCCGGCCGTCATCGCGACGCTCTCGGGCGAAGTCGAGGCAGTCAGCTGTGCGCTGCAGGAAGTCTCCGAGCAGGTGCGCGCCGGCAAGATGCGCATCGTCGTGCTCACCGAAGACAAGCGCGTGACCGCGCCGGCGTTCAAGGACGTTCCGGCGCTTGCGGAAAGGTTCCCCGAGGTCAAGCGCTACCTGCCGCTGCAGCAATGGCTCGGCTTTGCCATGCCGAAGGACGTTGCGCCCGCCGTTGTCACCGCGTATGGCCGGCACTTCGAGAAGGCCATGCAGGATCCAGGGCTGCAGAAGTTCTTCACCGACAACCAGCTTGAATCGATTGGCCTCTGGGGCGACGCGGCGCTGAAGTTTTCGCTGCAGCTCGAAAGCAATCTGTCCTGGCTCTCGCACGAGCTCGGGATCACCAAGATCGACCCGGCGAGCCTTGGCATCGGCAAGGCGGGCTGGATGCAATAGCAACAGGGCGAGCGATGAAGCGGGGGAGCAAGGCCAATGAGCGACAAGGTCGATGAGGTTTCCGAGAAGAGTGCTGCCGTAGCCGACTACTGGTTCAGCGGCCAGCTCCTGTTCTGCATCGTGCTGGCGCTCGTCGGCGCCGCGGTGATCTTCGCGGCGATGCGCCTCTCGCTGCCCTATCTCGATTCGGGTGCGGCGACCGCTTTCGACATGCCCGGCCTCGGGCCGATCGTCGTCGGCGCCGGCCTGATCGCGCTTTGCCTCGCGCTCGCGGCAAAGTGCGTGCGGGCCGGCGGCCGGCTCGCCTATTTCGCTTCACCCGAGTTTCGCCGCGCGCTCGTCGGCGGCGAAGCGCGCATCGTCTATATCGTCTTCGGCAGCCTCGCGGTCTATGTCTTCATGCTCTTTCCTTACCTGCCGTACGCGCTCGCGAGCTTCATTTTTCTCGTCGGCACGATGGCGCTCCTGAAGCTCTTCACCTGGCGCTCGGTGCTCGCGTCGGCGCTGTATTCGGCGGCTCTTTGGTTCGTTTTCGCCTATCTCTTCAGCATCAACCTGCCGCATTAGGGGGGAGCCGTGTTCATCGACCAACTCGTCAGCCAGTTCGGCTACATGGGGCAGCAGTTCCTCTTCCTGTTCACGCCGACCAACCTCGTGCTGCAGATCTGCGGGATGACGATCGGCATCGTCATGGGCTGCCTGCCCGGCCTCAACGCGACCCTCGGCATCGCCCTGTTGACGCCGCTGACGTTCGCGGTACCGACCGATAACGCGATTGCCGTGCTCATGTCGCTTTACGTCGGCGTCATGTTCGGCGGTTCGATTTCGGCGATCCTGATCAATATCCCGGGCACCGGTTCGGCGGCGGCGACGCTGATCGACGGCTACCCGCTCGCGCGCAGGGGCTGCGCCGCCAACGCGATCATGGTCAGCCGCTGGGGCTCGGCGATCGGCTGCTTCATCGGCCTTCTCTTCTTCGTCGCCTGCGCGCCGCTCCTAAGCCTCGTTGCGATCAACTTCCGTTCGCCCGAATACTTCTGGCTCGGCGTTATGGGCCTGCTCGTCTGCGGCAGTTTTTCCAGCCCCGACCTGCCGATCAAGGGCTGGATCGGCGGCCTCATCGGCCTGTTGATCTCCTTCATCGGCATCGAGGACATCCATGCCGCGCAGCGCTTCACTTTCGACATGCCGCAGCTGCTCTCGGGCGTCGAGCTGATCTCGGTGATGATGGGCTTCTTCGGCATCCCTTCGATCATTTCGGCTTTGCACACGCGCCACGAAGTCGTCACCGAAAAGCTCGGCAAGGTCGACCTGAACGTTTTCGGTTTCCTCAAGAAAAACAAGTTCTGGATCTTCCGCTGGTCGGCGATCGGCGTCTGGATCGGCGCGCTGCCCGGCGTCGGCGAGAACGTCGCGGCGTATCTGTGCTATTCGGACGCCAAGAAGAATCACCCGGACCGGGCCAACATGGGCAAGGGCGAGTACATCGGCGTCGTCGCGCCGGAAGTCGGCAACGATTCGGCCGTCGGCGGCGCCGTCCTGCCGATGCTGACGCTCGGCGTTCCCGGCAGCCCGCCGGCGGCGGTCCTGATGGGCGCGCTGATGCTGCACGGCCTGCGGCCCGGTCCGTTGTTGCCGAGCGAACACCCGGAAATCATTCCGCAGGTGGCGGCGACCCTTTTCATCGGCACTTTTCTCTGCCTGCTGATCGGCTGGCTGCTCACCAAGCCGCTTGTCAGGGTCCTGAAGTTGAAGCCCGAGATCCTGATGCCGATGATCGCCTGCCTGATCGTCGTCGGCGCTTATGCGATCAAGTCGAGCCAGTTCGACTTGGGCTCGATGCTCGTTTTCGGCTTCATCGGTTATATTCTCGAAAAGCTCGATTTCAATGCCGCGCCGCTCATCCTCGGCATGATTCTCGGCCCGATCATTGACTTCAACCTGCGGCGCACGCTGGTCTTGAGCGACGGGTCGCTGAGCGGCTTTTTCGCCAACCCCTTGTCGCTTGCCATCGTCGCGATCATTGTTTCGACCTTTGTCGTTCCGCTGCTGCGGAAAGCTCGCGGCGCGACCCCGGTCTAAGAACGCCCTCACCTGACTTATCGAAAGCCCGTCTTGAAAGCCTTTCCTGCCGTTCCCGATAGCGACTCTTCGCTGCACGCCTCCCCCGACGCGATCGACCCGCGCTCGCGCAAGACCGTCGCCGCGCTCGTCACTGACCGCCTTGCCGACGACATCCAGAGCGGTCTTCTGCGGCCGGGCTCGCGGCTCGTGCAAATGGACCTCGTGCAGCGCTTCCAGGTCTCGCGCGTGGCGATCCGCGACGCCTTGATGGAACTGCGCCGGCGCGGTCTCTCCGTGAGCATCCCGCTGCGCGGCGACGTCGTGCGTCCGGTCTCGGTGAAGATCGTCAAGGATCTCTTTGAACTGCGCCAGATCAACGAAAGTTACGCGACTTTGCTCGCCTGCCGCAACATGACGAAAGCCGGCATCAAACGGCTGCAGACACTGATACGCGAGCAGGAGAAGCTGCTCGCCAAGGGCGATATCGCCGCTTTCATCGACAAGGACTGGGAATTTCATCGGTCGATGTTCGAGTTCGTCGACAACGAGCCCTTGCGCGAACTCATCGAGGGTCTCTGGTCGCGGACGCGGCAGGCGAGGTCGATCGCCCAGCGCGACGTCTCCTGGGCGCCGACCTGGGGAGAGGCGTCGATCCGTCGCCATCAGGAAATCCTCGACGCGGTGGCGAGCGGCGACGCCAAACTCGCGATGAAGATCACCGAAAAAACCATCCGCACCGCCGCCGCCGAATTGTGCGAGGAGCTCGTGCGCAGCGGCTGGGACGAGGAACTGCAGGAGAACAAGCCGGGCGAGTCCTCCTGAGCAAAAGCCACCGCAAAGGCGCAGAGGCGCAAAGGCGCAGAGGCGCAAAGGCAACACAAGGATGGCAGTTCTTTGCGGCAGCTCTGCGCCTTTGCGCCTTTGCGGTGGACGTTCTCTGCCGCGCGCCGGCGGCCCGAATGACCGGTTGTCGATTGGCTGACAGGTCAGGCCATTTTTCGAATATAATGCGCGTCGTTTCGGATGAGAAAATGGCCGGCGAGTGGCTTTCGGCGACCACTTGCCATCGCACTGACAAGTCAGCGGTTTCAAACCCGTTTCCAAACCGGAGCAAAGAATTCGCGTTCCCCCGTCGGCCGCAGCGGCTCGGCATGGCGCTTCCTGCCTTGCCGCGCCGCCAGGCCCGACGGGTCTTATTTTCTTATCATGGAGATTTAAATGGCTGCTAAGGATCGTATGGCCGTGTTGTCGGCAATCATGGACCAGAGCGTGATTCCGGTTTTCTACCACCCGGACGTCGAGCTCTGTACCAACGTCATCCAGGCCTGTGCCAACGGCGGCGCCAAATGCGTCGAGTTTACGAACCGCGGCGACTTTGCCGCGCAGGTGTTCCTCGAGGTGACGCGCCACTTCGCCAAGGCCGATCCTTCGGTGATCATGGGCGTCGGCTCGATCTGCGATGCGCCGACCGCCGGTATTTACGTCGCCTACGGCGCCAAGTTCGTCGTCGGCCCGATGCTCAACGCCGAAGTCGCGCGCTTCTGCAACCGCCGCGGCGTTCCCTACAGCCCCGGTTGCGGCTCCGCGACCGAGATCGGCGACGCGCAGGAGCTTGGCGTCGAAATCGTCAAGGTCTTCCCGGGTTCGACGGTCGGCGGTCCCGAGTTCGTCAAGAACGTCATGGGCCCGATGCCGTGGACGCGCATCATGCCGACGGGCGGCGTCGAGCCGACCGAGGAATCGCTGAAGAAATGGTTCGGTGCCGGCATCGTCGCCTGCGGCATCGGCTCGAACATGATCACGAAAGCGCTGCTCGACGCCAAGGACTTCAAGGGCATCGAAGAGAACGTGCGCAAGACGATCGGCCTCGTCAAGTCGATCAAGGCCGAACTGGCGAAGAAGTAAAGAATTAAAAGCCTCACCGCAAAGGCGCAAAGAACGCAAAGTTTTACGCAAAGGTTGCGTTGCCTTTGTCCCTTTGCGCCTTTGCGGTGGACTCTATGCGTTGGAATTTAATCAGCGAAGGAATTCAAATTATGTCTGAACTCATCGTCAAACCGGCCAGTGAGGCCAAGTGGGACTGCATGTCCTTCGGCGAAATCATGCTGCGCTTCGACCCCGGCTTTGGCCGCGTGCGCAACGCCCGCCAGTTCACCGTCTGGGAAGGCGGCGGCGAGTACAACGTCGCGCGCGCCATGAGGAAGTGCTGGGGCAAGCGCGCCGCCGTCGTCACCGCGATCCCGAAGAACGACATCGGCTGGCTGCTCGAGGACTTCATCATGCAGGGCGGCGTCGATATGAGCCACGTCATCTGGCGTGACTTCGACGGCCTCGGCAAGAATACCCGCGTCGGCCTCAACTTCACCGAGAAGGGCTTTGGCGTCCGTCCGGCGCTCGGCTGCTCGGACCGCGGCCACACCGCCGCCTCGCAGATCCGTCCCGGCGAAGTGAATTGGGAAAAGATCTTCGGCGAAGAAGGCGTGCGCTGGTTCCACACCGGCGGCATTTTCGCCGCGCTTGCGTCGAACACCGCCGAAGCGGTGATCGAAGCCGTCCAGGTCGCGAAGAAATACGGCACGGTCGTCGCCTATGACCTCAACTACCGCGCTTCGCTGTGGAAGAGCCAGGGCGGCAAGGAAGCCGCGCAACGCATCAACCGCGAAATCGCCAAGTACGTCGACGTGATGATCGGCAACGAGGAAGACTTCACCGCCTGCCTCGGCTTCGAAGTCGAAGGCGCCGACGAGCATCTGACGACGATCGAAACCGATTCCTTCGCCAAGATGATCCAGAAAGCCGTTTCCGACTTCCCCAATTTCAAGGTCGCCGCGACGACGCTGCGCAAGGCGACGACGGCAAGCCTCAACGACTGGTCGGCGATCCTCTGGTACGACGGCAAGATTTACGAGTCGATGAAGCGCGATGACCTCGAGATCTACGATCGCGTCGGCGGCGGCGACGGTTTCGCTTCCGGCCTCGCTTACGGCTTCCTCGAAGGCAAGGGCCCGCAGCTCGCCGTCGAGTACGGCGCAGCGCACGGTGCGCTCGCGATGACGACCCCCGGCGACACCTCGATGGTTCGCGTCGAGGAAGTCGAAGCCGCGATGAAGGGCAAGGGCGCTCGCGTCATTCGCTAACGCCTCTTCGCCGCTACGAACACGGCCACCTCACGGTGGCCGTTTTTTTGAACCATTCACCACAGAGACACAGAGACACAGAGAGAAACTTCAATGATTTTCTCTGTGTCTCTGTGGTGATTGGTGTTTTTAATACGCTTCGCAGCGCACGCCGCCGCGACGCTCTTCGTTGTCAGGGAGCCGTTTGCTTGAACCGTTGACCACGGGGGCACAGAGACGCAGAGAGAAACTTCAATGATTTTCTCTGTGCCTCTGTGTCTCTGTGGTGATGGGTCTTTTCAATACGCCTCGTAGCGCACGCCGCCGCGGCGTTCGCCATTGCACATGCGGCCGAAGAAGAGCAGGCCTGAGCCGTGCAGGATCAGCGTGTCGTTCCTGACGAGCGTGTCTTCGCCGCCGTCGGGCGTGATGCAAGTCCCGTTGGTGCTGGCGTCGATGAGCGCGAAGCCGTCGACGCGCCTTTCGATGCGGCAGTGGTTGCGTGACACGTGGTCGTCAACGATGACGAGGTCGTTGAGCTGGTCGCGCCCGATTGTCGCGGTCGGATTGTCGCGCGTGAGCTCCAGCGTCTTCAGGCCAAGATGCAGCAGGAGATAAGGGCCGGTGGCGCGCGCCCCGTTGTGGGCGGGCCAGAGACTGTCGCTGCCGTAGGCGCCGGGCGGGATTTCGCGCTCCCAGTCGACGCGATAGGCCGAAGCGGCGATGCCCATCGGGTCGGTCGGCAGCACGAGCTGCTTTAGCTCGGCGTTCAGGGCTTCGACGACGGTACCGGAAACGACGATGCCGTCGTCGAGCGCAGCGAGCTGCGCGGCGATCAGCGTGGCGTTTTCGGCCTTGTCTTTCGAGCGCTCCTTGGCGACCTCGTGATGGATGCCGATATGCAGGGCGAGGCGGTTGGCCGAAAACTGCGGCAGCACCGCACAGCGATGCTGCATTTCGCAGGCGCCGAGCAGGGCCGCGTCGGCAGTATCGAAGAGCACGCGCAGCCCGTTCGCGGCGCGTGCGTCGATGCGGCCACGGTAAGCGGCAACGACGCGCTCGATGCGATTGAGCCGGCGTTCCATCGGCCGGCCGGCCTTGATGTCGTCGAAGTCTTCAGGCATCGTCCCGGTGCCGTGCAACTGGGCCTGAAGCACAAACCTGCTGCGACCTTTGTTCATGATGAGCTCGTGATGCCCGCTGGTGAAAAAGGTTCCGCCTGGCCGCGGCAAGGTGTCAGGCGGCAACTTATCGGCTTCTGCCAATATACTACACGGCAAGCCGATTTTTTCTCGTATCGCTGATGTGACATTAGCATAATTGCGCGCGCTGTTAAAAGAAAATCCCGCCTCGCCGGGCGCCTTCACGGGCCTGCGTCGGCGCTCGGCGCGGCGTCGAACAGCCTTCCCTGCCAGGTGTCGCGCAGGGCGAGACGCGCTTCGAGCGCCGCCGGAAACTTGAAGAGGCGCATTCCCCAGTCCGGGGAAACGAGGATGTCGGGCGGCACTTCGCTGCCGAGGCGCTGGATCCTGATCGCCGGCGGCAGGTGTTCGAGCATGTCGATGACCGCGTCGAGATAAGCGTCGGGTGTGAGCAGCGCGACGCTCGCCGGGTCGGCGCGATATTGATTGGCAAGCCGCGTCGAACGGACGATTTGCAGCTGGTGGAACTTGAGCGCGGCAAGCGGCAGGCGAGCGAGTTCGCGCGCGCCGGCGAGCCGCGTCGCGGCGGTCTCGAGCGGCAGGCCGAGCAGAAGATGGCCGGTGACAAAGAGGCCGCGGCTGGCGGCGCGGCGCACCGCGTCCCGCGTGCAGGCGAAGTCGTGCCCGCGCCCGCATTCGCGCAGGACCTCGTCGTCGCAGGATTCGATGCCGATTTCAAGCTCGACGAGGCAGCGCCGTGAGAAACCGGCAACGAGGTCGAGGACTTCGTCGCCCAGGCAATCGGGTCGCGTCCCGATGACGAGGCCGCAGATGCCGGCGTGCGAGAGCGCGAGCTCGTAGCGGCGCTTGAGTTCGTCGAGCTCGCCGTAGGTGTTGGAATAGCTCTGGAAATAGGCGAGGAAGCCCTTGCTGCGCGGATAGCGGCGGCGCATGAATTCGATGCCGGTGTCGATCTGCTCGTGCAGGCTGCGCGCTTCGCGCAGGTAACTCGGCGAGAAGGCCTCGTTGTTGCAGAAACTGCAGCCGCCGACGCCGCGCGTGCCGTCGCGGTTGGGGCAGCTGAAGCCGGCGTCGACCGAGACCTTCTGCAGGCGCCCGCCGTAATGCCGGCGCGCCCAGTCGTTGTAGACGTGGTAGCGGTGGCCGCCGTAGCGTTCGAGCGCGGCCGGCAGGCTCGTCAAGCACGTGTTGCGGGTCGGGTCGAGCAAACCAAATTCCTTATAGTTATAAACAAATAGATAATCAGACTTTGTAGTTCTAGGCGGCCGCTTTATCATCGGCGATCAAATTCGCATCACTTGAGGAGTTTCCCGCCATGACAAAGCTGTCCCGTCGCTTCACGATCGCGGTTCTGGCGCTTGCCGCCATTGTCGCCGCCTTGCCGGTGCGCGCGCAAACGAGCCTGCTCAACGTTTCGTACGACGTCGCCCGCGACTTCTACAAGGACTATAACCCGCTCTTCCAGAAATACTGGCGCGCCAAGACCGGCGAGGCGATCGAAGTCAGGCAGTCGCACGCCGGCTCGAGCAAGCAGGTGCGGGCGGTGGCAGACGGGCTCGAAGCCGACGTGGTGACGATGAACCAGGCTTCCGACGTCGATTATCTCGCCGAAAAGGGGCTCGTCGCCGCCGATTACGCGAAGAAATTTCCGAACAACGCCTCGCCCTACACCTCGACCATGGTCTTCATCGTGCGCAAGGGCAACCCGAAGGGCCTGAAGGACTGGGACGACCTCGTCAAGTCCGGCGTCCAGGTCATCCTGCCGCATCCGAAGAACACCGGCAATGGCCGTTATTCGTATCTTGCCGCCTGGGGCTATGCCTTGAAGCAATCCGGCGGCAACGACACGAGAGCGCAGGAATTCGTCGGCAAGCTGCTCAGGAACGCGCCGCTTTTCGCCGCCGGCGGCCGCGATGCGACGACGACCTTCATGCAACGCAAGCTCGGCGACGTCCTCGTTTCCTTCGAAAGCGAGGCCGAACTGATCGCCAAGGAATTCGGCAAGGGCGAGTTCGACGTCGTCTATCCTTCGCTCTCGATCCTCACCGAGTTTCCGGTCGCGATCGTCGACAAGGTCGTCGACAAGAAAGGCACGAGAAAACTCGCGCAGGCCTACCTCGACTACCTGTGGTCGAAGGAAGGGCAGGAAAACGCCGCCGCCAACTATCTGCGGCCGCGCGACGCCGACCTCCTGAAGAAGAACGCCGGCCAGTTTCCGGCGATCAAGACCTTTACCGTCGACGAAGTCTTCGGCGGCTGGAGCAAGGCGAGCGCCGCGCACTTCAAGGACGGAGCCAGCTTCGATCAGATCTATCAGAGCAAGTGAGGAGGAGACCTCAGTGAGGAGTGATGAGTGAGGAGTGAGGAGCAGAACCGTCGCGCTCCTCACCCGCTTGTCGAATCTTGCCTTTAACTCCTCACTCCTCACTATGAAAAAAGTCCTCCCCGGCTTCGGTCTCTCGCTCGGCTTTACGCTGATCTATTTGTCGCTGCTCGTCGTCCTGCCGCTCTGCGGCCTGATCGTGAAGACGAGCGCGCTCTCGTTGGCGCAGTTCTGGGCGATCGCCAGCGGCGAGCGCGCGCTTGCCGCTTACCGCGTGACTTTCGGCGCCTCGCTCATCGCCGCGTCGATCAACGCGGTGTTCGGCCTCATCGTCGCCTGGGTGCTCGTGCGCTATTCCTTTCCGGGCAAACGCCTGATCGATTCGCTCGTCGACCTGCCTTTTGCGCTGCCGACCTCGGTCGCCGGCATCACGCTCGCCACGCTCTACGCCGGCAACGGCTGGATCGGCCGCTTCCTCGAGCTCCTGGGCATCAAGGTCGCCTTTACGCCGCTTGGCATCGTCTTTGCGCTCACCTTCATCAGCCTGCCTTTCGTCGTGCGCACGCTGCAACCGGTGATCGAGGACATCGAGCCCGAGATCGAGGAAGCGGCCGCTTCGCTCGGCGCTTCGCGCTGGCAGACCTTTGCGCGCGTGCTGCTGCCAGGACTCATGCCGGCGCTGCTCACCGGTTTCACGCTCGCCTTCTCGCGCGCGATCGGCGAGTACGGATCGGTCATCTTCATCGCCGGCAACCTGCCGCTCGTTTCCGAAATCACGCCGCTGCTCATCATCTCGAAACTCGAGCAGTACGATATCGTCGGCGCCACCGCGCTCGCCTGCGTCATGCTCTTGATTTCGTTCTTTTTGCTCCTTGCCGTCAATGCGCTGCAGTGGTGGACGGCGCGCAGCCAGCACGGCCCGCGGGTGTCGATATGAGCGCGCCGCGAATTGCGACGACACGCAAGGCCACTGCCGAGCCGCGCTGGCTGCGGCGGACGCTGACCTCGATCTGCCTTACCTTCCTGCTGCTCTTTCTCGCCTTGCCGCTCGTCGCCGTTTTCTTCGAGGCGCTCGCCGGCGGTGCGAGCGCCTATCTTGCGGCGCTCGCCGACCGGGAAGCGCGCTATGCGATCGGCCTGACGCTCTTCATCGCGCTCGTCGTCCTGCCTTTCAACGTCGCTTTTGGCGTCGCGGCGGCATGGGCGATCGCCAAGTTCGACTTTCGCGGCAAGAGCCTCTTGATCACGCTGATCGACCTGCCTTTCGCGGTCTCGCCGGTCGTCGTCGGCCTCGTCTTTGTGCTCATTTTCGGCGCGCAGGGCCTGTTCGGCCCCTGGCTTGCCGCGCACGACGTCAAGATCGTATTCGCGCTGCCCGGAATGATCATCGTCACGCTCTTCATCACTTTCCCTTTCGTCGCGCGCGAGCTGATCCCGCTCATGCAGGCGCAAGGCAGGGAAGAGGAGGAGGCTGCCGTCTCGCTCGGCGCCAGCGGCTGGAAAATGTTCTCGCGCGTGACTCTGCCCAACATCAAGTGGGGCCTGCTCTACGGCGTTATCCTCGCGAATGCGCGCGCGATGGGCGAATTCGGCGCGGTGTCGGTCGTCTCCGGCCACATCCGCGGCGAGACCAACACGCTGCCGCTGCACGTCGAAATTCTCTACAACGAATACAACGCGATCGGCGCTTTCGCCGCCGCCTCGGTGCTGGCGCTGCTCGCGCTCGTCACGCTCGTCGCCAAGACGATCGTCGAGTGGCAGATGCGACGCGAGACCGCCGTGCTCGAAGCGAGCCTGCCGGTCGAAGCCATGGGAGGTGCACGGTGAGGAGTGAGGAGTCAGGAGTGAGGAGTGAAACAATATCTCCGCTTCCGCTTCCACGCGCGCTCCGTCCTGCCTTTTACTC
>CAZALA010000020.1:0-34005 GCA_964485725.1 uncultured Propionivibrio sp. | reverse complement strand
CTTCAGCTTCGCGCGGCGGGAAATCTCGCGCCAGCTGGCGATGCGCTGGCGCGGCGAGAGGGTCAGCTGGTGCGAGGGGCAGAGCGGTTCGCAGAAGCCGCATTCGATGCAGCGATCGATGCCCGCGTCGGCGGCCGGCATCGGTTTCAGATGGCGCAGGTGCGCCTGCGGGTCGTCGCTGAGGATGACGCCGGGATTCAGGCGATTGTCCGGATCGAAGAGCCGTTTGATTTGCCGCATCAGGTCGGTCGCCGCGCGCCCCCACTCGCGCTCGACGAAGGGCGCCATATTGCGCCCGGTACCATGCTCGGCCTTGAGCGAGCCGTCGTATTTATCGACGACGAGCGTGCAGATCGCCTCCATCAGGCCGGCGTAGCGTTCGACTTCGGCCGGATCGCCGAAGTCCTGCGTGAAGACGAAGTGCAGATTGCCTTCGAGCGCATGGCCGAAAATGATCGCCTCGGGATAACCATGCTCGCGCAGCAGCGCTTGCAGGTCGCGGGTCGCCGCGGCGAGTGAGGCGATCGGAAAAGCGACGTCCTCGATGATCACCGTCGTGCCGGCCTCGCGCATCGCCCCGACCGAGGGGAAAGTCCCCTTGCGCACTTTCCAGTACATCTCGCAGGTCGCGGCGTCGGTCGAAAACTCTACCGGCTCGACGGTGGCGATCGCCTTCATTGCCTCATGCACGCTTGCGATGTGCTCTTGCAAAAGCTCGGGCGCGTCGGCACGGACTTCGATGAGCAGCGCCGCCACCTCGTCAGCGAGGCCGCGCATCGTCGGCGGCAGGCCGGGTTTATCCTGAACCGAGCGCAGCGCGGCGCGGTCGAGCAGTTCTACCGCTGCAACGGGCGCGCCTTTGAGTTGGATGACGGCCTGGCAGGCCGCCTCGATCGTCGGAAAAAAGACGAGCGCGGTCGCCTTGCACGCTTCCTCGACAACGGTGCGATAGCTGATGCGGGCGATGAAGCCGAGCGTGCCTTCCGACCCGATCATCAAGTGCGCGAGGATGGCGATCGGATCGGCAAAATCGACGAGGGCGTTAAGGCTGTAGCCGGTGGTGTTCTTGATCTTGTACTTGTGGCCGATGCGCGCGGCGAGTGCTGCGTCGGCGCGCGTCGCCGCAGCGAGGCTTTCGAGCTCATCGACGAGTGCGGCGTGGCTGCTGCGAAAGCTCGCGACGCTTTGCGCATCCTCGGTGTCGAGCACGCAGCCATCGGCCAGGATTACGCGCATGCCGATGAGCGTACGGTAACTGTTCTGCGCCGTTCCGCAGCACATCCCGGACGCGTTGTTGGCGGCGATGCCGCCGATCTTGCAGGCATTGATCGACGCCGGGTCGGGGCCAATCTTGCGGCCAAACGGGGCAAGGCGCGAATTGACTTCGCCGCCGATCATCGCCGGGCCAAGCCAGACGGTGCTGCCATCGGCGGCGATTTCGCAGCTCGCGAAACCCTCGCCGATCAGCGCCAGCACGCCGTCGGTGATCGCCTGTCCGGAGAGGCTGGTGCCGGCGGCGCGGAAGGTCAGCGGGCGCGCGTGCTCGCGCGCCACCCGCAGCACGCTCAGCACTTCCTTCTCGCTGTTGACGACGACGACGACTTCAGGAATCAGGCGATAGAAGCTCGCGTCGCTCCCATAGGCGAGCCGGCGCAGGTCGTCGGCGATCACCTGTTTTGGCGGCAAGGTTCGCTGCAAGGCCGCGATCAGCGAGGGCATGGTCGGTTCCGTCCTGGGCGGGGCGCCGGCTGCAGCGCAGCGCAGAGAGCCCCGGGTTGGCTACAAAGCCGCCGTCTGCCGCGACCGTTATAGCGGTGGCGAAGCCGGCGTTCCGGTCGCGTAGTGCGAAGTCTAGCCCGAAGTCTACCCTTTTGAGTTCCCAACGATCCGGACAGTTGCCAGAAAGAGCCAGTGGGCCCTCTGAGGGTTCGCACCAGTGCAAAGGCCTGATGGTAGGCGTTCGAACGCACGAGCAATGCAAGAAGCCCCCTACCCGGGAGCCGGAAACTTTGGCGAGCGGGCTTTGCTCAAAGCTTCGCGGCAAAACGTTCGAGGAAAGCGTACACTCGGCGCGCCAAAGCGGTGCCGCACCGACCAGCGCCGAGCAATGCACGCTACCTACCCGGGAAGCCCAGGCCAATGGTCAACGAAGTTTTCTACGCATGCCTGATGCTTGCCACGGGCATTGGTATCCCTGTTATGGCCTCGCTGAGCTCAGGCTTGGGGGCGAGGTACGCAAGCCCGGCATTTGCTGCCTGCGTCCTCTTCCTCGTAGCGCTGTCCGTTTCGGTGGCCTTCCTGTTCACGATAGAAGGTGGGCTGAAACCTTTCCCGAAAATATCGCCGCCGTTTCATTTTTACCTGGGCGGCTTCTTCGTGGCTTTCTACGTCCTCAGCATCACCTGGGTCGCGCCAAGATTCGGTGTCGGCAATGCCGTGGCTTTTGTCCTCTTGGGCCAGATCGTCTCGATGGCGGCGATCGACCAGTTCGGCCTGTTGGGGGCGCCAGTGCATGCCATCGGTTTGCAGCGCTTGATCGGCCTCGTTCTGATGTCGGTCGGCGTATTTATGGCCGTCCGTCGCGGCTAGCGACGCCGGTCGATTTCCCGGCGCGCTAACTCAACCGCGCGCCGCGCTTTTCCGAGATTGCCATGGACGCTGTAGACGTCCCTGAGCAGGAACTCGACGTTCGTGCCAGCGGTGGCGTCCAGCGTCTCGCGGATATGATCGGCCCAGGCTTCTTCATCGAGCCTGGCTTCGACGCCTAGGAATCTCGGGTCGGGTTTACGCGAGAAAACGATGTTCGCGCCTTGCAGCGCTTCACCCATGAAGCGCTGGTCGCACCAGGGCGATATGGACACTTTCTTCAGATGCGGCAATTGCCGTATGTCGTCCCATACGCGATGCACGGGCTCGCAACAACCGTAATACAGCAATCCCAGCGGCTCGCAAACGTCGCGATAGTACGGCAGGCAGAACTCGTTGAACATCTGCGGCGACACGGATGCGGTTTCCTGGCTGTTCGACGCGCCCCAGACGTCGCAAAGCCGCACCGAGCTTTCATTGAAACCCGGCGCGGGCAGGGCGGCAGTGAAATTGGGGCTCGATGCGAAACTGATCTGATTGCCGTTGTTGAGCCGCAGCAAGCCATTGGCTTCGAACCATCGCAGAATGCGCAGCGCGTTATCGCGCAGGTAAGCCATCAGGCGATGGACCTCGTCGGGAATCTCGCACATCGCGATGAACAGGGGCTCGAGGCCCATGATTTCGTTGGCTCGCCTGGTCAGCTGCGTGGTCCTCAGCGAAGCCGGCGCGACCTGGATATCGACCTTCAGGATGTCACCGAGCAGGTCCTCCGCGAAGGCTTTCCAGCGCATCGTGCGCTCCTTGTCGACCGTGCAGTTCGCCGGGCGCAGCAGGTGAAAATCCTCTTCGAGGTTCTCGATGGGATGCAGGAAACGGTAACCTGCCGCGACACCCTGCGAGTCCTCAACGCTTTCCTGCGCGATTTCGACGCCGAATTCGTCAATCTCCGTGAACCAGTTAACGGTAAAGGTATCGGGAATCACCTTGTCGTCGTCGAGCAGTTCATGGTTGCGGATATGGCGCAGCAACTGGTCCTCGACCGCGCGGCCGGTTTTCGTTGCACAGCGCAATATTCCGGCCGGCATGAAATCGCGCTCGAACCCCGCCGGCAGTCCTGCTTCAACGATGAACAGCGGTCGCGCTCCCTTGCATCCGTCATTGAGCTCGAACCACATTTTCCGGCGCTGCGCCATGATCGGCAGGGCAGCGTATTCGGCCTGCCTTTTGGCAAGCTCGCGCAAATAGTTCTTTTCGCTATCCGGAATATCAAATTCCGTGTGGTCATTCTGAGCCGCTGCCAGGTTCATATATTGCCTTCCAATATCGTCGTCCGACGTCGAACCGATGCTGAGAGAGTTTTCGCATCATAGATCATTGCATTGTCGGCTGCGGATTTGCTGAACGTGACGCGGGAGAGCTTTCTGCCCCGCGGCCCACCAGGTCACGCCCACTAAGCGGATCAACGCACAGTACTTTGGCTGGGCAGCGCCCAAGCTCGCCTTTCGCTGGGCAACGCCGGGTCATTCCGACCTGCTTGCGAGTGCCAGCCAGGCTTTAATCAAGAGACAGAGATGAAAACGAAAAACGAGTATGCAAAAAGAATCGGCAGCAGCAGCGCAAATACGACAGCGGCCGAAGAGGTCGCCGAATTCCACGCCAGGCGAGTGAAGCGCGAACTGAAGATCGAGCGCAAGAAGACGTCATCGATCCAGCCGACCGGCAACTATGAATACGAGCAGATGATCGCCGAGGAATCAGATTTCCATACCGGCAAGCTGATTTCCGAGGCAGCGTATTTTCTTGCTGAAGGGCGCGGTTTTGTCCCGGGAAACGAGTTGGCCGATTGGTTGCGCGCCGAACGAGAAATAGAGAAGTTGCTGCGGCCACAGCCGTTAAGAACCGCCGACAAGATTTCCTAGGTCAAGCAGCGGCTTACGACGCAGGCGCACCGCCGCGATTTGCACCGGATCGGGGGTTCTGCTGCCTCTGCCGCGCAGGAACTCCGTCCCGGCCCTGTCTGTCGTATCCTGGTCAGCCGAGACGGTGATGAGCAAAACAATGGGGTCGTAATGGTGAAGAACTTTCCGATTGTCTGCGTTGGCGGCTCTGCCGGCGGCCTTGAAGCCTATATCCGGCTATTGCAGAACATGCCTGCCGACATGGGTGTGGCGATTGTCATCGTCAATCACATGAGAAGCGTTCCAACCCAGCTCCATGAGATTCTCCCCCACTACACGACGATGCCGGTTGAACTGATCACGGAACGACTGGTGATCGAACGTGATCACGTCTTCATCATTCCAGAAAATCGCGATTTGCATATTGCCAATGGCGAATTTCGTCTAAAGCCGATTTCAAAACCGCGCGGCTGGCCCGATGTGATTACGGTGTTTCTTCGTTCGCTGACGCGTGGGTGGGACGGCAAGCTGATTGCCGTCATCGTCTCGGGCTATGATGGGGACGGGGCCGCCGCCCTGTGCGGAATAAGAGAAGTTGGCGGTATTACCATCGCGCAAGAGCTCAGCACGGCAAAACAGCCGGACATGCCCGAGAGTGCTATTGAAAGCGGGTGCATCGATTTTGTCCTGTCACCGGAAGATATCGCTAAAGAGATCATGCGAATTGCGCGCAGCGAGTCTTGATTGGTCGCGCTGTAGCCGTCAAGAGTTGCCGCCCCCGATAGACGGCAAGAACACGCGCTCGGGTGCCGACGGGCTGGTAGCGGGCTGCCTGGCGTACTGCTCAAGATACTTCAGCATTGTCGAGAACAGCGTGTCGGGGTCAAAGGGTTTGATCAGCGAATCGTTCATCCCGGCTTCGAGACAGCGGTTTCTGTCCTCGGCAAAGACATTGGCCGTCATGGCGAGGATCGGGGTGTCGCGGTAGCCAGGCAGCTTGCGGATCTGGCGAGTCGCTTCCAGACCGTCGAGTTTCGGCATCTGTACGTCCATCAGGATGACCGCGTAGTGCGTTGACCTTGCCCGGCTGATGGCTTCGATCCCGTCCGCCGCCGTATCGCACAGCAATCCCGCACCTTCCAGGAAGAACCGGGAGACTTCGAGGTTCACCGGTTCGTCGTCGACGAGCAAGATGTGGGACCGCGCATAGCGTTGGCGGATCAGGCCTTCCGCATCGACGGATGCCGCCAGGGCGAGGTCGTTCCGGCCTTCCTGTTTCTTGAGGCTTGCGGTAAACCAGAAGCTGCTGCCGATGCCCGGTGTACTTTCAACGCCGATCTCGCCCCCCATCAGTTCAGCCAGCCGCCGCGTAATCACCAGGCCCAGCCCGGTGCCGCCGTACTGACGCGTGGTCGAATTGTCCGCCTGCTCAAAGGCACGGAAGAGACGAGGCAGGGCTTCGGGCAAAATGCCAATGCCGCTGTCCTCGACCTGGAATCGCAACTGCACCGCCCCATCGGTTTCCGAGAGCTTGATGGCGCGCAGGGTGACAGAGCCTTCCTTGGTGAACTTGATGGCATTGGCGACGTAGTTCAATGCCGCCTGTTGCAAACGCATCGGGTCGCCCCGCAGATTGGGCGGAAAGCTGTCGCTCTCGACGCGCAGGTACAGTCCCTTGGCCTGGGCGCGTGCGCCCATCATTGAAATGACATTGGCGAGCAAGCTGCTGACCGACACCGGGAGGTCTTCAAGAATGAACTTCCCGGCTTCGATCTTGGACAAGTCGAGAATGTCGTTGATGACTTGCAGGAGGTGATCACTGGCCGTTTCGATCTTGTCGAGGTGGTCGATTTGCGCGGCGTCAAGGCCACTGCGCCGCAGGAGATGGGACATCCCGACAATCGCGTTCATCGGCGTGCGGATCTCGTGGCTCATGTTGGACAGGAAGCTGCTCTTTCCCAGGTTTGCCGCCTCCGCCACATTTCTCGCCTGTTCCAGTTCGGCCGTGCGCGCGGAGACCAGCTCCTCGAGGTGATGGCGGTACAGGTTCAATTCGTTGGCCGCGCGCTTGCGTTCGGTAATGTCACGAATATTGCATTGAATCACCCGGGTTGACCCCACCAGGTAGACGTTGCTGACGAACTCGACCTGAATCGTTTTTCCTTGCGACGTCTCCAGGGGGAGCCCCTCGTAACGCACATACTCCTGTCGCTGCAGTTCGAGGAATTTTTCCTTGTTGGCCGCGATGTTCTTGAAAAACCCCAGGTCCCAGATGTATTTCTCCCGGACATCTTCAAGCGAATAGCCGAGCAAATCGGTTATGAACGGATTGGCGTCAACCACGAGACCGGTGTCAGCGTCCAGGATGAGGATTCCGTCCTTGGCCGTTTCGAAGAGGCGACGATAGCGCTGCTCCAGGGCCTGGGCGCGTTTGCGCTCCGTATTGTCGGTGCCGATCAGCAGGTAACCGATAATCGCCTCTTGCGTGTCGCGCAGCGCCGTGACCGACACCAGCGCCGCGAAGCGACTGCCATTCTTGCGAACCTTGGTCAGCTCGTAGATGTCTTCGATGCCGCGAGCGGCCTTGAAAATCAAGGCGTCAAACCCCGGCGAAATCGGCATGGAAAACTCGAGGCTCAAGGCCTTGGCATGAGCGATCACTTCCTGCGGATCGGAAATATCGGCCGGGGTGAGCTTGTCGACCACCTCGCTCGCCGAATAACCGAGCATGCGCTCGGCGCCGACATTGAAAAGCTGAACCACGCCCTTGGCGTCGGTGGCGATACAGGAGAAATTCGCGCTGCTGAAAATCGCTCGCTGCAAGGCAGCGTTGATGAGCAGCGTCTTCTGCCGCATTTTGGCGTCATCGCTTAGAAGGAGAGCGCCAGTTTCTGTTTCGGACATTTCGGATCTTCCGAGATGGGGGCTCGGGGGCCGGACAGGGAGCCCCGTTGTCTTGACGAAGGCTTCGCTTTCGGCTGCCTGGGATCGACGATCCGTTCGTCAGGTGGGTCTGCATCGTCGCAACTCTCCGATCCCGCCGTCCGTACGTCAGTGCACCGACAGCGATCAGAAGGTCATGCGCATCTCAGGATTTTTCCAGCGTTTGTGTATGACAAAGCCGGGCGTCGACGTCCCGCGTACGCCGGCCGACAAGTGCATCGAAGCTTAAGCTGATTTCGCAGTCTTGGCGGCCTGCGCCAGCGCCAGGTCGAGCGCGACCATGAACTCGTTGATCCTGACCGGTTTGGTCAGGTAGCGGAAGAAGCCGGCCTGCAGGCCCTTCTCGATATCGTGCGGCATCGCGTTGGCGGAGAGGGCGACGACCGGGATGTGCGCGGTGGTCGCGTCCATGGCGAGGATTCGCAGGGCTTCGATACCGCTGATGCCGGGCAGGTTGATGTCCATCAGGATGACGTCGGGCTGTGCGCTGCGCGCCAGATTGACGCCGCTGATGCCGTCGCGCGCGCTGAGCAGGCGCAGATCGCACCGGCGCGCGACGATCTCCTCGATCAGCAGCAGATTGGCCGGGTTGTCCTCAACATAGAGCAAGGTGCGCAGCGGCGCATCGGCAGCCGGCTGCGCCGCGACGAGGTCTGCGATTTCCGGCGTGGCGCTGACCTGCCCGGCACTGCCCGCCAGGTTGAGTTCGATCCAGAATTCACTGCCTTCGCCGACCGTGCTCTCGACGCCGATACGGCCGTCCATCAGCGCGACGAGCTGCTGGCAGACGACGAGGCCGATGCCGGTGCCCTGTTCGGTGCCCGCTTCGTGGCCGAGGCGATTGAAAGGCTGGAAGAGTTGCGAGAGCTGCTCTGCAGAAAGGCCGGCGCCGGTATCGCGAACGCCGATGCGGATCCTTCCCGGAGCGGGAATGGCGCAGGCGACGCACACCGTTCCCTGCTTCCTGTTGTACTTGATCGCGTTTGACAGCAGGTTGATCAGCACCTGTTTGACGCGGATGCGGTCGGCCCGGATGAAGTGCGGAGCGCTAAAGCTCGGGAAGGCGACGCTGATGCCGCGGCTTTGCGCCTGCGGTTCGATCATGTTCTGGCATTCGAGCATGATTTCGCCAAGCGACACCGGCTCGACCGAGAGCGAGAGCTTGCCCGATTCGATCAGCGCCAGGTCGAGGATCTGGTTGATCAATTCGAGCAGATACCAGCCGGCCTTGAGGATCTGGTCGACGTTGCGGACCTGCGCCGGCGTCAGCGGTGTCGCCCCTGATTCGAGGAGCTGGGCAAAGCCGAGAATCGCGCTCAGCGGCGTGCGCAGTTCGTGGCTCATGCCGGAGAGGAAATTGGATTTGGCGAGGTTGGCCTTGTCGGCGAGGCGTCGGGCGTTTTCGAGTTCGACGTTCTTCGCCTGCAGCGCCTCGTCAAGGCGCACGCGTTCGGCCTCGATCTGCTTGGCTTCGCTGATGTCGACCACCATGATGCGGGTCACCGCGCTGCCGTCGGCTTCGCTCGCCGCGCTCGCCCGCAGGCGCGCCCAGAAAGGCGTGCCGTCGTGTTTGAGCATGCGCAGGTCGCACGCCTGGATGGCGTTCGCGGTGATCTGCTGGCGATAACGGTAGTAGCTGTCCTGATCTGCGCTGCAGATGAAGCGGGTGATCGGCATGGCGATCAGTTCGGCGCGCGGCCGACCGAGCAGGGTCACGCCGGCGAGGTTCGCTTCGAGCAGCAGCCCGGTCGCTTCGCTGACCGTGAAATAACTGACCGGCGCGAGGTCGTAGAGATCGAAATAGCGGGCGCGCGAGAGATCGAGTTCGACCTGCGTGCGCCGCAGCTCCTCGTTCTGCATCTCGAGTTCAATCTGGTGCACGCGCAATTCGTGCAGCATCTGCCGGATGTCTGCAGGGGAGAGGACGTCCGCGACTTCTGCGACTTCCGCGCCGGGGCCGGACTTGCTCTCGGCCATTGCCTGCGCTCGCCGGCGCAGCCCGGCGGCGCGCTCGTTCTCGTTGTCGGTCATTTGTCGTGGCTTCCGGTGGCGCGTTCGGTGGTGGCGATGGCATAGACCTGTCCGGCCTCGTCGAGCAGCGGCGTGGCGGTCATCCACACCTCGACCACGGCGCCGTCGCGGGCGAGCCGCTCGGTGCGATAGGGTGCGAGCTTTTCGGCGCCGCCGAGCTGCCGCATCGTGGCCAGGGCTTCTTTCCGGCGCGCCGGCGGAATCCGGTCGCGCTCGTTCATGAGCAGTGCCTCGCCTTCACTCCAGCCGTAGATGCGCACGGCGCCCGGATTCCAGGCGAGGATGCGGCCCTCGAGGTCGTGCACGGTGATGGCGTCGTGCGCATCGCGCACGACCACCGCCAGACGCAGCTGCTTGTTGGCGTTATCGAGGGCGGCGCGGGTGCGCACGATTTCGCTGATGTTGACGAAGGAGATCACCGCGCCCTCGATGACATTGTCGAGCGTGCGGTAGGGCTGGATGCGCATCGTGTACCACTCGTCAGCGGTCGTGCGCACGTCGCGCTCGGTCGGCACCAGCGTGTCGAGCACGGTCTTCACGTCGGCGACGAGGCTGTCGTAGCCGACGAGGTTGGAGGCGATATGCGCGACCGGACGCCCGACGTCGCTAAGGATCAGGTTGATGACCGCGCTCGCCGCCGGCGTGAAGCGCAGAATGCGCAGCTGATGATCGACAAAGACCGTGCCGATGCCGGTGCCGGCGAGCAGGTTGTTCATGTCGTTGTTGGCGCGCGAGAGATCGGACAGCTTGGTCTGCAGCTCGGCGTTGACCGTCGCCAGTTCCTCGTTGACCGACTGCAGTTCTTCCTTCGAGGTTTCGAGTTCCTCGTTGGTCGATTGCAACTCCTCATTCACCGACTGCATTTCCTCGTTCGACGATTTGAGCTCTTCGTTCGAACTCTCGAGTTCCTCGCGCGTGCTGTGCAGGTAGTCGTCCTTGGCCCGCAGCTCCTCGGTGAGCGCGGCGATGCGCGCATCGACCGCGGCGCCGGTCTTGCCGGCGCGCTTCGCCGGACTGGCGCCGGCCTTCGCATCGGCGTCCGGCATTTCTTCGAGGACCACGAGGTAGAGCGCTGGCTGCTTCGCATCGGGCCTTGCCGGTGCCTCCGGCGTCAGCGGATGCACGCCCAGATTGACGCGCGTGTGATGGCCGTTGGTCTTCACCTTCAAGCCGGGTCTGCGCACGAGTTCGTTGCGTTCGGCCGCCTTGTGCAGCGCCATGGCAAGTTCGGGCCGCAGCCCCTCGCGCGCCATCTTGAGGATATTGCTGACGCCGGTTTCGCCGGGCGCGGGCTCCAGGTACATGCCGGTACGGCCATGCAGGTAAAGGATATCGCCCTGCGCGTTGACGAGCGCCGCGGCGGGGGCGATCTCGCGCAGCAGCGCCTGCTCGGTGAGCTCGCGCAGCGGCCGCTTGGCGCCGCCGCCCGCCTTCGCGGCATCCTGCGCGGGCGCCGCCCTCGACTCAACTTCGAGCGCCTTCGGCGGCGCCACAATGCCACTCGGCGCCGCGCGCCGCGCATCGCGATGCTCGCCACTGCGCTGGTACAGCTTTGCTTTGCGGTCGAGCACGGCGAACAGCTCGGCGGACTCGCCGACGCCTTCGGAGGTGCCGAGGAAGAGGATGCCGCCGGGCTTGAGCGCATAGTGGAACAGGGGAATGAGCTTCTTCTGCAGGTCGGCGCCAAGATAGATCAGGAGATTGCGGCAGCTGATCAGGTCGAGCCGGGAGAAGGGCGGGTCCTTGATCAGGTCCTGTTCGGAGAAGACCAGCATGTCGCGCAGGCCCTTGTTGATGCGGTAGGCGCTGCCGTCGGGAACGGCGGTGAAGAAGCGCGCCAGGCGCTCGGGGGAAATGTCGGCGGCGATGCTCGCTGGATAAAGTCCGGCGCGCGCCACGGCGATCGCCCGGCTGTCGATGTCGGTCGCGAAGACCTGCACCGCATGACTTTGCCGCATCGCTTCCATGCGCTCCTGCAGCAGGATGGCCAGCGAATAAGCCTCTTCGCCGGTCGAGCAGCCGGTCGCCCAGACGCGCACCGCGCTGCCCGCCGGCTTGTCGGCGAAGAGCTTCGGAATGATGTCGTCCTCGAGGACGCGGAAGGCTTCCGGATCGCGGAAGAAATTCGTGACGCCGATCAGAAGATCGCGAAACAGCGCCTCGACTTCGGCCGGCGTCTGCTGCAGATACTTGAGGTAGCTCGCGATCGGTCCGATCTGGTGCACGGCCATGCGCCGCTCGATGCGGCGGTGGATGGTGCTGGGCTTGTACTGGGAGAAGTCGTGGCCGGTCTGGGCGCGCAGCAGGATGAAGATCTTCTTGATCGCGCTCTCGTTCTTCAGTGTCGGCGCCGTGGCGGCGCGCGGCAGCTTGCCGAAGGCGTGCGCGGCATAAGCGATGAGCTGGGCCGGCATTTCGGCCGGCGGCAGCTCGAAATCGACGAGGCCGGTGGCCAGCGCGTTGCGCGGCATGCCGTCGAACTCGCAGGAGGCCGGGTTCTGTGCCATGATCATGCCGCCTTCGCCCTTGATCTCGCGCAGCCCGAGCGTGCCGTCGCTGCCGGTGCCCGAGAGCACGATGCCGATCGCCCGTTCATGCTGATCCTGGGCGAGCGAGCGGAAGAAGAAATCGATCGGCAGGCGGTGGCCGCGTGGCGCAGTCGGTTCGAGCAGGTGCAGCGCGCCGTTGAGAAAGGCCATGTCGTGGTTGGGCGGGATGATGTAGGCGCAGTTGGCCTGCACCAGCATGCCGTCCTCGACCTCGAAGACCTGCATGCGGGTGTAGCGCTGGATGAGTTCGGTGAGCAGGCTCTTGTGGTCGGGCGCGAGGTGCTGCACCAGGACGAAGGCCATTCCGGGCTCGGTGTCGGCGGGCATGCCCGAGAAGAAGGCTTCGAAAGCCGCAAGGCCGCCAGCCGATGCGCCGATGCCGACGATGGGAAAATCGTGCTCCGCCGACGTCAGGCAAGGCACATCGGGGCTGACCGGTGAAGCCGGCAGATCCTGTCGGGTCGCTCTTAAAATCTTCTTGGCAGGCATCGCGGATCCAGAATGCCCAAATAGTTGGCACTTCAATGGATGGTACGCGCAATGACGCTTTCCGGTTGGCTTATGTTGCCTTCTGTATCCTGGCGCACGAAGTTTATGCTGCGGCTTGAGCGATTCTATGTCGCACGAAGAGAATTTTTTCTGCGGCACAGGAAACGAATCTCCGGGCTTGAGTGCTTCCCTCCTGAACAGGCGAGAGCTTCCTCAGCGAAGAAGGATCGTGATCCCGTTCGAGAGGGTCGCAGTCGTCCTCACTGGCGAGGGGGCAAGCCAGGGCGGATCACGCCAGGCGCCCATCGGCCACGCAACGGGCCCGTCGGCGCCGCCAATTCGAGCCTCCCCGGTTTCAGCGGGGTGTAACAGGAGTTTGGAAATGCACGTGCATCAGCAGCGAAGATCTGGCGAAGACCGCCGGGTGTTCACGGCCTTTTACCCCCGTGAAAGTGAACGGCGTAGAAACACCGCAGACCGACGACGGGTTGCCGATGAGGAAATGCGGCCCGCTCCGACCGGAAAGATATCGCCGGGGGCACAGGGGGCACATTGCGCGCCCAACAAGACCGCCGAAGCCTTGCCGACAGGCGCCGCGCTGCGCGAGCACGCTGAAGCGCGCCTGCGTGACGAGGCGGCGCTGACTCCGGAAAACCTTGCAGCCCTGTCTCCCGCAGCGACTGCCCAACTGCTGCACGAACTGCGCGTGCACCAGATCGAGCTCGAAATGCAGAACGACGAACTGCGCCGGATCCAGGTGGAGCTTGACGATTCCCGGGCACGCTATTTCGACCTCTACGACCTCGCTCCGGCAGGCTATTGCACCGTCAGTGAGCAGGGGCTGATTCTGCAAGCCAACCTCTACGCCTCGCGGGCGCTTGGCTTTGAGCGCAGCGCACTGATCGGGCAAGCCTGGGCGCGTTTCTGCAGCAAGGAGGATCAGCACACCTGCTACTTGCTGAGCAAGCGCTGCCAGGCCGACGGCGCCACGCAGACCGGCGAGTTGCGCATGACCCGCCGCGATGGCGAGACTTTCTGGGCGCAGTTGACAATCAACAACGCGCAGCAGTCCGACACGAGTGCAGCGCTGCGCATCATGTTCAGCGACATCGGCGAGCGCAAGCGCGCGGAAGAAGCGGTGCGCAAGCAGGAGGAATTCTTTCAGCTGATCGCCGAGAACATCGCCGACTTCATCGCCGTCCTTGACCTCGACGGCCGCCGCATCTACAGCAGCCCGTCCTACACGCGTTTCTTCGGCACCGACCGGGAACTGCATGCTTCTGATCCGTTTGCCGAGATCCATCCGGACGACCGGACGCGCGTGCAGCAGGTGTTCCGAGAAACCGTGCGCACCGGCATCGGACGCCAGTTCCACTATCGCATCCTGATGGCCGACGGGACGGTCCGGGCTATCGAATCGTCCGGCAACGTGATTCGCGGCGGCGAGGGCCAGATTGCGCAAGTCGTCGTCGTTTCGCGCGACGTGACCGAGCGGCGCTCGCTGGAAGCGCGACTGCAGCGCCTCGCTTCGCTTGACGATCTGACGCAGCTGCCTAATCGTCGCCTGCTCGGCGACCGCTTGCAGCAGACCATGGCCGCCAGCGCGCGCAGTGCGTCCCATGCCGCGCTGATGTTCATTGATCTGGATCATTTCAAGTTGCTCAACGACACGCATGGCCATCGATTCGGCGACTTGCTGCTGATCGAGGTGGCCAATCGCCTGAAGAGCTGCGTGCGCGAAATCGACACGGTGGCGCGCTGCGGCGGCGATGAATATGTGGTGGTGATCAGCGAGCTCGACGCCGCTTATCCAGAATCGCGAGCACGGGCCGAAGCTGTGGCCGAAAAAATCCGTACTGCCCTCGCACGGCCTTTTCTCCTCAGGGCCGACCAGCAGAGCGCCGCGTCAATCGCCCTCGAATATCAGCTCACCGCCAGCATCGGCATCGTGCTGTTCGCCGCCCATCGGAACAGCCAGGACGACATCCTCAAATGGGCCGATGCCGCGATGTACGAGGCCAAAGCGGCCGGACGCAACGGCATCAGGTTTCATCAACCTTCTCGTTCATGCGCTCGTTGATAGCTTGTCGCAGGTCGGCAAGGAAGCGCTCGATCATGTGGTCCTCACGCTGATCCCTAGCTGCCAGGGTCTGAAGAGGAGTTCTTTTGTCGGACGCTGGCGCCGTTGGCTGCGGCCACATCATGGGCGATGGTCGCATTTGTGTCCTCGCATTTGGCGGCCGTGCCCGGCACAGGAATGATCGGCGCCCACCGGCTGCACGCTACCGCTCTCGCCGCACGCATTGCGCGCGGAGCATTCTCTTCGCTCATGATTTCCTCCCTCAATCGGGTTAATTCACGGATAAGCCAATGAGGTTACCCGGCGATTGCAGCGAACTCTGTACGCGGGCGAACGAAGTCGAAATCTTCCCAGAGCCTATGAAAACCACCGGCCGGTATCGACCTTTCGACTGTGTTTCAACGCTATTGGCGGGCGGCCTCCATGTTGCGGTAGCGAACTTTCCAGCCAGCCAGCCATTCGACCACCTCCTCCGCAGGCATCGGTCGCGCGATGAAGTAGCCCTGCGCAAGTTCGCAATTCTGCCCGCGCATGAAACTCCAATCGGCCAAGTCTTCAACACCTTCCGCAACGGTCTTGATACCGAGTTGCTGCGCCATGCCGAGGCTGGCCTCGAGGATTGCCCGCTGTGCAGGGTCGCCGTGAGCGCCGTGCACGAACCCCTGGTCGACCTTCAACTCATCGAAGGGAATGTCGCGCAATTGCGCCAGCGACGCGTAGCCGGTCCCGAAGTCGTCAATCGAAAGACCCACTTGCTTGAGTCTTAATCGGGTGAGGATGTCGAGAACCGCCCGCGGGTCCCGCATCAAGCGGCTCTCGGTCACCTCAAGTACAACACTGTCCGTCGGGACGCCGGCGCCGCGAGCCATGTCGACCACCAGATCGGGAAAGTCCAGTTGCCCCAGGTTTTCCATCGACACATTGACGGCAAGAGACAGCATGACGTTTCCGCGGCGCCACTGGCCGGCGTCGTGCAGTCCCTGCGCCAATACACAGGTGGTGAGTTGGTCTATCAGACCATAGTCTTCCGCCATTGCGACGAACTCATTCGGTTGGACCATCCCGTCGTCGGGATGGCGCCAACGGACCAGCGTTTCCACGCCGACAACGTCCCCCGTTTGCACATTCACTTTCGGCTGGTAGTAGTTCACGAGTTCTCCAGCCGCGATGGCGGAACGCAGGACGTCGGTGGCGTAGTCGCTTCGTTCGCTTCCGCCCCCGGTGAAGTTTGTAACGGCTCGGCCGCTGAGCACCGTCCAGAGTTGCTCGCCCGTCGTCGGTTTGCGCAGCGCGCCGAGGACGTTGAGGCCGTGCGCGTGGGCCAGGGTCCTGGCTGCGCTCAGGATGCGATCGCCTTCCCCGCTAACGACCATTATCGACCCGGAAAACTTTATCCGCGCAAGATGGCGCATCAACTCGATGCCGTCCACCCCGGGCATCTGCAGGTCGAAAATGACGAGGTCGGTCGCCCCGCCGCTGTGTTCCAGGTAGCCGATGGCTTCGGTTGCGCTCTCGTACGGCAACACGTCGGGGAAGCCGATATTGTTCAATTGATAGGTCAGCAGCCTTAGAGCGAATGGCTCGTCATCTACGATCAGGATCTTCATGGGCGCTTCAGGAAGTCGGTTATTAGGCTTGTGACCGTCGACAGGGCGTCTTCCATGAGCGCTAGTCGTTCTGCGGCAGCTACGTCGTTGTGACTGTTCGCGAGCTCTTCCAGTTCCGCGCAGAGGGCGCCCATTCGCAGTGCCCCGACCGAACGCGATGGAGACTTGAGCCGATGGGCGATGGCCGCCGTGCGAGCGAAGTCGCGCGAGCCCAGAGCTTCGCGCAGTTCCTTCATCTGCCCGCTGGCGGACACGGACCATCTGCCGAGAAAATCGCGCATCACTGCGGAGTCCCCGCCGACCACCGTACGCAGCACATCGAGGTCGAGGTCCGCAGGCACGGCGACCTCAGCATGCCCGGTCTTAACGTCGCGCGCCCCGGCGCCCGCCGGCAGCCATTTTCGCAGGACTTCATCGAGAAGCTTCAGCGGCACGGGTTTGGTTAGATAGTCGTCCATGCCGGCACTCTTGATGCGGCTCATTTCACCACGCAAGGCGTTGGCGGTCAGGGCAATGATCGGGGTATGCGGCCGGTGCTCGGCGTCCTCTGTCTGGCGAATCGATTCCGCCAGGGTATAGCCGTCCATTTTCGGCATGTGCAGATCCGTGAGGAGCAAACCGTACGAACCGTCGCGCCACATGCGCAGCGCGTCTTCACCATCGCCGGCCATTTCCTGCGCATAGCCGAGCAATTCCAGTTGCTGGATGATGACCTTCTGGTTCAGTTCATCATCCTCGGCGACGAGGATCAAGCGGCCAGCGGCACGAGCCTCTTCGGTACTTGGCGGCGTGACTTCGTGAACCCTCGGATTTGCGGTCGCTGGCTGGACGGCCTCGGGCGAGCTACGGCCAGCCGCCACGGCGACGGCCCGCAGGAGAGGCTTACGACGCAGGGTGTTGCCCTCGACGACGACGACGTCGTGATCCCGGACCCGGACGTGCGTGTGGTCGCCGGGCATCAGGACGAGGTGGCGCGCGCCTGGAGCGGCCGCAAACGCCCGGTGCAAGGCATCGGCGGAAAAAGCCCCCGGCGCCACGCCTTGCACGACGACGCAAGCGGCGAGGCTCGCCGCTTGCGTCGCCGCTTCTGCGACATCGGCGGCCACGTGAACTTGCGCGCCGGCGTGTTCCAGATACGAACGCACGTTAGCGAAATCGCGTGTCGCGCTCGCGACGATGACGCAGGCGACGCCGGAAATGTCCGGCAAAATGGGGGCAGGCTGCTCGGCAGGAAGTTCGAACGGCAGCACGACCGTGAATGTGGCACCCGCCCCGAGCTCGCTTTCCACCTTGATCTCGCCGTTCATCAGCGTCACGAGCCGCCGGCAAATGGTGAGCCCCAAGCCGGTTCCGCCAAACAACCGCGTGGTCGACGCTTCTCCCTGCGTGAACGGCAGGAACAATCGCTTTAGCGTGTCGGGCGCCATGCCGATGCCGTTGTCCGAAATGCGGAAGGACAGCAGCAGCGGCGACGCCTCCTCGACGACCTCGACGCGGACATCGACGCGACCTCGCTTTTCGCCTTTCGCGGCCGAGAACTTGATGGCGTTCCCGATCAGGTTGTAAATGACCTGACGCAGGCGCAGGTCATCGGAAAGCACGAGCTCAGGCACCTCCGGCGACACATAAACGCTGAGGTCGACTCCCCGCGACGCCGCGACCGTCATCAGCGAAGTGCACAGTCCTTCGGTCAGGTCGGCAATCGAAAGCGGCTTGTATTCGATGTCGAGACGTCCGGCCTCGATCTTCGAGTAGTCGAGGATATCGTCGATGATCGCCAGCAACGTGGCGGCCGATTGCCGTATCGCCGTCACGAGGTCGGCCTGGTGCTCCGACAGCTCGCTATGAGCGAGGACCTCGACGAGACCGACGACGCCATTCATCGGTGTACGGATTTCGTGGCTCATCGTTGCCAGGAAGAGGTCCTTGGCCTGACCCGCCTGTTGCAACTCGCGGTTGAGTGTGCGCAGTTCGGCGGTGCTCTGCTCCACCCGCTGCGCGAGGGTCTCGTTCTCCTTCGCGATGATGCTGCGCGCAGCGTCGAGCTCGGCCATGCGCTGGCGCAGCGACTGGCGCATGAAGTCGAAGCCGGTCGCCAATGCCGTGACCTCGCTGGTCCCCGAAATTTCTATCGGTTCGTCCGATTCGCCGCCGCTGAAGCGTGCAACCGCGCGCTGCAATCGCAGCACGGGCGAAACCACCCGCCGCTGCAGCACGATGAGCAAGGCAACGATGACCGCGGCCAGCGTGGCCACTGCGCTTGCCATGACGACGAGGACGATGCTCTTCTGCCGGATGATGTAGGTCGCGGCCAGATCGTTGATGGCCAGGATGTCGGAGGCCATCGAGGCGGTGCGGACATCGAGCTGCCCGGCGACGATTTCCCGGTCGCCGCCGGCGGTCGCGGCAGCCTCACGCGAAAGATTGGCAAAGAGCGCACCGATCGCCTCGTTCTCTTCGAGGATTCTCGCCTTGAGCGCGCCGGATTCTGCATTGAACGCGGGAATTTTGGCAAGTATCGGCGTCAATTCCGCCAGCTGCCTTTGCCAAAGCCGTGGGACGGTACGCGCCGCTGAGCCGGACAGCTCGGGAATGAAACCCCGCAGCACCGCCACCTTGCGCACCGCGGCGTTGAGGTTCATCGTCGTCGCCGCGTGACGATCGTCGATGGCATGCGAGAGGACGATGGTCGAGACGACGAGGGCCGCGCTGGTCGCGCTGGCGACGCCCGATACGATCAGGGTTCGGCGCATGCCACTACTTCGATACGGTCACGGCGGCCGGTTTGACTGCGCGCAGCGGTTCCGTCTCGAAAGCATCCAGAACATCGGGGAACGGGCCTGGCGGCACCAGGCCGCGGCGGAACAACCAACGGACCTGGTTCTCGGTGGCCAGCACCAGTGACTGTTTCAGGGTCAGCTCGTGCGTCAGCGGTTCGCCGCGTCCGCGCAAAGCGGGGGGCTTGAGCCCGGAGGCCGTGGCGACAATGCGGGCAGCTTCGTCCGGATGCGCGCCGGCGAAGGACTCGGCTTTCTTCAGCGCGCGCAACAGCCGGTCGGTTTCTTCCCGCTGCCGGACGACGTAGTCGGCACGGACGACGATGTTGGTCATCTCCGAGTAGAACTGCTTGGGCGAGAAGGTCTGCGCGTTGCTCGCCAACTGCTCCTGCATCTGATTCAGGTACGGGGTCCACACCGAGGCGGCGTCGATTTCCCCGGACGCCAGCCAGGACACGAGTTCCGCCGGCCTGCCCGGAACCAGCGTGACCGAGGACAAAGCGATGTCGTTGAAGGCCATGAACGCTTCCAGCTCGTAATGCGTCGCCGTGCCGAGGACAAAGCCGATGCGCTTCCCCTTCAGGTCTTCGGGTCGGAGAATACCGTGGTCCTTGCGCGCGACGAGACCGGAGTTCGACTGCGAAGAGAAGATCGTCGATATCACCTTCACGTGCTTGCCTTCGGCCAGCGTGCGCGCGATCGGCGTTTCAGCGCTGGTTGCGACATCGGCCTTGCCGGCCAGCACTTCGTTGATCGCTTCGTAACCCGTTCCCGCCGTGTGGATGGAGGCGTCGAGCCCCTCCGCGGCAAAATAGCCTTGCGCCTGCGCGATGTGGATCAGGCCCGAATGCGGCGACTGCAGGCGGGCGATGGCGATCGGCAAGGGCGGCTGCACCGGCGCCGGGATCGAACGCCACCATATCGCGGTCGCGACGAGCAGGGCAAACACCACGGCCAACGCCAATGCGATTCTTGTTCTCATGGCAAGTAGGACACCACGCGAACCGTTTCGTCACACGAGCGTTTGGCTGACGGACATCAACACGCATTGCTGGCAAGCCGCCCGAGAACAACTGAACGCTTTGCAGGAATCGACGTCTACTTCTCGCCTAGAAGAAACTGCGCACTCCCCTCTCGTGGAGAATTGCCCCGGTCGACGAAAATCGCCAGGTCGCTTTTCTATTCCGTGCAGTCCTGAGCGTAATGCCCCGGACGTCCATTCAACGCAGGCTACCTGGTTGCACCCGCCGACGGGGCCGATCCGTCGGCAATTCTTATCAACCTGCGAAAGCTACCGTCGACATTCGCTAGACCGAACCATGACCCTCACCAGGTAGATCGAGCTAACTGAACGCATCGAAGCGAAACTCTACCTTCACTCAGGAGCAAAGCTCATGTCCAATTCCAAGAAACCGGGCAAGGAAGTAAAGAAACATTCATTGCTGACACCGAAGGAAAAGAAGGCCGCCAAGCAATTGAAGAAGCATGGTGGCGATACAGTGCCAATTCTCCAGCGTATTCCGTAGTGCCCGCTTGTCAGTGGCGACCTCGATTCGCCTACCATCAGGAACCGTGAACGCATGGCAAAAAACCAAACCGCGCATTTGTTGACAGGCGGTAAGTCCGTCAATTCTCTGACCCAGGTGTTGGGTCAAAGCGAGCACGTCAAGGCTATCGTCGCAGAGTGCGCAGATGACCTGTCTTCCGTCAATGCCGGTCTAAAGCGGGAACTGCAAGACGGAGATGTTTCGCCCGGCGTTGAAGACGCGCTCGAAAAAAGCGAGGCCATCGAGCTTAAGGTGCAGGATGCTTCCGAGGCCTTGTCGCTGGTCAATAAGGCGCTAAGCGACGAGGTCAAGGAGCGGCATGTTCTGGATGCTCAATTGGCCACGATTACGAGGCACGGGGACGAGGCGCGCCATGCGTCCCTGCACGACCCTTTAACCGGCTTGCCGAATCGCGCGCTGTTCAACGATCGACTGGAACATGGACTGGCCGTGGCCAATCGAAATGGTATTCGTTTTGCCGTGATGTTCCTCGATCTCGATAATTTCAAGATGATCAACGATTCCCATGGGCACGAAGTGGGCGATCTCGTCTTGCAAATGGTCGCCGGACGACTCAAGGAAACGACGCGGGACGATGACACGGTTTGCCGCCATGGCGGCGACGAATTCCTGTACATTCTGATGAAAATCGAGAGCGAGCACGACATCGCAATCGTCGCCGAAAAAATTATCAAGGCGGTTGAAGCGCCATGTGACATCAGGGTGCGAAACACCAGGCTCAGCCTGAGCATCAGCCCCAGCATTGGAATATCGATCTTCCCCAAAGACGGAACCACTTCAGCGGCGCTGCTCGATGTTGCGGACAAGGCCATGTACCGGGCAAAGCACAACAGGCAGGGCTATTCGTTTGCCGCTGACGATTAACCCGGACTTCCTTGCAATGGCTTCCTAATGTCTGCAAGCAGTCGCTGTGTATGCACTGGTCATTGTACGCAGTGGGTCGTCAACCCTCCTTAGACTCTGCTGAGTACGCCCTGTTTTGACGAAAGATGAATCGCGTTTTTTTGTAATTTTTTTGACCCGCCGTTCGATGAAATGCAGCGGCCTTGCGCGCGACCCGGTCTGGCCGGCCCGTGGATTTTCAAACCAGTGCTGCCGAGGCGCAGCTTGTCGGGCTCTGAAATTGATGCTTCAGGTCTGTCAGCTCAGTCCTTGCCGGGCGCGCCGGCCAAACCGCCGCCCGCACGCCGGGCCTCCATGCTGACAAACGAACGGGTCAGTTCGGCCAAACGGCGATAGAAATCGCAGCCCGCATGTTCACTCACGGCGGCCGCAAAGGGGTCGATCCAGCACGACAGGTGCTGCTCGAGCAGCGGCCAATGGAGCGCGAGCGCATGCGCCCTGGCTTTCTCGTCATTGTCGCGGACGGCGGCGGCGATCCGGAAAAGCAGGGTGTAGAGAAACTCGAGTTCGACGGCGAGGTGGTCCGGCAGATCGCGAAACTCCGGGTCCATTTCGAAGCCGCCCTGGTCGTACAGTTCGACGAGCGAGAGCGTTGAAGCGAGTGGCGAATCGCTGTTCTTGTCGCGCCACGCCGATTCATAAGGCGGCGCCAGCGTTCCGCTCGGTCCGAGAAAAAGCCTGGCATAGTCGACGAGCAGATTTTCCGCCGACTCGGCCGCGAAAGCGCTTTCCATCTGGCGCGCGGCGTCGACGAGGCTCGCGTCGACGCGCGTCGCGGCGGCGACGATCGAATCGAATACGCGCTCCTCGGCGAATTCGGGACCGGGTTCGTAATAGCAGGCCGCGAGCAGGCGGCACAGATCGGCTTGCGCGGCCGCCTTTTCGAAATCGATCGTCAAGCCGATTCTCCGTGAACAGGGCCGTGGAATGCTATTGCGGCCACGCGTGATCAGCCGCGCACGCTGTACTTGCCGACGTAGTAGACGTTCGGCCGGGTACCGCCCTCGGGCTTGAGGACGAAGGTCTTCTTGCTTTGCACGATCTTCGCGACCGGGGAATTGGCATCGTCGAGATCGCCGAAGATGCGCGCCTGCGAAGGACAGGCTTCGACGCAGGCCGGCTGCAGGCCATTGAGCGTGCGGTGCGCGCAGAAGGTGCACTTTTCGACGATGCGCGGTTTGCGCAGCGGGCCGACGTCCTTCGAGGCGAATACGTTCATCGCCGGGACCGGCACGCCGGCCTTCGCGGCGGTCGCCGCGCCCGACGCCGTTGCGCCGGCAATCGCCGAACTCGTATCGACCCAGCGCGGGTGAATGGGATTGTTGCGCGAGTTGTAGCTGATCACGCTGTAGGCCTCGCCGTCGAGGCTCGTCGCATCGAGCTCGTCGCTGCTGTACGGGCACGCGCTCTGGCAGTCGCGGCAACCGATGCAGAGCGACGGGTCGTGCATCGTGATGCCTTCCGGCGTCTTGTACATCGCCTTGTTCGGCTTGACCGGACAGGCTTCGACGCACGCCGCGTCGGAGCAGTGGTTGCACAGCACCGGCATGACCCAGTGCGTGGTGTCCGGGAACTTGCCTTCGGTCTTCATCGTGAAGTCGGCCCAGTTGAAGCTCTGGCCCTCCTCGGCGTCGCGGTCGCGCGTGTTGTTCTCGGCCTTGCAGGCAAAGGCGCAGGCGCCGCAGCCCACGCAGCGCTGCAGGTCGATGACCATTCCTAATTTCATCTTGATTCTCCTTGAGCTCGTGGGATCAGGCGCCGACCTTCTGGATGCGCACGCCGACGAAGCCGCCGTTGCGCGCCGTGGCGCCGCTCAGGCGGTCATAGTCGTCGACCAGGATGTCGTTGTTGTTGCCACCGCGCGCGGTCTTGCCATACTCGCTCGCCGCGACGCGCCCATAAGCCCAGTGGCCCTGACCGTAACACTTGGTGACGGTGCCCGGGCGCACGCCTTCCCAAAGCTTGAGTCGGGTCACGATGGCGCCGGCCGGCGAAGTGATCTTCACCGTATCGCCCGACTGCAAACCGAGCCTGGCGCCGTCGGAGGGATTCATCTTGATCACGTCTTCCCACGAGGTGTCGCCCGGATCGACCTTCTTGAATTCCTGGTACCAGGTGGTGTTCGCCGAACGGCCTTCGCGGTTCAGGCGCGACTTGTAATCGATGAAGGTGAAGGGATAGTCGGCCTCGCTGCCGTGCCGCTTGACCGGTTCGTAATGCGGGACGAAAGCGAGCTCGCCGCGCGCGAGGTAGCCCGAGACGTTCATGATGTCGTCGATGCTCGTCTCGTACTTCTTGGCGTGCTCGGCAAGGCCCTTCTTCGCCGCTTCGCTGTAGAACTCGAACTTCTTCGTCGGCGTCGCGAACTTGCCGCCCCAGCCTTTCTTGAGGGTGTATTTGGCGCCGCTGAACATGCCGCGGGCGCGGAAATCGTCCCAGCCCTTGAGCGGCGCATCGCCCTTCAAGGGTTCTTTCGGCTTCCACAGCGAAACGCTGCTCATCTTCGCCGCAGTGATCGAGAACTCGAGCGCGCTCGTCGGCGCCTTGCCGGTTTCCGGATCCTTGAACTCCTTCGAATAGTAGTCGAAGAGGTTGGCGAAGCCCTTCTGCTTGAGTTTTTCGGCGAGCAGCCACATCACTTCGGTTTCTTCCTGCTTGACGTCCCACAGGCGCTTGACGGCGCCCTGCTGGATCGACGCATAGCCGTAGCCGTTGCCCATGTTCGCGACGACCGACCAGCCCTCGGCCGAGTTGAAGGTTGCCGGCAGGACGATGTCGGCGAACTGCGTCATCTCCGAGGCATTGGTCACCATGTGCACGAAGAAGGGGATCCTGGCCATCGCCTTGTCCCAGCGATCGGCGCCGGTGCACGAGAAGTTGAAGTTCGACCACGACGACAGGAACACCTTGATCGCGCCCGGATCCTTGAGCAGACCATTGGCGACGTTGTTGGTGACGACGCCGCTGCCCGGCTTGCCGCCCATCATCGCCGGCATGTCCTTGGCGCCGCGGCCGTCGATCTTCTTGCCTTTGGAGGCCGCCTTGGCGACCTCGTCGACGTAGTTGTCGGCGGCCGGGAACTTGGCGATCGGAACGCTGCTCGACTGCCAGACGCCGCCTTCGACGTCGATCGATCCGAGCAGACCATTGAGCGCGTGCACCGCCATCGCCGCGTAGGTGCCGCGCGGCGTCATCGCGACGCCGGGCCCCATCCAGACGATCGTTTTCGGCGCGGCCTTGCCCATCGCCCGCGCGACGCGAACGATTTGCGCGGCCGGGATCAGCGTTTCCTTCTCGGCACATTCCGGCGTGCGGTCCTTGAGTTCGAGGTTCCACCACTTGACGAGGCCGTGCGTTTCCTTTTCGGCGAAGCTCGCCTCATCGACGGTCTTGCCGGCGACGAAGCGGCCGTTGCCGACGCTGAAGTCACCGACGAATTCGCGGTTCCACAGACCCTCCGTCAAGAGCACGTGCGCGATCGCGCCGGCGAGCGCGCCGTCGGTTCCCGGCTTCACCGGCAGCCATTCCTGCGCTTTCGCCGCGACGTTGGAGAGGCGCGGATCGATGGCGATCACCGTGCCGCGCGCGAGGATCTCGTGGAAGTAATGGATGGTGTTGGGCACCATGCGGTTCGACGCCAGGGGATCGGCGCCCCACAGCACCAGGCAGTTGGTCTTGGCGAGGTCGTAATCGCGGTAGCCGTAAAAGCCCTGCGTCAGTCCCGGGCCCATTTTCTCCGCTTCTGCGCAGATCGCGCTGTGCGAGAAATAGTTGCCGGTACCGTAGATCTTGGGCAAGGTGCCGTACAGGAGGTCGGTCGAGGTCGACGAATAGCGGCCGCGCATGTACATGAGCTTGTGGCCTTCGTTGGCGCGCCGCAGTTCCATCATTTTCTCGGCGACGGTGTCGAGCGCCTCGTCCCAGCTGATCGGAACGAAACGCGGATCAACGCCCCGGCCCTTCTGCGGGTTGGTCCGCTTCATCGGTCCCTTGACGCGGTCCGGATCATAGACCTGCTGCGGAATGAGGTGGCCGCGCGGGCAACAGTAACCGTGGTTGGTCTTCGACGCGGGGTTGCCGCGCACACGCACCGCACGACCGTCCTGCACGAAGATCTGCACCGCGCACCATTGCGTGCAGCCCTGGCAGGTGCTGGCGATCCACTCGCCCTGGGCCGCACTGGCGCCATTGGCACGACGCGGAATCAGCGCTGCCGAGGCCGGCGCGCTCGCTTGCGTCGTGCAGCCCGCGGCCAACAGAGCGGCGGTTGCCGCCGAGAATTGAATGAAAGTGCGTCGGGTGAGTCTCATTTGAAAGTCTCCGTCTGTTCCAACAAATCTTCTGCGGGCCCGGGTTCGCGCCGGCTTGCGTCTCGGGCAGTGGCTTCGCCAGCGAGCGCCGTCGATTTCCCCTGGCTGTTGCTGTCCGCTTGCGCTCTCTTGCACGCAAGGATCAGGCCTGCCCGCGGAAGCGGTCTCGCGCCACGTCAATTCGCCGGCGTCACCGCCCAAGCCCTTGATGCGGCAAGGGATCGCGCGCGTCCTGGCAGCGCCGCTCGCGCTACCCGGCGCCATCTTGCCGATCGACCGCTGGTGTCCGTTACGGCCGCGTAACGCACTGCGATGCGGGCGTTACGATCCGGTAACCGCGCCGCGGCGCTTCGGCTAGAATGCCCGCATCGAAACCACCGGCAAGATGCGATGAGAACTGCCCGACTGCTGCGCGCCCTGACAATGATCCTGATGCTTGCGCTCGTCACCGGCGCAGGCGCGAGCGAGCCCGCGCGACCGATCCGCGTCGGCATGACGCCCGCCTTCCTGCACGACCAGCATTCGATGCTCGCCGAATGGAAGGTCTATCTCGAGAAACAGCTCAAGCGGCAGGTCGTCTTCGTTCAGCGCGACAGCTATCGCGAAACCATGGATTTGATCAAGCAGGGCAAGCTCGATTTCGCCTGGCTCTGCGATTATCCCTACATTGCCCTCGGCGACGCCGTGCGCCTGCTCGCCGTCGCATCGTATCAGCGGCAGCCGCTCTATCGCTCCTACCTGATCGTGCCGAGCAAGGACCACACGGTCAAATCCATCCTCGACTTGAAGGGCAAGGTCTTCGCCTACGCCGATCCACACTCGAACACCGGCTACGTCGTTCCGCGCCACGCCTTGAAGAAGGCCGGCATCGACGCCAACGCCTTCTTCCGCAAAACCTTTTTCACCTGGTCGCACAGCAAGGCCATCCGCGCCGTGGCGACCGGCCTCGCCGAGGGCGCCGCCGTCGATAGCTACGTCTGGGACAGCCTGCAGAAAGTCGATCCGGCCCTCGTCGCCAAGACGCGCATCGTGTGGACATCGCCGGCTTTCGGCTTCCCGCCGATCGTCGCCGAGCGCAGCGTCGCGCAGGCCGATTTCGACGCTTTTCAAAACGCCCTGTTCAAGATGCAGGACGACCCGGCCGGTCGGGCGCTGCTCGCCAAACTCAATCTCGACGGCTTCGTCGCCGGCACGCCAGCCCTCTACAAGAACGTCGCGGACATGATGCGCGAGCTCGGCGAGCTCTGATGTTGTTCAACCTCAGCCTCAGGTACAAGCTGCCCTTGCTCGGGGCGAGCCTGATTCTGCTGACGGCGCTCGCGCTCTCCTCTTCGTTCCTGCTACAGGCCTGGGAGGGCGTGCGCGCCGACACGCTGGAAAACGCGGAGGACCTCGGGCAAACCATGGCCCGCGCCCTGTTTCCGGCACTGCTGCATGACGACGTCTGGCGCGCATTCGAAACCGTGTCGCTGCCGTTCCACGAGAACAATCCATCGCCCCTCGCAGAGAGCCTCATCGTGCTCGACGTCAATCGCCGGGTCTTCGCTTCGTCCCACCCCGAACAACACCCGCTGCTCAGCGAACTGGCGACGCTCGGCGACGACTTGCGCGCGCTCGACGCCGAAATCATCGCCAATCCGGAAACGGCGAAGCTCGTCGTCGAACGCCAGGACACGACTTTCATCGCCATTTCGGTGGAGAGCGACAATGTGCGGCTCGGCACCCTGATCGTCGCCCACAGCAATGCCTGGATCCATCAGCGCTTCGAAAAGCTGGCCGGGCGCGCCGCCTGGATCACCGCCCTCGTCCTCGCTTTCCTGCTGCCGGTCAACTGGTACTGGGGAAGCCGCATGGTCGCGCCACTGCAACTCGTGACGCGCCGGCTCAGCCACATCGGCAGCGGCGAACTGACGCCGCTCGACCCGACGCTCTATCCCTACCGCGACGAAGTCGGCGACCTGTATCGCGCCTACGGCCAGATGGTCGACGAACTGAAGGAGAAGATCGTCTTGAAGCGCGAGGTGGTGAATCACGAAAGGATGGCCGCGGTCGGGCGGCTGACCGCGAGCATCGCGCATGAAATCAACAACCCGCTCGGCGGCATGCTGAATGCCATCAGCACGCTCAAGCGCTACGGCACGCCTGACCCGCTCAACCTGAAGACGATCGGTCTGCTCGAACGCGGCCTCTCGCAAATAAGGGATACCGTCGCTGCGCTGCTGGTCGAGGCCAGGATCAGCAGCCGGGAACTGAGCGCGCGTGACCTCGACGACGTGCGGCTGCTCGTCGCACCTGGCGCGCACAGCCAGAACACCGATCTCGTCTGGCACACCGAGCTGCCCGAATCGCTGCCGCTGCCGTCAACGCCGGTGCGTCAGCTGCTGCTCAATCTGACCTTGAACGCCATCGCCGCGGCAGGTCGCGACGGACATGTGCGGGTGCATGCGGCGGGCAGCGAAGCGCTGCTTTCCATCGTCGTCGAAAACGACGGCGAAGCGCTCTCCGTCGCCCAGCGAGAAAGATTGTTCGAACCGTTTTCCCGTTATTCCGAACATGGCAACGGGCTCGGCCTGTGGATCTGTTACCAGATCGTTACGCAGTTGCGCGGCGACATTCGCGCCGAGTCGTCGACCGCCCTGACCCGCTTCCTTGTCACCCTTCCTCTGGAAATGCATCGTGCCGAATCGACTCTGCCTGATTGAAGACGACGCGATCATGGGCGAATCGCTCGTCGATCGCTTCACCCTTGAAGGCTACGCCTGTGACTGGCACCGCACGGCCGGGGCGGCCGAACGCGCCTTGCGCAGCCGCAAGTATCTCATCGTCATCAGCGACATCCGGTTGCCGGATTTTTCCGGCGACGAGCTGTTCGCCAGATTGAGCGCCGAACAGGCGACGCTGCCGCCTTTTCTCTTCATCACCGGCCAGGGCGATATCGAGACCGCGGTCAGGTTGCTCAAGCAAGGCGCGCAGGATTACCTGACCAAGCCCTTCGACCTCGATGCCCTGATGAGCCGCATCAACGACATCGCCGTGCCGCGCGTCGACGACCCGGCGAGCGGCCTCGGTTCGACGCCGGCCATGATGCATCTGATCGCTCTGCTGCCGCGCCTGGCGGCCAGCAATTCGACGGTGCTGATCAGCGGCGAATCGGGCGTCGGCAAGGAGAGAATCGCGCGTACGCTGCACCAGATGGCCGGCGCCTCGCGGCCCTTCGTGCCGATCAATTGCGGCGCGCTGACCGAGAGCCTGCTCGAAGCCGAACTCTTTGGCTATGTCAAAGGCGCTTTCACCGGCGCTGTGCGCAGCAAAAAAGGCGTGTTCGAGCAAGCCGACGGCGGCACGCTCTTTCTCGACGAGATCGGCGACATGTCGCTGGCCATGCAGACCAAGCTGCTGCGCGCGCTGCAGGAACGCTGCATCACGCGCATCGGCAGCGAAGCGGCGACGCCGGTCAATATCAAGCTGATTTGCGCCACCCATCGCGAACTCAAGGAGATGGTCAGCCGCGGTGAATTCCGTGAAGATCTTTATTACCGGATCAACGTCGTGCAGTTGCGCCTGCCCCCTTTACGCGAGCGGCGCGAGGATATTCTCTGGCTGAGCCGGCAATTTCTCGCCGAGCTGGCAGGCAACGGGAAACAGCCACCCGTCCTCACCCCCGCCGCCGAACAGGCCTTGCTCAACTACAGTTGGCCCGGCAATATTCGCGAACTGCGCAACACGCTGGAGCGGGCCAGCCTGATGACCGATGGCCGCAGCATTTCACTCGACCACCTGTTCGAGCGCCCGGCGCCAAAGCTTGCGGATGCACAGAACTTGACCAGCACGCTGCGCAGCTACCTCGACGACTGCGAGCGCGACTATATCGTGCGAGCGCTGGAATCGAGCAGCTGGCAAATTCAGTCTTGCGCCGACTCGCTGGGGATCAGCCGCAAGAATCTATGGGAAAAAATGCGCAAGTTCGGGATTGCCAAAGAGGACGGGGAGACCGCGGGCTAGCTGTGGAGTCGCAGAAGAGACTTTGTAGGAGCCCGATTCATCGGGCGATGCGGCGCTTGTGGCTCACCGCCGCATCGCGCAGCAGAGCTGCGCTCCTACAGAGCTTGCCAATGCTTATGTGGGAGGCGAGCCTTAGCTTTGCTCGGCTTTCAAGCTTTGTAGGAGCCCGATTCATCGGGCGATGCGGCGCTTGTGGCTCACCGCCGCATCGCGCAGCAGAGCTGCGCTCCTACAGAGCTTGCCAATGCTTATGTGGGAGGCGAGCCTTAGCTTTGCTCGGCTTTCAAGCTTTGTAGGAGCCCGATTCATCGGGCGATGCGGCGCTTGTGGCTCACCGCCGCATCGCGCAGCAGAGCTGCGCTCCTACAGAGCTTGCCAATGCTTATGTGGCAGGCGAGCTTTAGCTTTGCTCGGCTTTCAAGCGAATAGCAATTCCATTCGCGCAGGCAATGTAACGCCTCGGGCAAAGATCAGCCGCCTTCCCGCTTTTTGCAGCCGACCTGGTGAAAACCCGACAGGCTGCTAGTTCTGCTTTTCCTTGATGCGGCGCCACAGCGTCGTGCGGCCGATGCCGAGGATGTCGCTCGAGGCCTTGAGCGAACCGTTGGTCTTCTTGTAGACGTAATCGATGTAGCTTTCCTCGAGGTCCTTAAGCGTCTGGCTGCCGTCGAAGGACGGGTGCGCGAGGTCGGGGGCCCTGGGCTTGTCGCGGCGCAGCGGCACGGCGAGCTCGGCGACGCCGATGCGCTCGCCTTCGCAGATGACGACGGCGCGCTCGATCATGCCGCGCAGTTCGCGCACATTGCCTTCGTACGAATAGCCGCGCAGATAGCGCATGCCTTCGGCGTCGATCGCCATCTGCGTCTTGCGATACTTGTAGCCGAACTCCTGCACGAAGTGATTGGCGAGGAGTTCGATGTCGTCGGCGCGCTCGTTGAGCGGCGGAACGTATAGCGTCAGGATCGCGATCCTGAAATACAGGTCGCTGCGAAACCCGTTCTGCGCAACGAGGCTGCGCAGGTCGCGGTTGGTCGCGCAGATGATGCGCACGTCGACGGGTATGAGCTTGCTGTCGCCGATGCGCATCACCTGCTTTTCCTGGAGCACGCGCAAGAGCCGGCCCTGCAGGACGAGCGGCAGCTCGCTGATCTCGTCGAGGAAAATCGTTCCGCCGTGCGCCATTTCAAAGAGCCCGGCCTTGCCCTTTTTCGTCGCCCCGGTGAACGATCCTTCGACGTAGCCGAAGAGCTCGCTTTCGATCAGCGTCTCGGGCAGCGCGGCGCAGTTGATCGCAACGAAAGGCGAGTTCCGGCGCGTGCTGCTGTTGTGAATGCCCTGCGCGAAAAGCTCCTTGCCGACACCCGACGGGCCGACGATCAGCACCGAGGTGTCGTACCTGGCGTATTTCTCGCTCGTGCGGATGCACTCGGCGACGACCTCGCTGCGATGCACGATGTCGGCAAACCTGTACTGCGCGGCGAAGCCTTTTTCCGAAAGCTTGATGCGGATCTTCTGCTCGAGCTTCTGGACTTCGGTGATCTCCTGGTAGGTCGACACCGCGCCCAGGACCTCGCCGTCGACGATCACCGGCACGCGGTTGCTCGCGACGACGGTCTGATTGTCGAGGATCTGGATGTCGCCGATCTCGGGGCGTCCGCTCTCGAGCATGGCGAGGAGCTTGGTTTTCGGGATGATCGAGGTGATCGATTTACCGAGCGCCTCCTGCTTGCTGAAACCGGTGAGCCTTTCCGACGCGCTGTTGAAGACCGTGACGCAGCCGCGGTGGTCGATCGCGATGATGCCGTCGTGCACGAAGTCGATGATCGTCGCGAACTGCTGCGCTTTCTCCTTTTGCAGCCGCGACGCGTAAAGGATGTCCTTGGCCTGCTGGATCGCGGTGAGCATCGCCTGGCTGCCCGACTGCACGCGAAACACCTTGCAGTTGGGCTTGGCGACCGCGGCCTTGACGTTGTTGTCGCCGACGAAGATGCGCACGCCCTGCGCGATCTGCCTTTCGACTTCGGCGGCGATGTCGCTGTCTTCGGTAATCTGGAAGCAGACCGTGGACAGGCCCATGACGCCGGCGATGATTTCGGCGCCGTAGATGACGTTGCTGTGGCCGAGCACGCCGATCAGCCCGACCTCGCCGCCCTCGCTCGTCGCTTTGACTTCCTTGAAGGTCTCGATGAGGTCGAAGGCCGTGACCTTGACTTCGACGACGGGAATCGCGAAGCCCGACTTCATCGTCTCGTAGAAGCCGCCGCGCGAGATCAGCACCTTGGCGCCGGCGTCGATCGCCGAGCGCGTCAGTTCGACGACGTTTTCCGGGTCGGCCTGCAGGATGTCGACGTTGGCAAAGCCGTTTTCGGCAACGACCCGCCGCGTCACCTCGGACATCGAGCTGAACGGCGCGACCACGACGATTTCCTTCATGCACGACCCCTGGCCCGCAGGCAAGTCACCGGCTTGCAATGGTACCGCAAGCACTGCCTTTAGAATCCACCGCAAAGACGCAAAGAAAGAAGAAAGGTTACGCAGAGAGTTTCCTTTGCGTAACCTTTGCCTCTTCGCGCCTTTGCGGTGGATTTTGAACTCTCCCTTTGAAGGCGAGGGAGAGGGGCCGGGCTTACATGACTGCGCCGATGTGCCAGGGCAGGAATTCGTCGTTGCCGTAACCGAGCACTTCGCTGCGCACTTTCTCTCCCGAGGCGTGGCGGATGATCGCGTCGAAAATGCGCTGGCTGATCACCGGCATCGGCACGCCGCTGATGAGGTCGCCGCAATTGACGTCCATGTCGTCGCGCATGCGCTCGTAGAGCGCGTTGTTGCTGGCGAGCTTGATCGTCGGCACGCCGGCGCAGCCGAAGGCCGAACCGCGCCCGGTCGTAAAGCAGATGAGCTGCGCGCCGCCGGCCGCCTGGCCGGTCGCGGCGATCGGATCGTAGCCCGGCGTGTCCATGTAGACGAGGCCCGTCGCGTCCATCTGTTCGGCGAAAAGGTAGACGCCGTTGAGCGGGCTCGTGCCGGCCTTGGCGACCGCGCCGAGCGACTTTTCGAGGATGGTCGTGAGGCCGCCGGCCTTGTTGCCGACCGAAGGGTTGTTGTCCATCTTGGCGCCGGTGCTCGCGCAGTACTCCTTCCACCATTCGATGCGGGCAATGAGCTTGTGCGCGATTTCGGGCGTCGCGGCGCGCCGGGTCAGGAGGTGTTCGGCGCCGTAGATTTCGGGCGTCTCGGAAAGGATCGCGGTCGCCCCGTGCGCGACGAGAAGATCGACGGCGCCGCCGAGCGCCGGATTCGCGGTAATCCCCGAGTAACCGTCGGAACCGCCGCAGTTGAGCCCGATCGTCAGATGGCTGACGGGCGCGGGCGCTCGCTCAAAAAGGTTGGCCTTGGGCAGCATTTCGGCGACGAGCGCGATGCCTTTGGCGATCGCCGCGCGCGTGCCGCCTTCCGTCTGCATGATCAGGTGCTGCAGCATGCCGGGCTCGTAGGCGCCGCGCTGTTCGATATGTTCGATCAAGGAGGAGACCTGGTTCTGTTCGCAGCCGAGGCCGACGAGCAGCACGCCGGCGAAGTTGGGGTGCGTCGCGTAGCCGACGAGCGTGCGGCGCAGGTTGGCCATGCCCTCGCCTTCGACGTTGAGTCCGCAGCCCGCCGGGTGCGGCATCGCGATGACGCCATCGACGTTGCCGAACGCGGCGAGCCGCTCGGGCGTGAAGTGCGCGGCAATCGCCCGCGTCACCGTCGCCGAGCAATTGACCGAAGCGATCACCGCGAGATAGTTGCGCGTGCCGACCTTGCCGTTGGCGCGGCGATAGCCCATGAAGCTCGCCGGCTCGGCGACTTTGTGCACGCTGTGCGCATCGAGCCCGATGCCGTAATCGCGCTCGAAATGGCTGGTCGCGAGATTGTGCGAATGCACGTGGCGGCCGGCGGCGATGTCGGCGGTGGCATGGCCGATGATCTGGCTGTAGCGACGAATCGCCTCGCCTTTCTTGAGATCGCGCGCGGCAAGCTTGTGGCCGTTGGGGATGAGGTCGCGGACGGTGACGCGCTCGGCGCCGATTTCCGTTCCGGGAATGAGTTGCTGGGTCGCGATGAGCACGTCGTCAGTCTCGTGCAGGCGGATCGCAGAAGATGAGTTCATTTCTAGTCTCCAGATGTTCGTCACCCCGGCGACCGGGGGTATAGGGCGCAATAGCGAAGGTGGTCTCAATGGATCAACGAAACACCTCAGGTAATCTTAGCCTAGGAGGTGT
>CAZALA010000019.1:0-35408 GCA_964485725.1 uncultured Propionivibrio sp. | reverse complement strand
TACCGAGTTGAACGAGCTGATGGTCAGGCCGATGCGTTCGCCGTTCGGCGCCAGCGCGGTGACGACGGTGACGCCGGTGGCGAAGCTGCCGAGGGTGTCGCGGAAGGCGCGGCAGTCGAACGCGGGAACGACGTGCGCGGCGGTGGCGCCTGCGTCGCAATGCGGGCAGGAAAGGTCGTTCAGCGCGGCGACTTGGTCGGCGCGACGGTGAGGCGGTATCGGCAGGATCATTCGGGCAAATCGGAAGGGATGGTCGGCATGCTAAGATTTCCGGTTCTCACAGGAGTTCCGCAATGAGCACCACAAACCTCGGTCCCCACGCCCGCTCCGGCCAGTTGCCGGGCGAAAAAATCGGCACGCCCTTGAGCCCGTCGGCCACGCGCGTCATGTTGCTCGGCGCCGGCGAACTCGGAAAGGAGGTCATTATCGCCCTCCAGCGTCTCGGTGTCGAGACGATCGCCGTCGACCGCTACGCCGACGCGCCCGGCATGCAGGTCGCGCATCGCTCGCACGTCCTTGCGATGACCGACGCCGCCGCCCTGCGCGCGGTGATCGAACTCGAGCAGCCCGACTTCGTCGTACCCGAAATCGAGGCGATCGCGACGCAGGTCCTCGCCGACATCGAGCGCGAGAACATCGCCGAAGTGATTCCGACGGCGCGCGCCGTGCAGCTGACGATGAACCGCGAGGGCATCCGCCGCCTCGCCGCCGAGGAGTTGAAGCTGCCGACTTCGCCCTACGCCTTTGCCGATTCGCTCGCCGAACTCAAGGCGGCAATCGACGCCGGCATCGGCTATCCCTGCGTCGTCAAGCCAGTCATGTCCTCGTCGGGAAAAGGCCAGTCGGTGCTGCGCAGCCGCGACGACGTCGCGCCGGCCTGGGCGCACGCGCTCCAGTCGGGGCGGGTCAAGGAGGCGCGCGTGATCGTCGAGGCCTTCGTCGATTTCGAATACGAAATCACCCTGCTGACCGTGCGCGCGATCGGCGCGTCGGGGCAGATTGAAACGCATTTCTGCGGGCCCGTCGGCCATGTCCAGGTCAATGGCGACTACGTCGAATCGTGGCAGCCGCAGGCGATGTCGGCGCGCGCGCTTGCCGCTGCGCGCGAAGCCGCCGCCAGCGTCACCGGCGCGCTCGGCGGACGCGGCCTCTTCGGCGTCGAATTCTTCGTCAGGGGCGACGAGGTCTGGTTCTCAGAAGTCAGCCCGCGACCGCACGACACCGGCCTCGTCACGCTCGCCTCGCAAAGGCTCTCCGAGTTTGAACTGCACGCCCGCGCCATCCTCGGTCTTCCCGTCGACACGGCGCTGCGCCGGCCGGCGGCCTCGGCGGTCGTCTATGGCGGCATCGAGGGCGCCGCGATCGCTTTCGAAGGCGTCGCCGACGCGCTCGCCGTTCCCGAATCGGACCTGCGCCTTTTCGGCAAGCCCGAAAGCCACGTCAAGCGGCGCATGGGCGTTGCCGTCGCTGCCGCCGACGACACTGTCACCGCGCGCGCCCGCGCGCAACTTGCCGCGAGCCGCGTGCGTACGGTCGCAACGAAATAGGCGCAATAAGCGAAGCGTCTCCCAAGGCGATTTCCTTCGCGGCACATTGCGCCGTCAGCCGCCGTCGAGCTTGGATTCGCGGAGAATGGCCCCATTTACCCGACTCCCCGACTGAGCCGATTCGATGACCGCGCCCGCTCCCCGCAAAAGACGATTGCTGCCGTCGCGTTTCCTGATCACGGCGACGGCGATCGTCGCGCTGCTGCACGTCTATATCGGCGTGCGGCTTCTGCCCGACCTCGCGCTTTCGGCGACGGGCTGGCGCGTCGCGATCGCCCTGCTCTTCGCCTCGACGGTCCTGATTCCCGTCGGCCTGCTGGCGCGGGCCTGGGCGCCGCAAAGCAACCGCCACCTTGCCGTCGCGCTGACCTGGGCCGGCCTTCTGACGACCGGCCATTTCTCCTCGCTGTTCGTGCTCACCATCGCCCGCGACCTGCTCCTGCTCGGCGCGCTGCTCATCGCCGGCGCTGCCGCCTGGGGCGAGATCGCCGGCGCTTCGGCGCTCGCGGTGCCCCTCATCGCGCTCGCATTGACGACGATCGGTTTTTGCAACGCACGGCGCACCGCGCGCGTGACCCGCGTCGACATTGCGCTTCCTCACCTGCCCCCGGCACTTTCCGGATTGACGATTACGCAGATCAGCGACATCCACGTCGGACCGACGATCGGTCGCGCCTACGTCGAGCGCATCGTCGCGGCGGTAAACTTGCTTGAAAGCGATCTCGTCGCGATCACCGGCGACCTCGTCGACGGCAGCGTCGCCGATCTCGCGGCGAGCGTCGCGCCGCTGGCGCGCCTGCGCGCGCCGCTCGGCGTTTATTTCGTCACCGGCAACCACGAATACTATTCGGGCGCGGAGCCCTGGCTGCGCGAACTCAGGCGCCTCGGCCTCGTCGTCCTCGAAAACGAGCACGTGGTCATCGCGCGCGGCAGCTCGAAATTCGTCCTTGCCGGCGTCACCGATTATTCGGCCGCGCACTTCGACCCGGCATTGCACAGCGACCCCGAAGCCGCGCTGCGCGGCGCACCGGCCGACGCCGCGGTGAAGATTCTCCTCGCGCATCAGCCGCGCTCGGCGACCGCCGCCGCCGCGGCGGGTTTCGATCTGCAGCTTTCCGGCCATACGCACGGCGGTCAGTTCTTTCCCTGGAATTTCTTCGTGCGGCTGCAGCAGCCCTACACCGCCGGGCTGCACCGGCTCGGCCGGATGTGGATCTACATCAGTCGCGGCACGGGCTACTGGGGACCGCCCAAGCGCCTCGGCGCGCCCGCCGAGATCACGCAACTGCGGCTCGTCGCGGCGTGAGCCGAAGCCGGCAGACTCATAGACTTCATAAATCCACCGCAAAGGCGCAAAGGCGCAAAGTTAACGCAGATTTTTTCTTGCTTTGCATTTCTTTGCGAATCCTTTGCCGCGCCTTTGCGGTGGATTCCATGCCTCAGCCCTGTGCGGCGAAAAGGTCGAAACTGCGGTTGATTTCTTCGCCGCCGAAGCCGGCAGCGAGGCAGAGGCGCAGCAGGATCGCCGATTTTTGCGGGTTGAGAATCCGCGCAGCGACAAGGCCCGGGTGATCGCCAACGGTCATCGTGTCGGGCAGCACCGAGACGTTCTGCACGCGCGACGAGACGACGATCGTGCAGCCTTCGCCGGCCATTTCTTCGGCAAGTCCTGCCATCGACGCGGGGATCGTGCCGGCGCCAAAGCCCGCGATGACGACGCCGCGGCAGCCCTGTTCGCGCAGCGCCGCGAGTGGCGCCGCGCCGCAGCCGCCGTGCACATAAGCAATCCCCACCTGCGGCAGCGTGCCAGAGGGCAGGTCGAGGACGCTCTGGAAGCGGCCCGCCAGCGGCGAGGGCAGCGGGTGGCTGTAAAGCTGCATGCGATTGCCGATGATGCGGCCGACCGGCGCGCCGGGGTAAGCCTGGAACGATTCGAAAGCGACCGAGTCGGTCTTCACCGCCTGCCAGCCGGTGAGGATATGGCCGTTGATGACGACGAGCACATTGCGCCGGCGCAGGGCCGGCGCAATGCAGGCCTGCACCGCCTGGTAGAGGTTGGCCGGGCCGTCGGCCGAAAGCGCGGTGGCCGCGCGCATTGCCGCGGTGAGGATGATCGGCGTGTCGAGCTCAAGGTCGAGGACGAGGTCTAGGAAGAAAGCTGCTTCCTCGAGCGTATCGGTGCCGTGCGTGATGACAATGCCATCGCTTCGCAAGGCGCCATCGGCTTCCTCCTGCTCGTGCACCGCGGCGAGCGCGACGATGCGTCGCGCGAGGCTCATCCACTCGCTCGGCCCGAGGTCTTCGGAGCCACGCGAAAAGAGCGTTTCGGCGCTGATCGAAGCGAGCTCGCGCAAGCCTTCGATGTCGTCGATGAGGCTTGCGATGTCGAGCTTGCCGGCCTCATACGCGGCGTCGGCGGCGCTCCTGCCTTCGCCGGCGATCGTCCCGCCGGTGCCGATGATCCTGATTCGTGATTGTTGCGCGGCCATCGTCTAAGCGAGAACCTTCGGATCAACGTTGATGCGCAGGCCGCCCCAGTGCCGGCCCTTGACCATGATCGGCGTGCCGATCTCGGTAAGGATTCGGCCGGTGCCGGCCTGGCTGTAGGTCTGCGCGATGAAGGGATTGGTGTTCTGCGCCGAGCGGATGCCCACCGGGTCGGCGAAGATGCGCTTGTGCCGGCTGAAAGCCAGATCTTTTTCAGCGACGCCGGTGTGGATCGAGAACTTGCGGCAGTGCGTCGGCGCGTAACCCTTGGTGTCGACGGCGATCAGCGAGACGGCACCGGGAAGGTGCTCAAGGATTTCCTCGTAGAGGTCCTGCAGTTCCTTTTCGACCAGACGGTCGTAGCCGGTTTCGTATTTTGGCGGCGTGTAGCCGGCAAGCGGTCGATAGTTCTGGTCGAAGACATCGACGCCGCGGTCGGCGTGGCGCTGCAGGATTTCCTGCACCTTGTCGCGATACGCGCAGCACTGCGCGAGGATGCTCTCGAACTTGCCGCTGCCGAGCTTGAAGCGGGCGCCCGAGGCGAGCATCTCTTCGGTCGAGACGCTGAGCGCATCGGCCGATTCGAGCGAGGCGCGCATGCGGCCGCCGAGCTCGCTGCTCAGGCTGTCGATCGCCTTCGCCGAGTCGAGAATGCCGACGTTGGCCGCTTCGAGTTCGTGCATCGCCGCGGCGATGCTGTGCAATTCGTCGGCAGTCGCGCCGAAGTTCCCGACCATGCCGGTATAACCTGACGATGCGCGCTCGACCGCGCCGCGTGCGTTTTCGGTTTCCTCGCTGACCTGGCAGGTGACTTCGAGCGTGTTGTCGGCAAGCGAAGTCATTTCGCGCGTGCTCTGCGTGATCCTGCCGGCGGCGGTTTTCGTGCGCTCGGCAAGCTTTCTCACTTCGTCGGCAACGACGGCAAAGCCGCGCCCCTGCTCGCCGGCGCGCGCCGCCTCGATCGCCGCGTTGAGCGCGAGGAGGTTGGTCTGATCGGAAATCTCCTGGATCAGCGTGATGATCTCGTCGATCGTATGCGAATGTTTGGAGAGCGACTCGACGGTGCCGCGGAACGACTGCTGGCGGTCGTTGATGCGCGCGATGTCCCTGACCAGCGCGTCGAGCTCGGCCTGCGAACCGCGCGCCCTCTCGAGGCGCTCGGCAGCGCTGGCGTTGAGCCGCTCGACGCGGCCCGCGACATTGACGACGGTCTCGGTCACCGCCGCGCACGAAGTGCTGATCTCACGCGCCAGCGATTCCTGCGTCTGCGCACCGGCCGCGGCGGCGGCGAGGTGCTGCTTGAGTTCTACCGACGCCGAGGCAATCTGCACCGTCTGGCTGCGCGTCAGGTCGATGAGCTTGCGCAGCTTGCCCATCAGCGCGTTGTAGTTGTTCCCGATGCGCGCGAGCGCCGAAGCCGTTCGCGGTGTGGCATCGCGCGAGAGGTCGCCCTCGCCGGAAGCCGCCTTGTCGAGGATCTCGTCGAGGTCGCCGAGCGGCACGAGCAGCGCGCGGCGGGCAAAGAAGACGCCGCCGAGAAGCGCGAGCATGGCGAGGACGAGCATCGCGAAGGCGATACCGTAGCCCGGCGGCGCCGACGTATCGGTGGCGAAATGAAAGATCAGCGGCAGCGCCGTGGCGCCGACGACGCCGAGCACGGCACCGGCGACGCGCGGTTTCAGGTTCAGGGCGGTGCGTTGATCCGTTCTGGCTGGCGCTTGCATGGCGTGTCCCAGGGAGAGATGGCGGTGGTTCGGCGAACAAAGGATTGCGGCGGTCAAAGCGTCGCCGCGAAAAGCGGACGACCTTCCCGATCGTCCGCGCTGGACCGGCTCCACGCCGGATCAGGATGCCACGAAGCGGCCCATTCCGCTATTCTTTCGGCGGGCATCGGGCGCGCGATGCCGTAGCCTTGGGCGAGTTCACAGCCGAGCTTGAGCAGCATCGTCCCGTGGTCGACGGTTTCGACGCCTTCGGCGATCACCTTGCGCCGGAAAGCCGAAGCGAGGCTCACGATGCCTTCGAGAATCGCCAGATCATCAGCGTCGTCGAGCATGCCGCGAACAAAGCTCTGGTCGATCTTGATCGTATCCACTGCGAGGCGCTTCAAGTAAGTCAGTGACGAATAACCGGTGCCGAAATCGTCGAGCGCGAAACCGACGCCGAGTTCGCGGCAGTCGTCGATGAGCCGGGAGACCTGCGCCACGTCTTCGAGCGCGCTCGTCTCGAGCACCTCGATTTCAAGATCGCCGCGGCCGATCAGCGGGTGGCTTGCGAGGCGCTCGCGCAGGCGCTCGGCAAAGTTTATGTGCTGCAGCTGCCGGGCGCCGACATTGACGCTGACCGGCAGGTGCAGCCCCAGCGCCCGCCAGCGCTCGACCTGGCACAGCGCGGCCTCGATCACCCATTCGCCGATCTCGACCGCCAGCGGATGGTTCTCGATGAGCGGAAGGAATACAGCGGGCGGAAGCAGTCCGCGCTCGGGGTGCTGCCAACGGATCAGCGCTTCGGCGCCGACCACCTTGCCGCTGCGCATATTCACTTTCGGCTGGTAGTGCAGAACGAACTCGTCGCCGTTGAGCGCGCGCCGGACGCGTTCGCGCGTTTCGTGGCGGCCGCGCAGATTGCGGTCGTGGTCGTCGTCGAAGACGTGGTAGCGGCCCTTGCCGCCGAGTTTGGCCTGGTACATCGCATGGTCGGCCTGGCGCAGCAGCTGGTCGGCATCGACGTCTTCGCCTTGCGGAAAGAAGGAAACGCCGATGCTCGCCGACACCTTGAGCTCGAGCTCCTCGACGGTGACCACCTGGCTCGCCGCGGCGAGCAGGCGGTCGAGCAGCGGAAAACACGCAGCGATGTCCTCGATGTCGAGGATCACCGCGACGAATTCATCGCCGCCGAGGCGAGCGAGCGTGTCGCCTTCGCGCAGCACCGTTTTCATCTGGCTGGCGAGCGCGATGAGCAGCTTGTCGCCGGTGGCGTGCCCATGCATGTCGTTGACCATCTTGAATCCATCGAGGTCGAGGTAGGCGACGGCGAGCCGCTGCCGCCTCCGCTGCGCCTGCGCCATCGCCTGCTGCAGCCGGTCGGCGAGCAGCACGCGGTTGGGCAGCGTGGTCAGCATGTCGAAGTGCGCCATGCGCTCGAGCTGCTGTTCGTGCGCCTTCATCGGCGTGATGTCGGAGAAGAGCGCAACGTAATGCTGCGTGTTGCCAGCTTCGTCGCGCACCGCGCTGATCGTCAGGATCTCCGGGTAGAGTTCGCCGTTCTTGCGCCGGTTCCAGATCTCGCCGTGCCAATAGCCTTTTTCGATGAGTTCCTTCCACATCTTCGCGTAGAAGCCCGCGTCGTGATGCTTCGACTTGAGCAGGCGCGGGTTGCCGCCGATCGCTTCTTCCCGGCTGTAGCCGGTGATGCGGGTAAAGGCTTCGTTGACGTCGATGATCGTTCCGTCCGCGGCGGTGATCGTGATTCCCTCGCGCGCGTGCAGGAACACGCTCGCAGCGAGGTGCGACGCTTCTTGCGCCTGCCTGCGTTCGGCGACTTCGGCGGTGAGTTCGCGCGTGCGCAGGCGCACCTGCGAGCGCAGCAGGCGCAGCCAGACGAGGCAAACGATGACGACGATTGTGATCCCCGCGAGGCTGATCGCAAGATAGCGCAGGCGGCGCTGGATTTCCTGTTTTTCGGTATCCGCGTCGTAAACGAAACCGTCGAGCGGAGCGAGTGAAGAAACCATCCCGAGGTCGGCGTAATGCCGCGCCATCTGCTCCCAGCGCCCGACGTTCATGTTGCCGATCTCGACCAGCGTCGGCAGGATGATGTCGCCAAGCGTCTTCGCTTCGGCAAGCAGCGCGTCGCGGTCGAGCGTCGGCGCGCGCGTCGTCGGAAGCGTCAGGATGAAGTCGGCAATTTCGCCGGGATTGGCCATCGCGTACCGCCAGCCCTTGAGCGTCGCTCGCCGGAAGCGCTCGACGACTTCCGGATGTGCCTTGAGGTAATCGCTGCGGGTAAAAAGCGTGTCGCCGTAGAAGTCGATTCCGTAATCGAGCGGGTTGAGGGTCGTCGGCTCGAATTTGAACAGGCGGCTGATCCCGGGGATCTCGGTGATGTACGCCGACATCGCGTCGGCCTTGCCGCTCAGGAGGTCGTCGAAGTTCCACGAATGCGGCGCGAAATGGACCGGTTCGACGTCCTTGCTGCTTTGCACCCTGATGCCTTCGCGGCGGAACATCGCGAGGATCGGCGCGTCTCCCTGGTTCTGGGTGATGAGCACGGTGCGGCCGACAAGGTCTGAGGGATGGCGGATGCGGCTCGATTTCTTGGCGAGGAGCACATACGGCGAATGCTGGAAGATCGCGGCGACGGCGACCAGCGGTGCTCCGAGCAGGCGATGGTAGATGAGGTCGCCGCCGTCGTGGATACCGAATTGCGCGCTACCGTCGAGGACGCGCTTTTCCGGCGGCCGGTCAGGCGCACCTTCGACGAGTTCGACGGCGAGCCCTTCGTCGCGGTAATAGCCTTTGATCTGCGCCGCGTAGTAACCGGCAAACTGGAACTGGTGATACCACTTAAGCTGCACATGAACGGTATCGGCGAGCGCCAGCGCCGCGCCGCAGTAGGTCGGAACGACGAAGGTCAGCGCAAGCCGGGCAAGAGCGCAAGCGCTGCGAGCGGGCAGCCTGCAGGAAACGCGCTTGACGCTCGCCCATGCAAGGGGGTAATCGTGCATCTTCTGCACCCTGTCGGCGATGGCTCGATGGCCGATTGTCGCAGATCGGAGGCCGCACAGGTATGCGTAGTTTGCGCAGACAGTTGCGGAAAGTCCCGGCTTGACGCGCCCCGATCATTCGTGTTTGATTCGCCGCCGTGCGGCCAATGCATGGCCCCGCCCGCCAGGGGCGGCGAGCGGACGGCAAGGCGTGGCGTCGCTTTACGGGCGATCGGGAAGATCGGGCACTTCGCGTCGCGGCTCGCCCATGTAGAGCTGGCGGGGACGGCCGATCTTCTGGTCGCTCGCCGTGATCATTTCCTCCCATTGCGCCATCGACCCGACCGTGTGCGCGAGCGCAATGATGCAGGGGAACATCGCCGGCGGTATCCCGATCGCCTCAAGCACGATGCCCGAGTAGAAATAGACGTTCGGATACAGTTTGCGCTCGATGAAGTACTCGTCCTCGAGCGCAATTCGCTCGAGCTCGAGCGCGACCTTGAAGCGCTCATCGTTCTCGCGTCCGAGCTCGTGCAGGACCTCGACGCAAAGCTCGCGCATGATTTTCGCGCGCGGGTCGAAGCTGCTGTAGATGCGGTGCCCGAAGCCCTTGAGCCGGAAAGGATCGTTCTTGTCCTTGGCGCGCCGGATGTACTCGGGGACGCGCGCGACCTCGCCGATTTCCTGCAGCATCTGCAGGCAGATTTCGTTGGCGCCGGCGTGCGCCGGCCCCCACAGGCAGGCGATGCCGGCCGACATGCACGCATACGGGTTGGCGCCCGACGAACCGGCAAGGCGCACGGTCGAGGTCGAGGCGTTCTGCTCGTGGTCGGCGTGCATCATGAAAATCGTGTCGAGCGCGCGCACGAGCACCGGGTTCGGCACGTATTCCTCGCAGGGATTGCCGAACATCATGTACATGAAGTTGGCCGTGTAGTCGAGGTCGTTGCGCGGGAACATCAAGGGTTCGCCGATCGAATACTTGTGCGCGAAAGCGACGATGGTCGGCATTTTGGCGACGATGCGATGGAAGCTGATTTCGCGCTGGCGGGGATCGGAAAAGTCCTCGTTGCCGTCGTAGAAAGCCGACAGCGCGCCGACGACGCCGACGACGACGGCCATCGGATGCGCGTCACGCCGAAAACCGTTGTAGAACTTCGCGAGCTGCTCGTTGATCATGGTGTGCTTCCTGATCACGTCCTCGAAGCCCTTCTTCTGCGCCGCGTCCGGAAGTTCGCCGTATTTCAGCAGATAGGTGACCTCCATGAAGTCGCAGCGCTCGACGATCTGCTCGATCGGATAGCCGCGGTAAAGGAGCTGGCCGCGGACGCCGTCGACGAAAGTAATTTTCGACTCGCAGCTTGCCGTCGAGGAAAAGCCCGAATCGTAGGCGAAGAAGCCGGTCTTCGCGAACAGCGAACGGATGTCGATGACGTCGTTGCCAAGCGTGCCGGAAATCACCGGAAATTCAGTGCTCTTCCCATCGATCGTGAGCGTGACAGTGCGACTCATCTGTTTTCCTCCGGACTAAGGTTCAGGGCAGCGTACGAGGCGATCGCCAATCCTGCGGCGGCAAGTGCATAGCATACATCCAAATGCGTAGCCTGCCGCGACCGGGGCGAGGCGGACATCGGCGAAACCGCATCGACGATTTCGCCTGCCCCGGGGAACGGCGCTTGCCACGCCCCTTGCCTTCATCGACAAAGGAGACCGGCTGATGTCCGCCGTGAGCGACGAAAAATCCCTGCGCCGGACGCTGCGCGAGACCTTCGGCATCGCGCGTCTGCGCGCAGGCCAGCGCGAAGTCATCGACAGCGTGCTCGCCGGCCGCGATACGCTCGCGATCATGCCGACCGGCGCCGGAAAATCGCTGTGCTACCAGCTGCCGGCGCTCGAATTGCCGGGAACGACGCTCGTCGTCTCGCCGCTCATCGCGCTGATGAAGGACCAGAGCGACAAGCTCGGCGACGCTGGCGTCGCTGCGGCGCAGCTCAACAGCAGCCTTAACGAGCGCGAACAGCAGGCGACGCTCGCAGCGATCGGCGCGGGAAGGAGCGCCATCGTGTTCACGACGCCCGAGCGCCTGGGCGATCCCGAGTTCATCGCCGCCTTGCAGCGCAACCCGATTGCCCTCTTCGTCGTCGACGAAGCGCACTGCGTCTCGCAATGGGGCCACGATTTTCGCCCGGCCTTTCTCGAACTCGCCAACGCGATTCGCGTGCTCGGTAGTCCGCGCGTCCTGGCGCTGACGGCGACGGCGACACCCGAGGTGATCGCCGACATCGGGCGCGAGCTTGGCCGCCCCGGGATGGCCGTCATCAACACCGGCATTTATCGCGAGAATCTGCGTTTTTGCGTCGTCCACGTCACGCGCGAAGAAGAAAAAATCGAAGCCATCGGCAAATTGCTCTCAGCGTCTGACAGCCAGGGGCAAGGCGAGGCCGAAGGCGCCTGCATCGTCTATGCCGCGACGATCGCCGGCGTCGAAGCAGTCTGCGCCGCACTCGCCGCCCAAGGCATCGCCTTTGCACGTTATCACGGCCGCCTCGGCGCGCGAGCGCGCCGCGCCGAGCAGGACGCTTTCATGAGCGGCGAGCGCCGCATCATGGTCGCGACCAACGCCTTCGGGCTTGGCATCGACAAGAGCGACATCCGGCTCATCGTGCATTACCAGTTTCCGGCAAGCCTCGAAGCCTACTATCAGGAGGCCGGCCGCGCCGGTCGCGACGGCAGGCCGGCGCGCTGCGCGCTGCTCTACGACCACCGCGACCGGCGCGTGCAGCAATTTTTTCTGATCGGCCGTTACCCGACGGCGAGCGAGGTGAGCGCCGTCCGGGAAGCCCTCGGCCCGACGCCGGTGAGCCTTGGCGAACTGCGCGCGGCGCTGCCCTCGATCGCGCAGAACAAGATCCGGGTGGTCTTGAAGCTCCTCAGGGAGAACGGGCTCGCCGAGAACGCGGCCCGCCAGCGCCACTGCGCAAGCGGAGAGGACTTCGACGAACGGCGCGCCGAGGCGATTGCCGCCGACTACCGCGAGCGCGCCGAAAACGACCGCAACAAGCTCGAGCGCATGGTCGTTTACGCGCAGAGCGGATTTTGCCGCTGGAGAATCCTGCTCGAGTATTTTGGCGACACCGGCCCCGAGCATTGCGGCGTTTGCGACAACTGCCAACGCATGACGCAGGCCTCGCTCACGCTCGCCACGCAGCCGCCCGCGCCGCGGCAGCCGAGAGTGCACGCTTCGCCCTCTGCCCTCGCCCCGGGCGCGCGAGTCCGCGTTCATCGCTTCGGCGAAGCGCGCGTCGTTGCGGCCGGCGACGACAAGGTCTGCGTCGAATTTGCCAACGGCGAACAGAAGAGCTTCATCCCCGCGGCGATCACGCCGATCGCGCCACGCGCGCGAGGCCAAAGGCGCTGAAACCGGGTGGGCACAAGCCTTGCCGCCTTGCAGGCGGTGAGCAGCAGACGAAGGAGCAGCGCATGAACCGAGAAAACAAGACCGATCCTGCGGTCAATGATGCCGTCGATCCCGATGCACCCGATTTCGACGCCCCGGCCGGCGAGACGCTCGACGACGCCGAGCCGAAAACCGGCGAAGACGCGCGGCACGACCCCGAGAAGCTCAAGCGCAACCGCGCCCGGCTCGGCGTCGACGAAGACCACGAAACCCCCGAGATGAAGAAGGACCACCGCGGCACCTTCCCGTAAGGCCGAAAGCGTCCCCACCGCTTCTTCGAAGACAGACATAGGGTGCAATAAGCGAAGCGCATTGCACCGATCCGTGCATCGCGAAGCGCATTGCACCGATCCGTGCATCGCGAAGCGCATTGCACCGATCCGCATTTCACGAGAGCCCGTTCACGGCAAGGCAAGTTCGCCTCTGACCTCGTCGATGAAGCGCGCGAAGGCTGACTCGAAAGGCGGCATGATGCTGCCGCGGCCGCTCGTCAGCGCGCTGTTGCTCGGGCGCTGCGCGATCCAGCCGGCCTCGTCGGGCGCGGCGGCGCGCACGAGCTCCGGGTCCATTCCGGTCGCTTGCGCGAGCTCGCGGGCGAAGGCGTACCAGCTGATCGCGCCGCCGTTGGCAAGGTGCCAGATGCCGGTCTCGCCATCGATCAGAAGGTCGAGCGTGCGCTCGACGAGGTCGGGAATGAAAGTCGGTGAAACGGCGACGCCGTCGACGGCCGCGACTTCGCCGCCGGCGGCGAGCCTCTCGAGCGTTTGCCTCGCGAAATTGTAGCGGTCGGCGGAGCCGAAGAAAGCGCTCGTGCGGATGACGAGGCTGCGTTCGTGCGCACTCAGCACCGCGCGCTCGGCCGCCGCCTTGCTTTTGCCATAGACGTTGAGCGGGAAGACCGCATCGCCTTCGTGGTAAGCATCGCCTTTGCCGCCGTCGAAAACCAGGTCGCTCGAGAAAGTGACGAAGGCAATCCCGAGTTCGGCACAGCCTTTGCAAAGCTGCTCGGCGCCTGTGCAGTTGTCGCGCCAGCAACGCTCGACGTCGCGTTCGGCGCGATCGACGTCGACACAGCCCGCGGCGTTGATCACGGCCCAGGGCTTGAGTTGCGAGAGGACGCGGCGCACGGCCGCCGCGTCGGCAATATCGAGATCCTCGCGCGCGAGCAGGTGATGCGGCAGGGCGTGCGCGAGACAGGCACGCGCGAGCGCCTGCCCGAGCGTGCCGCGCGCGCCGATGACGAGGAGCGAGCGGCTTTTGCTAGCGCCGCTCGCTCGGGTCGTCCCCGCCCGCGCTGACGCGGGCGAAACCCATCGGCGACTGGCGCGGGGGTCGGCTGCGACCCGATGCCACCAGCCCGGCGAATCGAGCACCGGGTGGTCGCACTCGCCCTTCTCGGCAAGCTCGCGCAAGAGCCCGACCATCGCCGTCGGTCGCGGCGCCGGCGCGCGAACGTCGAAAACGCCGGTCTCGTAAAACCCCGTCTCACGCGTCAGCAGGCTGTTCCAGTCGGTCGCACCGAGCAGTGACCAGGCCGTCACCGCGCGCAGGTCGACGCCGGCAGCGCGCAGCTTCGCGGCCGCCGCCCACACTTCGGCGAACCAGCGCATCTGCTCGTCGCGCGTGCAACCGTTGTGCGCTTCGGTGACGGCAAGCGGCAGGCGGTAACGCTCCCAGGTCTCGCGCAGCAGCTGTTCCGGTCCGGCGCAGCGGCTGCCGAGGACGCGGCGCGCCTCGACGTCGGCATAGCGACGCTGGCCGTTGCCGCCGCGCTTGCCCGCTTCGTAGCGCCGGTGGCGATGGTCAAGAAAGCGCTCGCTCGTCAGGTAATGATTGACGCCAATCACGTCCGGGGGACAGGGCGCTTCGCACCAGTGCGCGAGCGTGTCGCGATCGACGCCGCTGGCGACGAGGTCGGCATACAGGGGATGGGCAGCATCGACTCGCCCGGCGAGCAGATCCCAGGTGAGCCAGCGCCGCTCGTTCTCGAAGTCGGCCTGATACTGCAAGGGTCGCGTCGCGAAGACCTGTCCTAAGTCCTCGGTCTGGACGAGCTCAGCACCGGCGTTGACCGCACGGATTTCGCTCATCGCCAGCCTTGTCGCCGCGATCTCGTTTACCAGCATCGAGAGGCACAGCGAGAAGTCGCGCGCGTGCGGATACCAGTGGCCGTAAAGGCCGGAAAAGCGCGCCGTCGTCAGCGGCTCGTTGATCGGCGTGTAGGCTTCGGCCCAAGGATAGCGCTCGGCGACGCGTGCTGCGAAGTCGGCAAGCTTGCGAGGAAAGTGCGGATCTGCAAGTTCGGTATAGCGCGGCCCGCTGCCGTGGTGCACGAGCCCGAGTACAGGCCGGATTCCTAGCTCGCGCAGGCGTGCAAGCCGTGCGTCGGTCCAGGACCAGTCGCAGCGGTCGGGCCGGTCCGGCGCGATGCGCTCCCAGAGCACCGGATAGCGCAAAGCGCGGATTCCCAGCCTCGCGAAAAGCTCGAGGTCGGCGGGGCGAGCGTCGTGTCCGGTCGTCGCGAGCTCATCGGTGTAGCGGTCGCCGACGCGCGCGACCGTACACTCGACCCCGCCCCAGAGCTCCAATGAACCGGCCACAGCGCAGGAGGGCCGATCAGGATCAGCCAATCGCGAATTTCTTGACCTGTCCATCCTGCTCCTCGACGCCGTCGAGCTCGCACAGACGCTTGTACAGCGCGAGCGCCTGGCCGACGACCTGGTCCATGTTGTAGTACTTGTAGGTCGCCAGCCGCCCGACGAACCAGACCCCCGGCGTGTTGTCCGCGAGCGTCTGGTACTGCTTGTAGAGGACCGCGTTCTCGGGGTTGGGCACCGGGTAATACGGGTCGCCGTCGTCGCACGGAAATTCGAAGGAGATGCTGGTCTTGCCGTGCGTCTGTCCGGTCAGGTGCTTGTACTCGGTGATGCGCGTATAGGGGACTTTCGGCGACGGATAATTCACCACCGCGAGCGGCTGGAACTGCGGCCGGTCGAGCGTGACGTGGCGAAACTGCAGCGAGCGATACGGCAGCTCGCCGAAGCGGTAGTCGAAGAATTCGTCGATCGGCCCGCTGTAAATCATTCTTTCGTGGCGTACGTGCTTGGCGATCTCGCGGTAGTCGGTATTGAGCATCACCTTGATGTTCGGGTGGTCGAGCATGCTCTCGAAAAGGCGCGTGTAGCCGTGCTTCGGCATCGCCTGGTAGCTGTCGCCGAAATAGCGGTCGTCGGTATTCGTTCGCGTCGGGATGCGCGCCGTCACTGACTTGTCGAGTGCCGAAGGATCGACGCCCCACTGCTTGCGCGTATAGCCCTCGAAGAACTTCTCGTAGAGGTCACGGCCGACCGCGGCAAGGACGACGTCCTTCGAAGTGCGAATGACTTCGGGCGCCTCGGCGCGCGCCGCGAGGAAGTGCTCCATTTGCGCCGAGTCGAGCTTGAGACCGTAGAGCTCGTTGATCGTCGTCAGGTTGATTGGAATCGGCACCATCTTGCCGTCGACGTAGGCGAGGACGCGGTGCTCGTAGCCTCGCCAGGCCGTGAAGCGCGACAGATACTCGAAAATGCGTTCGGCGTTGGTGTGGAAAATGTGCGGGCCATAGCGGTGGATCAGGATGCCGTCGTCGTTGTAGCAGTCGTAGGCGTTGCCGCCGATGTGCCCTCGGCGATCGACAACGAGGACGCGCTTGCCCGATCCGGCGGCAAGGCGCTCGGCGAGCACCGACCCGGAGAAGCCGGCGCCGACGATGAGATAGTCGAAGGGACGCGCGGCGACGGCGACGGGCAGGCGGTGCGGCGGCACGGTGCGCGGGTTGGCGCCGTTGTTCGCGGCGGCGGCCTCGATGCGTTCGACCATGCGCTGCCAGGTCTTGTCCCACGAGAGGCCGGCGATGTGCGTATCGACGTCAGCAAGCCAGCCCTCGCGACCTTCGCTTGCAAGGATGGCGGCGATCGCCTCGGCAAAGCCTGCAGCGCCGTGCGCGATCGCGACGAGCCCCTTGTCGCCGTAGTCGCGAACGACGTCGGTGATCGCGCTCGAGACGACCGGGCGGCCGGCGGCAAGGTATTCGGGCGTTTTCGTCGGGCTGATGTAGCGCGTCGCGTCGTTGAGCGCGAAAGGCATCAGCGCGACGTCCCAGCTCGCGAGGTAGGCCGGCAGCTCGTCGTACTTCTTGCCGCCGAGGTAATGGATGTTGGCCGCGCGCGGCAGCGTCCGCGGGTCGATCTTGACCACCGGGCCGACGAGAACGATCTGCCACTCGGGGTGCAGGCGCGCAAGTTCGCCGATGAGGCCGATGTCCATGCGCTCGTCGATGACGCCGCAGAAACCGAGGCGGGGGCGCGCAATGTCGCGCTGGTCGGCGGGCTCGGCAAGCGCGCCGCGCGCGCTGCGGAAATGCTCGGCGTCGAGGCTGCTCGGGAAGGGATGGACGTTCTCATGCAGTTGCCGCTTCGCTTCGTACAGGCTGTAGCCGCCGGTAAAGACGACGTCGGCCCGGGCGAGCAGCTTGCGTTCGAGGTCCTTGAGGCGCGGCGGCGCGCCGAGAAAACCGGTGAGTTCGTCCATGCAGTCGTAGACCGTCACCGCCGGCGCCAGATGGTCGGAGAAATCGAGCGCGGTCGGCGTGTAATACCAGAGCAGCGGTTTTTCGATCGCTTTTTCGGCGATCAGGCAGTCGAGCAGCACGCGCTGCGCTTCGACACTGCGCGTTTCGTCATACCCAGCTGGCACACGGGGTACGGCGACGGTCACGCCCCCTTCTCTGCGCATTTCGAGACGCGGCACGGTCGCGTCTTCATCGACGATCGGTTCTTCGAAAAAATACACCGGCAGCGCGTCGGCAAAGCGGCTCATCAGGTGTTGCGGTCGCTGGAAAACGAAAGCCCAGCGCAAATGCGACAGGCAAAGCAGCGCATCGCAGAATTGAAGGGGCGAAACGGCAGAAGCCACGGGACGATTCGTCATGGGGCACCACTTTCTCGTTGGGAGGTGGGCCGGCGGCGAACCGCACGGCACCACAGTCCGCGGTTAAGGACCAGGCAGCGGATCGACGAAGTTCGCGAGCGAAGTTCACCACCCCTCGGCGGAAACCGGCCCACCCGACCCATCCGGAGGGTCGGATGGCGAGCGGGTCAATGGCGTCTTTGCGCCGTGCGACAAGAAATGCATCGGCTGCCGTTTGACTGCTGGGAGAAACATCAAGACGGCATAGCCGCCTGCGGGCTTAAGGAGCATACGGCGTGCCCGGCAAAGCGCCCGGCACGTCGCGCAAAGCAAGCAAAATCGGGGCAGAAGCGCTGAAAGAAAAAGCCGGCGGCGGGTAAATCTTGCCGGCGACCGGATCGCCGAGGCAGGAACGCCGGACGGTTTTTTACGGCACCAGCTGGCGGCCGCGGTAGCCGCGCGCGGCGTAGGCTTCGAGCACCTCGCTGGCGATCGCCGCGAGGGGCAAAGCTGCCGAAGAGGCCGCGGCTGATGAAGGCGGGCCGCTGCGACAGAGCGCGACGCAGGCGCCGCCGAAACCGGCGCCCGTCATGCGTGCGCCGTACACTGCCGGATGCGCTTGCAGCAAGGCGACGAGCGTATCGACGGCGCCGACCGAAACTTCGTAATCGTCGCGCAGGCTCGCGTGCGAGGCGTTCATCAGCTCGCCGAAGCGCGCGGCGGCGACATCGCTCACCGCCGCGAGGACGCGGGCGTTTTCGCTGACGACGTGGCGGGCGCGCCGCAGCAGCGGTTCGGGCAGCGCCGAGAGCGCGGCAAGGTCGTCGACATCGCGCAAGGCGGCGACGCCGAGTTGGCGCGCCGCGGCTTCGCACTCCTGACGGCGCAGGTTGTAAGCACTGGCGGTGAGCGCACGCGCCACGCCCGAGTCGAGGACGAGCACGGCGCTGCCCTGCGGCAGCGGCACGCGGCGCGTCGCGAGCGTGCGCGTGTCGAGAAAGAGCGCGGTGTCGGCGTCGGCAAGGCTCGCCGCCATCTGGTCCATGATGCCGCAGGCGACGCCGGCGTGCCGGATTTCGGCGGCCTGCCCGAGCTGCGCGATGCGAACGTCGCTCCAGGGCAGCGCGAAAAGCTCTCGCAGCGCGCGCAGCGTCGCCACTTCGAGCGCCGCGCTCGACGAGAGGCCGACGCCGATCGGCACCTCGGAAGCGACGTGGATGGCAAGCGGCACGAGCTTCGCGCCGGCGCCCTCGGCTTCGACGAGGCAGCCGTAGACGTAACGCGCGAAGGCTTCGTCGGGGCGCTCGCGCAGCGAAAACTCGAGGCAGCGATCGTAGGCAGCGGCGTAGAGCGCGTGCGTCGGTGCGCTCGGCGCCGTCGCTGCACCTTGCGGCGCGGCGCCAGTGCCACGATCCGGCGCGGCGCCAGTGCCACGATCCGGCGCGGCGCCAGGACCACGATCCGGCGCGGCGCCAGGACCACGATCCGGCGCTGCGCCAGTGCCACGATCCGGCGCTGCGCGCCGGGCGAGCGCCACCGTCGTGCGCCAGGGGATGGCGATCGGCAGCACGTAGCCGTCGTTGTAGTCGGTGTGCTCGCCAAGAAGGTTGACCCGCCCCGGCGCGTTGGCGACGGTCTCGGGACGACCGCCGAAGACTTCGGCAAAGGTTTTCACGCGACCCCCGGCGGCGGGCTCGAGCTGGTCGCGCCGGCCTGACTCTCATTGACGAGGCCGGCGGCATCGGTTTCGATGTCCACTTCCACCGCCTGCAGCTCGCGCGCCTTTTCCTCGGGCAGCGCGTCGACGGCAAAGAAGTTCGCGGCAAGCTCGGTCCCGGCGAGGTATTTCAGGCGATCGCGCGTGCGGTAAGGCGGATAGAACTCGGCGTGCAGATGCGCTTCGGGGTGCGGCAGGCCGTCGGTCGGCGCCTGGTACCACGCCATCACGTAGGGCATCGGGCGCTGCCAGAGGCCGTCGTATTTCAGCAGCAGCGTTTTCAGCGCGCGCGCCAGGTCGGCGCGCTGGACTGCGGAGAGCTCGCCGAAGCTTGCCACCGGCGCGATCGTCGCCACCCAGGCCTCGTACGGGTAGCGCGCGCAGGGCGGAACGAAAGCGAGCGCGTGTTCGCCGGCGTAGAGGATGCGCTCGCCGCTCGCGAGCTCGCGCCGCACGAGTTCCTCGAGCACGCCGCGGCCGTGTTCGGCGTAGTAGGCCTCGCCCTCGGCGAGCATGCGTGCCGGGACCGGCGGCACCACCGGGTAGGCGTAGGTCTGCCCGTGCGGGTGGTGCAGCGTCGCGCCGACCTCGACGCCACGGTTCTCGAAGGGCAGGACGTAGGCGATCTCTGCGCGCGCGCCGAGCCGCCGCGTGCGCTCGGCCCAGACCTCGAGCAGGAACTCGATGTGCGCAAGCGGCAGCATGCCAAGCGAAGTCCCGGCGTCCTGCGTATAGACGGTGACCTCGCAATGGCCGTTCGCCGGCGCCGTCGCTACGCTGAGCTGCGGCGGCATCTGTCCGGCGAGGGCAGCGGCGAGCGCCGGAAAGCGGTTGTCGAAGACGGCGACGTCCCAGTTGCCCGCCGGCAGTTCGGTCGGGTAAGCGGGGTCGGTCGTCGGCGCGAGCGGGTTGTAGGATGGCGGCGGCAGGAAGGTGCGGTTCTGCCGGTAGGCCGCGTAAGTCACCCACTCGCCGCGCAGCGGATGCCAGCGCAGGTGCGGCGCCGCGCCGAGCGGGTCGGGAAAGGGGCTGGGGGCCGCGGCGACCGGGTCGAGCGCGGTGCGCGCATAGAGCGTGAGCGCTCGGCCGTCGGGTTTCACGAGTTCGAGCGCGTGCATCAGACGACTCCCGGAATATGGCTCGTCGAAATCGTCGTTGCGCGGGCGATCTCGGCGAGCGGAATTTTCGGCGTGCGATCGGCGTAGAGCAGGCCGTTCGCCTCCTGGAAGGTGTCGGTAAACTGCGTGTAGCAAAAGCCGCTGAAGAGCGCGGTTTGCGCGACGGCGTGCACGAGCTCGCTGTAGCGACGCGAGAAGTCCTCGGCGCTTTTGGCTTCCGAATAGCCCCAGAACTTCTTGCCGCCCTCGTGCTGCGCAAAAGCGATGCCGCCGAACTCGGTGAGGATGATCGGCTGGTTGCGGTGCGGATAGCCGTCGAGCGTCAGCACGCGGCCGCCGGGGCGGCGCCGGTCGAAAAGTTCGTCGGCCTTCATGCCGCCGCCGTAGTGCACGCGCATGTGCTCGGGGCTGGGGTCGTAATCGTGAATGCCGATGATGTCGGTGGCGCTGCTCTCCCAGCCGTCGTTGCCGATCACCGGCCGCGTCGGGTCGAGCGTTTTGGTCAGGTGGTAGAGCGCCTCGACGGCGTGGCGCTGGGCGCGCACCGAGGTCAGTTCGGGGACGCCCCAGGATTCGTTGAACGGCACCCAGACGATGACGCAGGGATGACTGAAGTCGCGGTCGATGACTTCGCTCCACTCGCGGATCGTGCGCTTGATCGCCGTGCGCGTGAAGCGGTAGGCCGACGGCATCTCGCCCCAGACGAGGAGGCCCAGGCGGTCGGCCCAGTACAGGTAGCGCGGGTCCTCGACCTTCTGGTGCTTGCGCACGCCGTTGAAACCCATCGCCTTGGCGAGCTCGACGTCGCGCCTGAGCGCTTCGTCGCCGGGCGCGGCAAGATGCGTTTGCGGCCAGTAGCCCTGGTCGAGCACCATGCGCAGCTTGTACGGGCGGCCGTTCAACATGAAGCGGTCGCGCAGCTGGCGCACCGAGCGCAGCGCCGTGTAGGAAACGCATTCGTCGATGACTTCCTTGCCGTAGCGCAGGCGGATCTTCGCGTCGATCAGCGTCGGGCGCTCGGGGCACCAGAGGATCTCGTTGCGAAAGTCGTCGATGCCGGGGTCGGAGAGGACGATGATGCGGTCGACCTCGCGTTCGACGACGCGGTAAGCGTCGGCGGCGAGCACGCGCTCGCCGACCTTCAGCGTGACTTCGAGCATCGCGTCGTCGGGCACCCGGTCGCCGGCAATCCTGGCCTCGAAACCGATGCCGAAGTTTTCGACGTGCGGCGTCCAGCGGATCTTGCCGATGTAAGTGCGCGGCACGCGCTCGATCCACACCGTCTGCCAGATGCCGGTGGTGCGCGGATACCACAGCGAATGCGGCTCGAGCTGCCAGTCCTGCTTGCCGCGCGGCTTGGTGAGGTCCTGCGGGTCGTCGACGGCGCGCACCGTGATCGTCTGCCTGCCCGAGGCGTTCAGCGCGTCGGTAATGTCGGCGGCAAAAGGCGTGTGCCCGCCGTCGTGCGCAGCGACCTGGGCGCCGTTGACCCAGACCGTCGCCGCGTAGTCGACGGCGCCAAAACGCAGGAGCACGCGATCCTCGCCCGGCGAGAGCTCGACTTCGCGCTGATACCAGCAGCAGGGGTGAAAGCCCGGGTCGCCGACGCCGCTCGCCGGCGATTCGGGCGGAAAAGGCACCGTGATCGTGAGCGGCCAGTCAGCGACGTCGGCCGGGATCGCGCAGCGCGCTTCGTCGTCGTAGGCAAAAGCCCAGGGGCCATTGAGCGAAGTCCAGGCCGGGCGTTGCAGTTGCGGCCGCGGGTAAGCAAAGTCCAAAACACTCTCCTCTTGCTGCAGCCTCGCGCGAGGCTGCGAAGCGGCCTCTTGCGAGCGAAGGAGCCAGACCTCCTTCGGCGGCAATGCCGGCAAGTTCGAGGCCTGCCGCTTTTGCCGAGCTACGACAGGCGCGTTTTTTGCCGCGTCGCGACAAGGGCAGTGGGCGTCGCGCGCCCCGCCCGGGGCAGATCGCCACCCTCCCCCACACCCGCTTTAAGCAGAGGAAGAACCATGCTTGCGATGGAGTATCGAGGTCCCTACCGCGTGCGCCCCGTGCATAAGCCCGAGCCGCGCATCGAACATCCGAACGACGCGATCGTCGAGGTGCTGCGCTCGTGCATCTGCGGCTCCGACCTGCACCTGTACCACGGCCTCGTTCCCGATACGCGCGTCGGCTCGACTTTCGGCCACGAGTTCGTCGGACGCGTCGTCGAGGTCGGCGAGGACGTGCGCAATCTTGCGCTCGGCGACACCGTGCTCGTTCCCTTCAATATCTTTTGCGGCAGTTGTTACTTCTGTCAGCGCGAGCTTTACGGCAACTGCCACAACACCAACCCGGAAGCGACCGCGGTCGGCGGCATCTACGGGTATTCGCATACGGCGGGCGGCTACGACGGCGGGCAGGCGCAATACGTGCGCGTTCCCTTCGCCGACGTCGGACCGACGAAGGTGCCGGCGGCGATGGACCTTGACGACGCGGTGCTCCTGACCGACGCTTTTCCGACCGGCTACCAGGCCGCCGAGATGGGCAGCATCGACGAGGGCGACACGGTCGTCGTCTTCGGCGCCGGGCCGATCGGCATCTTCGCCGCCAAGTCGGCGTGGCTGCTCGGCGCCGGCCGCGTCATCGTCGTCGACCACCTCGACTACCGCCTGGATTTCGTACGGCAGTTCGCGCAATGCGAGGTCGTGAACCTGAAAGAAGTCGACGACATGACCGTGCATCTGAAAAAAATGACCGACTGGCTGGGCCCCGACGTCTGCATCGACTGCGTCGGCAGCGAAGCGGTCGGCAGCCTGCTGCAGCGCGTCACCGGCCTGAAGCTGAAGTTGCAGGCCGGCGCCGCGACGGTGCTGCACTGGGCGATCAACTCGGTGCGCAAAGGCGGCGTCGTTTCGATCGTCGGGGTCTATGGGCCGACCTTCAACGCGTTGCCGATCGGCAACGCCGTGAACAAGGGCCTGACGCTGCGCATGAACCAGGCAAGCGTCAAGCGCCACCTGCCGCGCCTGATCGAGCACATCGAAGCGGGCCGCATCGAACCGCGGCGCATCATCACGCACCGCATCCCGCTCGAGGCGGTCGCCGACGCCTACCACATCTTTTCGAGCAAGCTCGACCGCTGCATCAAGACCGTCCTCATCCCGCCCGGCGTCAGCGCCTGAGGCGCGGTCCTTTACAGGAACACCGACCATGAACGCGTCTGACAACCCCGCCCGGCCTGCCGGCTCCGCCGACCTGCCAACCCCCAGCCTCGAGAAGCCGAGAGAAAAGAGCGCCGCTGATTACGCGCACATCCCCGGCTGGGGCGCCGACCTCGATCGCGCCCAGCGCCCGGCGGTTCCGCGCGAAAGAAAGCCGCCGCGGCTCGAAGGCGTGCACTGGCAGGCGCCCGAGCAGCAGGCGCCCACGGTCGAAGTCCTGCGTTCGCTCGAGCGGCCGGCGCTGACGCCGGTTTTCGGAACCACCGTGCCGCCGTGCGGCGCGAGCGGTCGCCTGCGCCGCGCGGCGTTTCGCTATAGCGAAAACGACTTGAGGCACTGGCTGCTCTTGCTCGCAGCCGATCGCGTGAACGTCATCGAGGGCATCGCCGGCGATCTGGCGCGCGGACACTTTCCGAACGTCCTCGCCGAAATGGGCGCGCGCGCCGAAATCAGGCACAACCCTGCCGGCGCCGTGCGCAAGGCGCTCGTCGCCGGCGCGCTGCTCGGCTTCGCTTATCTTTGGCTACGCCGCCGGCCGCGCCGGTCGGGGCGACGCCACTAGCCGGCAAATTGCCACCCGGGAGATCGCCATGGAAAGCAAAGCGAAACTGTTCGGCCATCCGATCCACCAGATGCTCGTCGTCTTCCCGATCGGCATCCTCACGATGTCGGTCGTCTTCGATCTCCTCGGCGCTTTCGGGCTCTGGGAAGAAGGCGCGACGCTCGCCTACGCGCTGATCATCGCCGGGCTGATCGCCGGCGTCGTCGCTGCGCCTTTCGGCACGATGGACTGGCTCGCCATCCCCGGGCAGACGCGGGCGAAGAAAGTCGGCGCGCTGCACGGCGGCGGCAACCTCGTCGTCCTTGGCATTTTCGCGGTGAGCGCCTGGACGCGACAGGACAGCATCGCCGACCCGCCGCTCGCCGCAATCGTCCTCTCCTGCCTCGGCGTCGCGCTGACGCTAGTCACCGCCTGGCTCGGCGGCGAACTGATCGACCGCCTCGGGATCGGCGTTTCGCCCGACGCGCACGTCGATGCGCGCAGTTCGCTCGACGGCCCGGCGGCCCCGCGCGCCATGGAAGGCGAGACGCGGCGGCAGTAGTTGCGCGCTCGGAACTCAACGACCAGTGACGACGCCGCGTATCCTGCTACCGGTCGACGGTCTAGAGCAGCTGCGCGTAGAGCGCGCGGATGTCGTCGCGGCCGATCGTGCGCGGATTGTTGTCGAGCAGGCGGGTGACTTTCGCCGCGCCTTCGACGAGCGTCTCGAGGTCGGCGGCGGTGATGTTCCAGCGTTTCAGACTCGAGGGAATCTCGAGGTCGCGGTTGAGCGCGAAGAGCGCGTCGATCATTGCCCCCGCCGCTTCGTCGGCGGACAGCGCAGCGACCTTGAGCCCCATGGCAAGGGCCACGTCGCGGAACTTCTCTTCGTTGCCGACGCGGTTATAGCGCATCACGTAGGGCAGCAGGATGGCGTTCGAGATGCCGTGGGGAATGCGGTACTTGCCGCCGAGCGGATAGGCGAGCGCATGCACCGCGGTCGTGCTCGAGGTCGCGATGCAGATGCCGCCGTAGAGCGCACCGAGCAGCATGTCGTGGCGCGCCTCAAGATTGCCGCCGTCCTTGAAGGCCGTGCGGATGCTGCGTGCGATCAGCGTGATCGCCTTGAGCGCGTAAAGCTCGCTGAACGGGTTGCCTTTCTTCGACGTATAGCATTCGATCGCGTGCGTCAGCGCGTCCATTCCGGTCGATGCGGTGATCGCTGGCGGCAGGCCGAGCGTCAGCGCCGGGTCGAGGATGACGCAATCGGGCATCATCCTGGCGCTGACGATGCCGACCTTGAGTTCATCCTCGGGTACCAGGATGATGCTGTTCGGCGTCGCTTCCGAGCCGGTGCCGGCGGTCGTCGGCACCATCAGCGTCGGGATGCCGCGACGTGAGATCGGCGCCTTGTTCAGGAGGTCGCGCAGCGTGGCGTCGCCCTTGAGCAGGACGGCGACGATCTTGGCGACGTCCATCGCGCTGCCGCCGCCGATGCCGACGATAAGGTCGCAGGGCGAGTGGCGCGCCTGCCCGAGAATCGCCTCGACCTGCGCGACGTCGGGCTCGGGCGGCGTGCTGTCGATGACGCGCACGGCGTTCCCGGCGGCTTCGAGCAGCGCCAGCGGGCGCTCGATGAGGCCGGCGCGGGCGACGCCCTCATCGCTGATGATCAGCACGCGCTTGGCACCGGCGCCACAGATTTCGGCGACGACCTCGGCGATGCTGCCGATGCTGCCCGGACCGGCGACGATGCGGCCGGGATTGACGATCGAATAGGTGCTCATTGTTTTTCTTCCCTTCGGACTATTGCTGCGGCTGCCGAGAATCGCGCTGGCGCCGTCCCTCGAGCAGTTTCATTGCGTACTGCACCGCGTCGACGAGGCTGTCGGCGTTGGCGACGCCCTTGCCGGCGATGTCGAAGGCCGTGCCGTGGTCGACCGAGGTGCGCAGGATGGGCAGACCGAGCGTCACATTGACGCCGCTGATCGCCTGCCAGACGCCGGTCTGCGGATTGACGTTGAAGCCGAGCAGTTTCACCGGAATGTGGCCCTGGTCGTGGAACATCGCGACGACCGCGTCGAACTGCCGCGCGCGCAGCTTGATGAAGACCGTGTCGCCGGGCACCGGGCCGGTGACGTCAAAGCCCCTGGCGACGTATTCGCGGATGATCGGCGCGATCACTTCTTCGTCCTCCTTGCCGAGGATGCCGCCCTCGCCCGCGTGCGGGTTGAGCCCGGCGACGGCGAGGCGCGGTTTTTCGATGCCGAGGCATTCGAGCGCGTCGAGCGTGATGTCGAAGACGCGGCGCAGGCGCGTCGGCGTGATGCGCCCGGGGACGTCGGCGATCGCGCAGTGCGTCGTCACGTGCGAGACGCGCATCGGCCCGTGCGCGAGCATCATCACGGCGTCGCGCATGCCGGTGAGGTGGGCGAGCAGCTCGGTGTGGCCTTCGAAGTGATGGCCGGCAAGATGCAGCGCTTCCTTCGAGAGCGGCGCCGTGACGATCGCGTCGGCCTCATCGGCGAGCACCATCTCGGCGGCGCGCTTGACGGCGCGGAAGGCCCACTCGCCGCCCACCGGCGAAATCGTTCCGGTGACGATCTCGCCCTCGACCGGGCCGACGTCGATCATCGAGATCGGCAGCGAGTCGCGCGCCAGGCCGACCTGGGTGCAGGCCTTGTCGAGGGCGCTGGCGCTGCCGACGACGATGAATTCGATGCGCCCGCTCGTCGTCTCCTCGCGCATCTGGCAGGCGGCCCTGGCGATGATTTCGGGGCCGATTCCGGCCGGGTCGCCCATCGTCACGGCGAGGCGAACTGCCTTCTTCATTTCACTTCCTTTCACAGATCATCGCCGCATGCAAGCGCGCGAATCATCGACAACAAATCGTCGCCGCCGCCAAAAGCGCCGGAGCGCGAATAACACGGAACGCCGTCCCAGGCGCCGCCTTGCAGGCGTGCGCAGCCCCAGCCGCCCCTGATCGCGGGCGCCGTCTGCAGCGAGGCGCAAGCGCTCGAGCGGCAGGCCGAAAGCAGCGTGTCGCCGCCGACGATGATGAGTTGTGCAGGCTTCGGGCAAGTCGCGACGAGACGCGACATCTGCGCCGCGAGTCCGCGTGCGGCTTCATCAGGACTGATCGGCTGCGCTGGCGAAAGATCGAACCAGGCGCTTCTTGCCCCCTCTTGCAAGGCTTCGACGGCGGCGTTGAACTGCGCGGCGCTCGCCGCTTCGCAAAGCGCCTGCGGCCGCACTTGACGGCGCAGGACCTGCCACTGTTCGCGCAGCACCGGATGATGGCTGGCGGTGAGAAAGATGTTCGGGCCATCGTCGCGCCGCGGCAATGGCGTCGGCGTTTCGCCGGCGGCCGGCGCGAGGCCGAGGCGGCGCGCCAGCGCGTGCCCGAGGCCCGCACTACCGCACCAGAGGCGCGAGCGCGAACTTGCGAGCCCGGCGTCGGCGACGAGACGGTCAAGCTCGCCGTCGCTGAAAACGTCGGGCGCGCGCAGCGCCGCTTGCAGCCCGTGCGCGGCAAAGGCTTCGGCAAAAGGCAGCGCCGCACTCTTGCGCACGCCGGTGGGGTTCTTCGGGTCGACGACCCATTGCCGGCCTTCCGCCGTGACCCGTCCCTGCGCCGGAAAAGCCGGCGCGAAAAGCGTCTCGGCAAAGCCGCCGTGCTGGGCGAGCCAGGCGACCTCGGCAAAGCTGTTGCCGCGCAGCAGGCTGTCGACTTTCTTGAAAGCGATGTCGCCCCCGGCGAACCAGGCGAGGACCGGCTGCAGATGCGCGGGAAGGTCGGCCGGCGCGAGATCGCGCGTCGGCGTCGCGACGATCGCCACCGGCACCTCGTTCGCCTCGTTCGCCTCTTTCGTCTCTTTCTCCGCGCACGCCGGCGCTGCGTCGATGTAGACGGGCACCTCGCCTGCGAAGGCGGCGGCGGTGTCAAGCGCGCCGGTCAGGTCGTCGGCGAGAATCCGGATTTTGGTCACAATGGTCATCATTGGCTCCTTTCCGCGATGGTCAAGCCAAGGCCTGCGCCACGGATGCGCTCGAGTTCTTCCTGCGGCGCGCCATCGTCGGTGACGATCTCGTTGAGCTCGGCGAGCTGGCACACGGTCATGAAGACGCGCGGACGAAACTTCGACGAATCGACGAGCAGGCGGCGCGAGTTCGCCGATTGCATCAGCACGCGCTTGACCGCCGCGACTTCGGGCGAAGTTTCCGAGACGACATCCCCGGTCACCGCGTGCGCGCCGAAGAAGAGCACGTCGGCGCGAATCGCGCGCGCGCCGGCAAGGACCTGCTCGCCGACCAGCGTGTTGCTGCCGGCGCGCAGTTGGCCGCCGAAAACATGGACATGGACGAGCGGGCTCGCGCCGAGGATCTGCGCAATCTGGAGGTCGTTGGTAATCGCGAGGATTTCGATTTTTCGCGCGACGAGCGCTTTCGCCGCTTCCATCACCGTGCTGCCGCTATCGAAAATCACGCTCTGTCCGGGCAGCAGCGAAGCTGCGGCAGCGACGCCGATGGCGCTTTTTTCGTGCGGCGAAAGCTCGATCGCCGCCGCGAATTCCGGTTCGAAAGTGCTGTACTGCTGATGCCGCAGCAGCGCCCCGCCGTGGGTGCGGTCGACGACGCCTTCGTCCGAGAGCGCGTCAAGGTCGCGGCGCAGCGTTGACAGCGAGACGCGCAAGGCCGCGGCGAGCTGCTGCAGCGTGACCGCGCCGTGGCGATGGAGAAACTCGACGATGTGCTGTCGCCGCTGCACCGGCAGCAGCGGTGCGTTCACGAGTTCATCGATGACTTCGGACGTCGTTGGCATGTTTTCCTCCGCTGTGACGCTGTCACGGGACAGCCTCGGGTCGCTGCCTCATCTCGGCAACGTGGCAGATCGTGACAGGTGATGGAATAAATTGCAACCGAGGCCAGAGTGCACGGCAGCCGGAAAGGCGCGGTAAATTCGGAATATATGGCGGGATAACAGGCGTTTACGTCAATGAGCGCTGAGTCGCCAGCATGAATGACTCGGCCTGTTCCTGGAAGATCTTGGGAGATCTGGCTTCAGCGCTCGTCTCGATGGTCATCGCGCCTCGCGGGTGAAGCGGACGCGGAACTTTGTCACGCGTCGGCGGAACGCAGTTTCCGCGCTTTTTCAAGTTTGCGCGTCAGCTTGCCAAGCACCACGGTGGCCGCAACCTGCTTGCCCGATTTCCTCGCCTTATCGCCCGAAGCCAACCCGCGCTCGATGAACGCCCGCTGCATGCGGCGATACTCGACGTTGCGCTGAACCGATTCGGTGATGAAAGCCGACAGCGTTTCGCCCGGCGCAAGAAGCGCCTCGGCGGCCTCGCGCAACTCAGGCGAAACGCGCACCGCAGGGATGGCAGCAGTTTTCATGTGCTTGGCATTGCATTTGCAGGGCAAGCAATACGCGGGTCAGAATCGTGGGCAAGGGACTCAATCAGCGCAGCCGAATACTGCGCCACGTCACCTCGATAGCATCGGCGAGTTCTTCAACGACCGCCGCGTCGGCGTCGTTGGCGATGATCGAGATGCGCAGCACACGGCGGCCTTTCCACTGCGCGGTGCGCAAAAAGAAACGCCCGCTCGCGTTGAGCGCATCCGCCACCTGCTGCGTCAGCGCATCGTCGCCGCCAAACGAAACGACGACCTGGTTGAGGCAGACGCGGTTGCGCACTTCGATGCCGTCGATCGCGCTCAACCGCTGCGCGAGCTGCGCGGCACAGCGACAATGCCGGCGCACGAGGTCGGCGATCCCCTGCCGGCCGAGGACCTGCAGCATCATCCACGCGGTAAAACCGCGCGCGCGGCGCGAGAGCTCGGGGTTGTAGTGCGTCGGGTTGCGCCCGTCGCCGGGGCTCTCGGTAAGAAAGCTCGCCGAGATGTCCATCGCGCGGCGATGCGCGGTGCTGTCGCGAACAATCGCGAAGCCCGAGTCGTAAGGGATCTGCAGCCATTTGTGCCCATCGACCGACCACGAATCGGCGCGTTCGGCGCCGCTTGCGAGCGCCTTCAACTCGGGCACGGCGCGCGCCCAGAGGCCGAATGCGCCATCAACGTGCAGCCAGGCACCGTGCGCGGCGGCAAGGTCGGCCATCGCGTCGATGCGGTCGAAAGCGCCGCTGTTGATCTGGCCGGCCTGGCAGATGATGATCGCCGGGCCGGCGTTGGCCGCAAGGGCGCGGGCGAGCGCGCCGACGTCGAGCACGCCCTCGCCGTCGGTCGGCAGGCGCGTGATGTTGCGCGCGCCGAAGCCGAGGTAGCGCAGCGCCGCGTCGTTGCTCGCGTGGATGTCCTCGCTGGTGAACACGCCGATGCGCGGCGCGCCCTGCAGCCCTTCGGCGTCGAAGTCGTGGCCGGCGCGGCGCAGCACTTCGCCGCGCGCCGCGGCAAGGCAGATGAAGCCGGCCATCGTCGCGCCCGTGGTAAAACCGACCGAGGCTTCGCGCGGCAGGTCGAGCAGGTCAAGCAGCCAGTTCGCGGCAATCTCCTCGGCGGTCGCCGCGGCCGGCGAGGCCTGGAAAATCCCCGCGTTCTGGCCCCAGATCGAAGTCAGCCAGTCGGCGGCCACGCCTGCCGGGTGCGAGCTGCCGATCACCCAGGAGAAGAAATGCGGGTCGGTCGTGCCGACGAGGCCCGGCTCGGCGGCGGCGATCAGCTCTTCGAGAACGGCGCGCGGATCGCGCCCGCTCTCGGGCAGGCCGACGTCGAAAAGCCGCCGCAGCTCGGCTGCATCGGCGCGCGGGTGCAGCGGACGGCCGCTGCCACGAAAGACTTGCGCGTAAGCCGCCGCTCGTTGCAGCGCGAGCGCCGACGCATCGATCTTCGCGCTCACCGCGGATGCAGCCATTTGGGCAGGAAGCTGTAGGCGTCGGGCTTCCTGTCGTGGTCGAAAGCGACGCCAGCCGCGTCAAGCAGCTGCTGCAGGCGCCCGGCGTTGAAAGCGTCGAAGCTTTCGGTGCAGCCGCCGACGTGCTCGCCGCCGACGAAAACCTGCGGGATCGTCGGCGAGCCGGTTCTCTCGCGCAGCGCGGCGCGGATGTCGCCGCTGTCTTTCTGGTAGGTGCTCGAGTCGAGGTCGATCGAGCGATAGGGAATGCCGACTTCCTGCAGCAGCCGGCGCACCGACCAGCAGAACTCGCACCATTCGAGCGCGAACATGACGACCGGTTGCGTCCTGTCGCCGACGACTGCATCGACGAAGGCGAGCGCCTCGGGCTTGGCTTTTTCGGGCGCGGCGGCGGGCGTCGGCGCGGGCGCGCTCTTCACGTCGAAGCGGTAGCGCGGCGTCGAAGCGGCGATCTCGAGCTCTTCCTCGTTCATCGCCTCGCCCACACCCTCGAACAGCGGCGTCGACAGATAGCGCTCGCCGGTGTCGGGGACCATCGCCAGGATTTTCGCGCCCGGCTTCGCGCTCCGGGCGATCGCGAGCGCGCCGGCGAAAGTCGCGCCGCCCGAAGTTCCGCAGAAGATGCCTTCCTTGCGCGCGAGATCGCGCGCGCATTGCAGCGCGTCGGCGCCGCGGATCGGAACGATCTCGTCGATCAGATTGGCGAGAATCGCGTCATTGACGAGCTTCGGAATGAAGTCCGGCGTCCAGCCCTGCATCAGGTGCGGACGAAAGCCCGGATGGCCGGAAGCCGGGCTGCCGTCGTCGAGGTAAGCCTGCTGGAAACCGCTCGCCATCAGCGGCGAGTTGTCGGGCTCGCAGGCGATCACGCGCGTTGCCGGGCTGCGCGCCTTGAGCACGCGGCCGACGCCTTTCAGCGTGCCGCCGGTGCCGGCGCCGGTGACCCAGTAGTCGAGGCCGTTCTCGCCAAAATCGGCGAGGATCTCGACCGCCGTCGTGCGGCTGTGCATGTCGGCGTTCGCTTCGTTCTCGAACTGATGGCAGAGAAACCAGCCGTGTTTCTCCGCAAGCTCGCGCGCCTTGGCGAGCATGCCGCTGCCTTTTTCGGCGGCCGGCGTCAGGATCACCCGCGCACCAAGAAAGCGCATCAGTTTGCGCCGCTCGACGCTGAAGTTCTCGGCCATCGTCACGACGAGCGGGTAGCCCTTCTGCGCACAGACCATCGCGAGACCAATGCCGGTGTTGCCGCTCGTCGCCTCGATCACCGTTTGCCCGGGCTTGAGCGAACCGTCCTTTTCGGCCGCCTCGATGACGCCGAGCGCGAGCCGGTCCTTGACCGAGCCGAGCGGGTTGAAGGCCTCGAGCTTGACGAAGAGTTCGACGCCCGCCGGCGCCAGATTGTTAACGCGAACGATCGGCGTGTTGCCGACCGTGTCGAGGATTGAGTTCTTGATTCCGGGCATCGCGATCACCTCCGGACGTGCTTTGACATTCGTTTGCTGCCGGCGTTGCCGCCGGCAGCGGTACGGACTGGCTCAAGCTGCTTGCGCAAGTTCCTGCGGATCGGCGCGAACGACGACGGTTGCGCCGACGCGGGTAATTTCGTCGGCCGGCATGCCGACGCGCTGCGCGTGCTCGCGGATCGCTTGCGGGCTGACGGCCTCGTAGATGCACGAGGTGCCAAGCGTGCCGTCGGCCTCCGCCAGAACGTACGAGCGGATCCAGCGAACTTTGTTCGACATTTCGTTGTCCCCGATTCTGCGCGATTCGGCGGCGGTGGCTTCGAGTTCCTGCGCGTTTTTCCAGGCGTTGCGGCGACGGATGACATAGGTTTGCATTTCCATGAGAGTCTCCAGATACGTGAATCGACCGATTGATTCCACAGCTTCGCGAGCGAAGCCTGCGGGCTTGGGGAACGAACCGAAGCGGCTTTTCGATCGCTCCCTGGACGTCACTGTGCCCTGCCCGCGCCAGCGAGTCCTTTCCGAAAACTTAGCAATCGCTGATCGTTTTCTGATCTCTTTGCCTCGCGATGGTGATCGAGCGCTTTGGCGACTTTGAGCTTGACCGTAACGCCGGCGAGCTGCGCCTGAGCGGCCGCGCGCTGGCCTTGCAGCCGCGCGTTTTCAGTCTGCTCGCCTTCCTTGTCGATAACCGCGCGCGAGTCATCGACAAGGACGAGTTGCTCTCGGCGATCTGGCCCGGCGTCATCGTCACCGACGCCTCGCTGCAGCGCGCCATCAGCCTCGCCCGCTCGGCCTTGCGCGAAGGCGGCATGGACGGCGCGATCCGCACCTACGCGCGGCGCGGCTACCGTTTCTGCAGCGATACGCTGAACCATGGCAGCCTGGCGCGCGAGGCGAGCGATGATGCCGCGGCGCCGCTTGCGCAAGCGCGCTCGGCCTTCGAGCAAGGCGAATGGGCCGAGGTCATCGCCGCCTTCGAGCGCGCGCAGCAACAAGCTTCTTTGGCTGGCGAGGACCTCGAATGCTGGGCCGTCGCGACGCTTTGCGCGGGCGGCTTGCGTGCGGCGCTTGCCCCGCTCGAGCGTGCGGCGGCGGCGTACTCGGCGGCCGGCGACAGCGAAGCCTCGGCGCGGACAACGCTGATGCTGGCGCGAATCCGCATCGAGCTGCGCGAGGTCGACGTCGCGAGGGGTTGCCTGCGTCACGCTGCGAGCCTGCTCGATCACCTCCCGCTCGGGCCACAACACGGGCACCTGTCGTGGCTCAACGCGCGCTTCTGCCTTTTTGACGGAAACCTGCCGCTCGCCATGGAGCACGCGCGGCAGGCGATGGCGATCGGCAGACAGTTCGTCAGCGTCGATCTCGAAACGATCGGCAAACTCTACCTTGGCATTGCCCTGCAGGCGACCGGCGACACCCGGCAGGGGCTCGAACTGCAAGCCGAGGCCGCAGCGGCGGTCGTATCGGGCAATGTGTCGCCGCTGATCGGCGGCATCGTCTATTGCGGGCTGCTCGCCGGCTACTGCCACGCCGGCGAACTGCAGCGCGCCGGCCAATGGACCGACAGCTTCTCACGCTGGTGCGCGCGCACCAAGCTCGGCCTCTTCCAGGGATCCTGCCTGCTGCACCGCGCCGAAGTCTTCGCGGCACGCGGCGAACTCGAGCGCGCGCAGGCGGAGATCGTCGGCGGCGACGAAGTGCTCAGCGTCTCGGCGCCGTGGGCGATCGGCGACCCGCAGCGGCTGCTGGGCGACCTGCATCTTGCACGCGGCGAACTCGAGCGCGCCGAAGCGGCTTACGCCAATGCGCGAGAGCATGGCTGGGACCCGAATCCCGGTTACGCGATGCTGCTGCACTATCGCGGCCAGTCGGCGGCGGCGCTGCGTTCGCTGCGGCGCGCCGCCGAGGCGCAACACTGGGTTGCCGGCGAGAAACGCGGCAATTATCTCGCGCACATCGTCACCATCGCCGCCTTGTCCGGCGACCTCGCGTGCGCCGAAAAAACGCTCGCCGAACTCGACGCGCACCCGGACCTCGCGTCGGTCGGGGCGGTGCAGGCGCAAGTCTGCCGCGCGCGCGCCGAGCTGCTCCTCGCGCAAGGCAAGTGCGAGGAAGCGCTGCGCTGGTTCCGCCGCGCCGTCGGCGACCTGATCGCAGCCGACGCCTGCCTCGACGCCGCCGTCATACGCCTGCGCCTGGCGGCATGCCTGGCAAAGGCCGGCGAAACGGAAGAAGCCGTGATCGAAGTCGCCGCAGCGCGCAAACCTTTGGAAAAAGCCGGCGCGCGCTTCTATCTCGATCTGGCCTGAGATCGGAGAGAGACTGTAGGAGCCCAATTCATTGGGCGATGCCCGGAGGAAATCCCCTTGAGCGATGCGGCCTCGATCGTTGTGCCACCGCCGTATCGCCGAATGAATTCGGCTCCTACAAAAAACACGGATCGCCCAGCGAGCCTTGTCGCCAACCGCCTAGTACTTCGCGTTGCCGGGCGTGCGCGGGAAGGGAATGACGTCGCGCACGTTGGCAAGGCCGGTGATATACGAAACCGTGCGCTCGAAGCCCAAACCGAAACCGGCGTGCGGCACCGTGCCATAGCGGCGCAGGTCGCGGTACCAGCCGTAGTGCGCCGGGTCGAGGCCGATCTCGACCATGCGCGCGTCGAGCACGTCGAGGCGCTCCTCGCGCTGCGAACCGCCGATGATCTCGCCGATGCCGGGGGCGAGCACGTCCATCGCCGCGACGGTCTTGCCGTCGTCGTTGAGGCGCATGTAGAAGGCCTTGATCTCTTTCGGGTAGTTCATCAGCACGACCGGGCCCTTGACGTGCTGCTCGGCGAGGAAGCGCTCGTGCTCGCTCTGCAGGTCGGCGCCCCACTTGACCGGGTACTCGAACTTGCCGTTGTTCTTCTCGAGGATTGCGATCGCGTCGGTGTAGTCCATGCGCGTGAAGCTCGAGGCGATCATTCCTTCGAGCTTGGCGATCAGGCCCTTCTCGATGCGCTCGTCGAAGAAAGCCATGTCGTCGGGACGCTCGGCGAGAACCGCCTTGAACACGTATTTCAGGAGCGCTTCGGCGAGCGTCGCGTCATCATGAAGGTCGGCAAAGGCGATCTCGGGTTCGATCATCCAGAACTCGGCGAGGTGGCGGCTGGTGTTCGAATTCTCGGCGCGGAAGGTGGGGCCGAAGGTGTAGACGTCGGTTAACGCGAGCGCCACGGTCTCGGCGTTGAGTTGGCCGGAGACGGTGAGGTTGGCGGGCTTGCCGAAGAAGTCCTGGGTGTAGTCGATTTTGCCGTCGACAAGGGGAGGTTTGGCAAGGTCGAGGGTGGTGACGTGGAACATCTCGCCAG
>CAZALA010000018.1:0-35662 GCA_964485725.1 uncultured Propionivibrio sp. | reverse complement strand
TCTGGGGCAACCACTCGCCGACGATGTACGCCGACTACCGCAACTGCACCTCGAACGGCGACAACGTCAAGGCGCTGATCAACGACGCCGCCTGGAACAACGACGTCTTCCTGCCGACCGTCGGCAAGCGCGGCGCCGCGATCATCGAAGCGCGCGGTCTCTCCTCGGCCGCATCCGCGGCGAACGCGGCGATCGGCCACATCCGCGACTGGGTCGTCGGCAACGACGACTGGGTCACGATGGGCGTTCCGAGCGACGGTTCCTACGGCATCCCGGCGGGCATCGTTTTCGGCTTCCCGTGCGAGTGCAAGGGCGGTTCGTACAAGATCGTCCAGGGCATCGAAATCGACGCCTACGCGCAGGAAAAAATCACCAAGACGCTGAAGGAACTGACCGACGAAGCCGACGCGGTCAAGAGCATGCTTTAGGCGACCTCCGCTGCCGAGAAAGCCGCAGCTCGCTGCGGCTTTTTTTCGTCCGCGCGCCGGGTGGGCCGCTTGCCTCTTTCGACGCAGAGGTCGCAGAGACGCAGAGGACGCAGAGAAAGGCCAAAGCAGGTCACGTTCAAATGGCTTTTTCTTTGTTTTTCTCTGCGATCTCTGCGCCTCTGCGAGCTCTGCGTTTAAAGCGGTTCCGCGGTTCAGCGGTTCTGATCGCGTTAAAATGCGGGCAAGACAACTTCAGGTAGCCACCATGCGCCATCCACGTAGCGTCCTTTTTGCCGGCGAAAAGCCTTTTCCGATCCTGCCCGTCGTCGATCACTACGCCGGTTCCGAGAAGCTCATGAAAAAGGCGCTGCAGCTGCAGAACGCGCTCGGGCCGGTCTTCGACATCACCTGCGACTGCGAGGACGGGGCGCATGCCGGCGCCGAGCGCGAACACGCCGAAATGGCAGCCGACATCATCATGAGTTCGGACAACCGGCACGGCCGCGTCGGCGCGCGCGTCCACGACGTCACCCACGCGCACTGGCGCGCCGACGTGGACATTCTGGTCGGCCGCGCCGGCGGCAGCCTGCCCTTCCTGACCCTGCCGAAGGCGCGCGGGGCCGAAGACGTGCGCACGCAGATCGCGGCGCTGCGCCACGCCGAGGCGAGGACCGGGCTTAAACGCGAAATTCCGGTGCATGTCCTGATCGAGACCCTGGGCGCGCTGCGTGAAGTCTGGCAGATCGCCGCCCTGCCCGGTGTCGAATCGCTCGACTTCGGCCTTATGGATTTCGTCTCGGCGCACCACGGCGCGATCCCGGCTGCGGCGATGAAGAGCCCGGGCCAGTTCGAGCATCCGCTGATCGTCCGCGCCAAATGCGAAATCACCGCGGCGGCGCTTGCCAACGGCGTCGTGCCGACGCATAACGTCACCACCGAGCTTGCCGACGTGCAGGTGATCGGCAACGACGCGCGGCGGGCGCGCAACGAGTTTGGCTATCTGCGCATGTGGAGCATCCATCCCAACCAGATCGAAGCCATCGTTGCGGCGATGCGTCCGGATTTCACCGAGGTCGAGACCGCCACGCAAATCCTTGTCGCCGCGAAGAAAAAAGACTGGGCGCCGATCGCGCACGAGGGACGCCTGCACGATCGCGCTTCGTATCGCTATTTCTGGGAACTCATCGAGCGCGCGCACGCCACCGGGATGCCGCTGCCGGCGGCGGGCCAACACTTCTTTGCCGAAGGCGCTGCGGGCGATGGGGCTTGACGGCCAATGGGACTTGACGGCTTAAGGCAGGCGCTTTGCGCATTTCGCGACGAAAGAAACTGGTCGCAGTTTCACACGCTGCGCAATCTCATTGTTTCGCTCAATCTCGAGGCTGGCGAACTGCTTGAACTGACCCAGTGGAAGAGCGACGCCGAGGTGGCCGCGCTCACCGGCGATAAGGAGGCCAGGGAAGCGCTCGGCGACGAATGTGCCGACGTCCTGCTCTACCTCGTCCTCATCGCCGAGAAGGCAGGCATCGACCTGGAAGAGGCCGCCCGCAGCAAGCTCAAGAAAAACGCGCTCAAATACCCGGTCGAAAAAAGCTTCGGAACAAGCCGGAAATACACGCAACTCGAAGATTGATTGCTCAGGCGTCCTGCTGCTCGAGCGTAAAACCGGCGCCTGCGTCGAGCGCGAGGACTTGCGCAAGATAGGGCATGACTTCGGCGAGCGTCGCGTGCAGGGTCCACGGCGGGTTGACGACGAAGATGCCGCTGCCGTGCATGCCAAAGCTGTCCTTGGACGGCGTGCGCACGCGCAGCGCGACGTGCAGCCACTTTGACCCCAGGTGCTTCAGACGCCGCGGCAATTCGTGCGCGTCAAGGCGCGTCAGTTGCGGGTACCAGAGCGCGTACGTGCCGCCGGGAAAACGCACCAGCGCCTCTTTCAGCGCTTGCACGACGCGTTCGTAGTCCTGCTTGTCCTCATACGAGGGATCGATCAGGACGAGCGCGCGTCGCGGCGGCGGCGGCAACAGCGCTTTCAGGCCGGCAAAGCCGTCTCCGCTCTCGACGAGGACCTGCTTGCCGGCGTCGCCGAAGTTCTCGTGCAGGAGGCGCGCGTCCTTGCTGTGCAGTTCGAAGAGCCGCAGGCGGTCGCCTTCGCGCATCGTCCACAAGGCGAAGTACGGCGAACCGGGGTAGGCGACAAGCCGCCTTTCCGGATTGAGCTTGCGCACGAGCTCGACGTAAGCCTTCAGCGCCGCCGGCAGGTCGTTGCGCCCCCACAGGCGGCCGATGCCATCCTTGTACTCGGCGAGCTTGACCGCATAACCGGAGTCGAGCGCGTAGGCGCCGGCGCCGGCGTGCGTGTCGACATACCAGAAAGGCTTGTCCTTCTGAGCGAGATACTGCGCGAGTTCGACGAGGACGAGGTGTTTGAGCACGTCGGCGTGGTTGCCGGCGTGAAAGGCGTGGCGGTAGCTCAGCATCGGCGCGGAAGGGTCTCGGGTATCACGGCAAAGCCGGCAAGGCGCAGGCGACCGTGCCGGCCGGCGCAGCCGGCGCCAGCACGCAGGGCGCCGCGCCGCGCTTTAATTCGGCTCGCCGGCAGGCGGTACTGGCGTCTCGGCCTGGGCCTGACCAGCCGCGTGCGGTTCGTCGTCTGCAGATTTTTTCTCGAGTTTGCGCAGACGCTTTTCCTCCTGTTTCTTTTTCTTTTCGAGGTCTCTTTGCCGCTTTTCGAACGAGTAATTAGGTTTTGCCAAAGCGATATCCTTGATCGGCCAGCCTGCCGAATGAATGCCAAAAATAGAGGAAGCGAGGTAGCCGCCCGCGCCGCGGGCTAGACCATCAGACTTCGCTCAATAACGATTGCCCCCGCCGCCACCACCACCACTGCCCCCACCGCCGCCGGCACCACCGCGGCCCGGTCCGTACGAGCCTCGCCCGCCGCCGCCGCCCGGCCCCCTGCGCTGGCCGCCAAAGCCGCCGCCACCGCCGCCGCTGCGCGGTTCCTGCGGTCTTGCCTCGTTCACGGTGAGCGCCCTGCCATCGACGTTCTTGCCGTTGAGTCCGGCGATCGCCGCCTGCGCTTCCTGCTCGCTGCCCATCTCGACAAAGGCAAAGCCTTTCGAACGCTGCGTTTCACGGTCCGTGATGACCTGCGCCGAAGTCACCGTACCGTAAGCGGCGAACATCTGTTCCAGGTCATTCTTGTTGAGATCGTAGCTAAGATTACCGACGTATAGCTTCGTGCCCAATTTGGCCTCCAAGGTGAAAAAGTTGAAAGAACTGCTTCACAACAACAGCAAGGCCGGATGCCAAATGACGGAACCGCTGGCAAAAGCCGACACTAATCCGGTAATGCAATGCGGTGATCGGTGCTGAACTGGTAGTCGTGAAAGATATGCTCGGCACTTAAGAGCTGATACGTGCCGTCATCGAGTTTGCGCGTCGTATCCTTGAGGCGGTAGGTGTTGTGGCCGCAAGTCCACAGGTTGAAATTGCGCATTTGCGTGCACAGGCAGGTCTTGTCCCTGACCGACACGCGCCGCAGCTCGGGATGCGCCGCGGTTTCGCGGTTATACGAGGTGATATAGGAACAGCTGCCGCTGGCATCGAGCAGATAGCCATAGGCTTCGCAGTTGGGCCGGATGCCGTCACCGATCGCCGGACTCGACGAGAGCATGCGCATCGGGTAGCCGGTTGGCGAGATCATGTTCACTTCGATCTCATTCTCGCTCGCCTTGAAATACTCCTGCTGCACATCCTCGGGCAAACCGCATTCGCTGGCGACGGTAAAGCGCGTCGCCACCTGCACCGCGCCGGCGCCGCTTTCGAGGAAAGCGACGGCATCGCTGCCGGTAAAGATCCCGCCCGCCGGGATCAACGGAATATTGAGCTTCTCGGCGGTGAGCCAGGCCTTGATCTCGGCGACGATGGTCGCAAGGTCGTATTTCGCCCAGTCCAGGCCGAAACCGAGGTGACCGCCGGCAAGTGGGCCTTCGACGACGACGTAGTCGGGCAAGCGGTTGCTGCGCACCGTCTTGCGCATGAAAAGCTGCAGGGCGCGCAGCGAAGAGACGATGACGCCGAGGAAGGCGTCGCGAAAGCGCGGGTGATCCTCGATCAGCGAGAACGATCCGAGATGCAGACCGGCGGCGAGCGTGATGCCGTCAACGCCGGCGTCGAGCGCGGCTTTCAGGCGCACGCGCAGCGTTTCCTTGGGCGCGTTCATCGTGAGCTTTTCCATGCAGTTCACGAAGATCAGCCCGGGGCCTTTTTTCGCCTCCATCGTCTTGCCGACGTGCATCTTGGTCGCTTCGGCAAGCTGGCCCAAGTCGAACTGAACGATCGACTTGTCCGGGTTGGCGACGTTGAATTTGAACTGCCTGAGCTTGTCCTTGACGAATTTCGCGTTGAAGCGCCGGTCCGCCACGGTGTTGACCATCGCGTCCGAGATATGCCCGATGCCGCCGAGGCGCGCCGCCTCCAGCGCTAATTCAGCCGTTGAGATATCGACCCCCATACCACCGATGACAATTGGCACGAACTCCCTGTTTCCGAACATCAGGCGAAAATCGTCGACGCACTTCATCTATTGCCCTTCCAGAACCCGTATACGGGTCCACCGCAAGCGGAAAGACCCTCAAGATCCAACTAAGTTCGCCATTATCACCCATCCGGATGCCAAGGGGCGTCAAACGGCTCAAATTCTGCACGCGCCAGCCTGCCGCCCCGGTGCAGCCGCGAAACCCGCCACCGATGCCGTGTATGATCATTGCTTGCCAACCCGAAGCGCGAGCCCGAAATGTCCGACCATCCCGAGCTTCACGATCATGGTGACCACGAGCCCTGCCCGCCGCCCGCGAGCGCCGTCGGCATCCCGCGCCGCAACGCTTTTGACGCGCCCGCTTTCGAGCGCGCGGTCACTGATCTCCTCGCCGCCTGCGGCGTTGCACCGGACGCGGTGCACATGGGCAAGACCGCGCAGCGCGTTCGCGAACTGTGGCAAAAACGCCTGCTCGGCGGTTACGATCTCGACCCGGCGAGCGCGCTCGGCGACGGCTTCGACGATTATCGTCGCGACATGATCATCGTCCGCGGCATCGCCGTTCATGGGCTCTGCCCGCATCACCTCGTGCCGTTTCGCGGCGTCGCACACGTGGCTTACCTGCCGGGCGGGCGTCTGCATGGCTTCGGCCGCATCGCGCGGCTCGTCGACGCGATCGGCCACCGTTTCACTTACCAGGAATGGATGACGCGCGACATCGCTGAAGCGATGATGCTCCATGGCAAGGCGCGCGGGGCAGCCTGCGTGATCGAGGCCGAGCAGCTCTGCCTCCTGCTCGGCGAGGACCGGCGCGGTGACGAACGCGTCATCACGCAGGCCTTCGCCGGCGAATTCGAAACTTCGGATCAGTTGCGCAACGAATTCCTTCGCGCCGTCGGCAACGTCGGCCGCGCCGCCTGAGGGCAGCCGCCCTCGCGGCGGCTATCGCGGGAGCTCGCGCCGGGGCAGGTCAAGACCGCGCCCGAACTTACAGGCCGTGTTTCTTGATCTTGTCGTGCAGGGTCGTTTTCGGGACGCTCAAGGCTTCGGCGCTGCGCGTCAGATTGCCCTGGTGGCGCTGCAGCGCGTCGGCGATCATCGCCCGCTCGAAAGCCTCGACGGTCTGCGCGAGCGGGCGGCGCTGTTCGCTCGTTTCGGCAGCGAAAGGCACGGTCCCGCCTTCGATCCCGAGCACGCAGCGGTCGGCGACGTTGCGCAGCTCGCGCACATTGCCCGGCCACTGATAGGCGAGCAGGCAATCGTTCTGTGCGGGGTCGACGACAGGGACCGGGCGGCCATGGCGCGCCGCGGCCTGCAGCAGGAAATGCTGAAAGAGCAGCGCAATGTCTTCGCGACGTTCCCTGAGCGGCGGCAGGGTGAGCGTCGCCACGCTCAGGCGATAGTAAAGGTCGGCCCGGAAGAGGCCTTGCTCGGACAGGCTGCGCAGGTCCTGCTTGGTCGCCGCGATGACCCGGCAATCGACCGGAATCGCGGTGTTCGAGCCGAGGCGCTCGAGCGAGCGCTCCTGCAGCACGCGCAGCAGCTTGACCTGCATGCTGATCGGCATGGCCTCGATTTCGTCGAGGAATAGCGTGCCGCCGCTGGCGTACTCGATGCGGCCGATGCGGCGCTTGCTGGCCCCGGTGTACGCGCCGGCCTCGTGGCCGAAGATCTCGCTCTCGAACAGCGTGTCGGGAATGCCGCCGCAATTGATCGCGACGTAGTTGCCCTTGAACCGCGTGCTCGCTTCGTGCAGGCAACGCGCGACAAGCTCCTTGCCGGTGCCGGTCTCGCCGTGGATGAGGACATCGGCGGCGCTCGTGGCAAGGCCGGAAATCATTTCGCGAACCTGGACCATGCCGCCCGAGCGACCGATCAGCCTGGCTTCGATGCGATTGTTGCCCTCGAGGCGCTGACGCAGCTCGCGCACTTCGAGGACGAGGCGGCGTTTCTCGAGCGCGCGCCGGGCGATCTCGACGAACTGCTCCGACGAGAACGGCTTTTGCAGGAAATCGTAAGCGCCGTCCTTCATCGCCTGCACGGCCATCGAAATGTCGCCGTGCCCGGTGATCAGAACCACCGGCAGCTCGGCGTCGATGGCGGCGATTTCGCGCAGGAAGTCCATGCCATTCATGCGCGGCAGGCGGATGTCGCTGACGACGATGCCCGCGAAATCGCGGCTGACGTGGCGGCGCGCCTCCTCGGCACTGGCGGCGCTCAGCGTCGCGATCCCATCCAGCTGCAAGGCCTGTTCGCAACCGAGGCGGACGTCCGGATCATCTTCGATGATCAGTACTTTGACAATCATGGGCGCAAGGGGTCTTCGGCAATGGGGATTTCAAGCGTGAACACGGCGCCGCCCTGAGGGTGGTTGGCGCCCTTCAGCGTACCACCAAAATCGCTGACGATTCCGGCCGAGATGGCAAGACCGAGGCCGAGGCCGAGGCCGGCCGCCTTGGTCGTGAAGAAGGGCTCGAACAGCCGCGCGCGGATTTCATCGGAAAGACCGGCGCCGTGGTCGCGCACCGCGAGGCAGACGAAGTCCTGGCGCCGGCTGGCCGCGATTTCGATGACCGGCGCCGCTTGTCCGGCGATCGCGTCGATGGCGTTGCCGAGGAGATTGACGATGACCTGCTCGAGGCGATTGGCGTCGCAAGAAGCGGCAAGCGCAGGCTCGGCAAAATCGATGATGAGCTCGACGCCAGCCGCTCGCAGACGGTGATCGAGCAAGGCAATGGCATGCGTAACGACTTGCCGGATGACCACCGTTTGCGGCTGCCCCGTCGATTTGCGGGCAAAGGTCTTGAGCTGCCGGGTGATCACCCCCATGCGCTCGACGAGCTGGCCGATCCGTTCGAGGTTGGCGCGCGCCGTGCCTTCGTCACCGCGGTCGAGAAAGCGCGCGGCATTGCTCGAGAGCGTGTGCAGCGCCGCCAGCGGCTGATTGAGTTCGTGCGCGATGCTCGCCGAGAGCTGGCCGATGACGGCGAGCTTGCCGGCCTGGATCAGTTCGTCCTGCGCCTCGCGCAGCGTGCGTTCGGCGCGCGCGCGTTCGGCAACTTCGGCCTGCAGCTTCTGATTGGCGCTGGAAAGGTCGCGCGTGCGTTCGCCGACCTTGATCTCGAGCTCGTCGTGCGCCTTCTGCAAGGCCTCCCTCGCCGCCAGCCGGTCGCGCAGGTGGCGGCGGCGCTCGTTGAACATGATCGCGAGAATACAGAGCAGCACCGTGCTGACCCCGGCGACGGCGGCACGGATCGCACTGATGTTGTCGACCTGGTCGAGGTTGGAAAAGACCGTGAGCGCCCAGTTCGAGCCAGGAAAGCGTTTGGACAGGAGCAGGAATCTGCCGGCGACGGGATAGACCGAGACGGTTTCGTTCTTCTCGTGCGGCACCCTGACGATCTGCGCCGACCCGCCGAGGTTGTCCAAGTCCTTGACGCCGATCGATGGCAGCGCGCGCCGGTTGTATTGCTGCGTCTCGTCGAAAAGCCTGCGCGCCGCCTCGTCGATCGGACGCAGGGTCTTGAATTTCCAGTCGGCGACTGAACTCAAGAAGATCACGCCGTTCTCGTCGGCGACGAAAACCGGCGCCTCGACGGTGGCCCACGATTTTTCCAGCTGCTCAAGGCTGACCTTGACGGCGGCGACGCCGATGATGTTGCCGTCTTCGACGAGCGCCGACGACAGGTAATAGCCGGGCTCTCCCTTGGTCGTGCCGATGCCGAAAAAGCGCCCGCGACCGTTCTCGATGGCGTCGCGAAAATACGGGCGGAACGAGAGGTCTTCGCCGATGAAGCTGTCGGCCCGGCGCCAGTTGCTCGAGGCGAGCACGCGGCCGGCGCGGTTCATGATGTAGATCGATAAGGCGCCGGCGCGTTCGTTGAGCTCTTCGAGATAGCGGTTGACCTTGCCGGTCAGGCGGACGTCGAGAAGATCCATGACGTCGCGTTCGAGCCCGAGCGCTTCGGGAAAATACGCGTACTTGCTGATTTCGCGCTCGAGGCTCGCCGAGTACAGATCGAGACGATAGCGCCCGGTCGATTTCAATTCGGCGAGGCCAAGCTGCTGGCTGATCTGATAAGTCGCAACCGAGACGCCGAGCGCGAGCACGACGATCAGCGCATAAAGCGCGGCGAGGCGCCAGAAGCGGCGGGTGCGCAGCGACGCCGTCAGGACAGGGAAGCGAAGGGAAAAGCGGTCGCTTGCGGATTTGCTCACTTGCACGCGCTCTCAGCTGGAGAATGGATCGAGCCTGCCGGTTTATAGCTGTTCAGCTGCCGTAATTCAAGGACGACTGCAGAGGCGAAGAAATTCCTGTGGCTGAAAAAAATCCCCCGGACGAGGCCGGGGGATTCTTGCACTGCTGCACGGCGAGAATCAGGCGGTCTGGACTGCCTGGCCGTCGTCATTCATCGCGTCCACCTCGGCCTGGCTGGTCTTGGCCGCGATCAGCTTGGCGATGACGAGGTCGCCGGCGACGTTGAGCGTCGTGCGGCACATGTCGAGGAAGCGGTCAACGCCGAGGATCAGGCCAATGCCTTCGGCCGGGATGCCGACCTGAACCATCAGGACGACGATCAGCGGCAGCGAACCGCCCGGGATGCCGGCGGTGCCGACACCGGCGAGAATCGACATGAGGACGACGAGAATCTGCTGGCCGACCGACAGGTCGATGCCATAGACCTGCGCCAGGAACATCACCGTCACGCCCTCGTAGAGGCCCGAACCGTTCTGGTTGGCGGAAGCGCCGACGGTGAGCACGAAGCGCGAGATCTTGCGCGGCAGCTTGAGCACATCTTCGGCGCAGCGCAGGGCGAGCGGCAAGGTGGCGTTCGACGAAGCGGTCGAGAAGGCGTAGAGATAGACTTCGCGGCACTGCTTGTAGAAGGTCAGCGGCTCGGTCTTGGCGACGAACTTCAGGAACAGCGTATAGATGACGACGAACTGCAGCAGCAGGCCGAGGACGACGACGAGCGCAAAATACGCGACGTTGCCGAGGAAGCCGCCGCCGAGGCGGTAGGCGGTGTTGAAGACGATGCCGAAGATCGCGTACGGGGCGAGCTTCATGGCGAGTTCAATGACCTTCATCGCGGCCTGGAAGATCGACTCGAGGACCTGCGTCATCGGGTGGTCGTCGTTCTTGATGACCGTCGAGAGCGCCCAGCCGAAGACCAGGGCAAAGACCATCAGGGCGACGATTTCACCCGAGAAGGCGCGCGCCGCCGAATCGATCGGGTTTTGCGGGAAGAGGTCGACGATGTACTGGAACCAGGCCTTGCCCTGCGTCGCCGCGGCATTCTTCTGGATGCTCAGCACGCCCGAGTTGGCGGCCAGCGCGGCCTTGTCGAACTGCAGTCCGACGCCCGGCTTGAGGACGTTGGTCAGCGTGATCGCGTTGACCACGGCGATGCTGCTCAGAACGACGGTGAAGAACAGGCAGCGGCCGCCGACCTTGCCAAGTCCGGCGCCACGACCGAGTTCCATCGTGCCGAGCATCAGTGCCGAGAGGATCAGGGGGACGACGACCATGAAGATCAGGCGCAGGAACATCGCGCCGACAAAGGTCAGGACTTCGCTGACCCGGGTCATGAAGGCGAAATCCTTCGCCGGCACGAAGTAATAGCCGATCAGGCCGAAGATCACGCCCAGCAGAAAGCCGAGCAGGAGTTTGTTGTGTGGCTTCATTAAATCCCCCTTTGAGGTTGGTTGAACTGTGTTAAAGCGATGCCTTTTTCGCGGTCTTCTTCAAAATAATTATGGCCCGCGCTAGCCTCGTATCTGGCGAACCTATCCGCGTATCCCGCTGCCTGCCGCGCGAGAGTTAAGGCAATAATCGATCCAGCTGCGGCCGTCTGTAAGGCCTTGTTCCGGGGGCCACTTTTATTCTCGCCGCGGAACGCTGTCCGGCCAGCCGGACCGATGGGCGTTTTGGCGTTCGGAAAACCGAACGGCCGACCGGCGCGCGAGCGACATTTTACTGCCCGAGCAGCGTCAGCACCAGCGGCGTCGTCAGCGCCGCGAGTCCGGTCGAGAGGACGAGGCTGCCGGCGGTCGGCCCCTCGAGCACCTTGAAGTGGCGCGACATCAGGTAGGCGTTCGCGCCGACGGCGATCGAGGCGAGCAGGACGACGACCCGCGTCTCCATTTCCGGCAGGCCGAGCAGCCGGGCGAGCAGCCAGACGACGAGCGGCTGCACGAGGAGCTTGATGCTGCTGATCGTCAGGCTCAGCTTCCAGCCGTCGCGCACGCCGTATTCGACGAGCGCCATGCCGAGCGCGACGAGCGCCATCGGCGCGGCGGCCTGGCCGATCATGTAGAGCGGCGTATCGACGCTCGCCGGCAGCGGCCAGCCGGTGAGGCCGAACAGCGTGCCGCAGGAAATCGCGGCGACGATCGGGTTCCTGATGACGTTCAAGAGCGTGCGCGAGAAGCCGCGCAGCGAGAAGCTGCCGTGCCGCGCCCACTCGATCGAGACGGTGACCAGCGTCCACAGGATCAGCGCGTTGAAGACGATGACGAGCGCGACCGACGGGATCGCCTCGTCGCCGAGCGTCACCTTGGCGAGCGGCAGGCCGAGCATGACGTTGTTCGAGGCGACGCCGCCGAGGGCGAACACCGACTGCGCGACGCCGTCGAGGCCGAAGACCTTCCAGGCGAGCAGGCGGCCGAGCGCGAAGACGATCAGGCAGCCGCCGAAGAAAGCGATGAGCAGGCGGGCATCGACCGGCGGCAGGCTGGAAAAGTCGCTCATCAGGCGAAACAGCATCGCCGGCAGCGCGACGGCAAAGACGAACTGCGAGAGCGCGTCGGACATCGTCGGCGGCCAGCCCGAAATGCGCATGACGAGATAGCCGGCGACGACGAGCGAAAACAGCGGCGCGGCAATCGCCACCTGATGCAGAAAAGTGTTCATCCGACCCTCGATTTGCGCCCCGAGCGCGCCGCCTTGCCGGTCTCGAAGCTGTTGTCATGGCAAGCCGCAAGTGTAACGGAGAAGAGGCGGAGAAGAGCGGCGCCGCCGCCGCGCGATCGCCCCGGCGGGTGCAAGAAAAAGCTTGCAGGCGCGAAAATTCCCTTTTAGACTGCTCGCGTTCTAACTGTTATAACAGTGATAACCAACACGGAGGATGTCATGTTCAAGCGCATCGCTTTGACCGCTGTTCTTGCCGCCGCAGCCCTCGCCGCGCCGGCCGGCGCGCAGGAGTTCCCGAACAAACCGATCGAGATCATCGTCGGCTTCGCGCCCGGCGGCGGCACCGACATGGCGGCGCGCTCGATCGCCGAAGTGGCGACGAAATACCTCGGCCAGCCGATCGTCGTCACCAACAAACCGGGCGCGACCGGCATCATCGGCGCACAGTACGTCTATAACGCCAAGCCCGACGGCTACACCCTGCTCGTCGCCGGCGGCAGCGAAACCGTCGCCGTGCCGCATTACAAGAAGCTGCCGTTCAACCCGGTCGCCGATTTCGACCCGGTGATGCGCGTCATGGTCGAGCGCGTCGGCTTCTACGTGCTCGCCGACAGCCCGTTCAAATCAATGAACGATCTCATCGCCGAGGGCAAGAAAAACCCCGGCAAACTGACTTCGGGGGTGTCCGGCATTGGCGGGCTGCACCATGCGACCGTGCAGGTCACCGAGAAGAGAACCGGCATGACGGTGACGCCGATTCCCTACAAGGGCGGCGCCGAGACCCTCGCCGCGCTCGCCGGCGGCCACGTCAGCTTCGCCATGGCCTCGCCGAACGAAGCCTACGCACTCGTCCAGGCCGGCCGCGTCAGGTGTCTTGCGATTTCGGCGCTCGAGCGCTCGCCGACCGAGCCGAACGCGCCGACGCTGAAGGAACTCGGTTACGACGTCTATATCGACAACCAGAAGGGCCTCGTCCTGCCCAAGGGCGTTCCCGACGCGGTTCGCCAGAAGCTTGGCGAAGCCTTCAAGAAGGCCTACGACGACCCGCAGTTCAAGGCCACTGCCGAAAAACTCAAGCTCGAGATTTCCTATCTCAACGGCGAGGACTTTCGCAAGGCGCTGAAGGCCATGTACGACCAGATCGGCGACTCCGTAAAACTCGACGCGCCGAAAGCGCCGTAAAGCCTGCCGGCGAAGGGACGCAGATGCGCGTAGAACGCTTTCTCGGGATCACCGCCGTGCTCATCGCGACGCCGGTGGCAATCGCCGCCTGGGGTTTTGGCGTCGGCACGCCGCAATCGCCGGGCGCCGGTTTCTGGCCGCTCTCGGTCGCCGCCGTGATGTGGGCCCTGGGCGCCCTGCTCGTCCTGCGCCCCGAGCCCGACGCGGCGGTTGAGGCCGGCGCCGGCGAGTCGCGCTGGGGCCGCTTTGCGATCTCGCTGTCGACGCTCGTGCTCTACGTCGCCCTGCTCGAAACGCTCGGCTACCTGACGACGACGGCGCTCATGCTGCTTGCCCAGCTGCGCTTCGTCGAGCGCCGGTCGTGGCGCTCGAGCCTTACGATCGCGGCCCTTGCCGCGCTCGGCTCGCTCGTTCTCTTCAAGGTCCTGCTCAAGGTCTCGCTGCCGCCCGGCGTGATCCCGCTGCCCTTCGGCTGGTAGGCCACACCAAGGATGCCCCGTGGATACGCTTAACCTCCTGCTGCAGGGCTTCGCCGTCGCGCTGACGCCGGCCAACCTGCTCGCCGTCTTTCTCGGCGCCTTCATCGGCACGGTGATCGGCGTCCTGCCCGGCCTCGGCCCGACGGCGACGATCGCCCTGCTGCTGCCGATCACCGTCGGCATGGACATGGTGACCGCGTTGATCGTCATGTCGGGCATCTATTACGGCGCGATGTACGGGGGCTCGATCACCTCGATCCTCGTCAACATCCCCGGCGAAGCGGCCTCGGTCGTCACCTGCATCGACGGCTACAAGATGGCGCGCAAGGGCCGCGCCGGGCCGGCGCTCGGCATGTCGGCGATCGGCTCCTTCGTCGGCGGCACGGTCAGCGTCGTCGCGGTGATGCTGATCTCGCCCTTCCTCGCCGAAACGGCGTTGAAATTCGGCGCGCCCGAGATGTTCGCCCTGCTCTTCTTCGCCTTCGTCTGCATCGGCGGCCTGACCGGCAAATCGCGCGTGCAGGGGCTGCTCATGGCCTGCGTCGGCCTGCTGCTCGGCACCGTCGGCACCGACGAGATCCAGGGCGTAGACCGCTTCGTTTTCGGCACCCTCTACCTGCAGGACGGCGTCGGCCTGATTCCGCTCGCGATGGGCCTCTTCGGTCTTGGCGAAGTGCTCTACAACATCGAAAAACGCCAGGCCGTCGGCGAAGTGCTCGGCACGCCCAAGGGCCTCCTGCCGACGCTCAAGGACTGGAAGGACTCGGCCTGGCCGATGCTGCGCGGCAGCTTCCTCGGCTTTGGCATCGGCATCATTCCCGGCGGCATGCCGGCGATCGCCTCGCTGATGAGCTACGCGGTCGAGAAGAAGGTCGCCAGGCATCCCGAGGAATTCGGCGAAGGCGCGATCGCCGGCGTCGCCGGTCCCGAGACGGCGAACAACGCGGCGACCGCCGGCGGCTTCGTGCCGCTCCTGACGCTCGGCATTCCAACCAACAGCGTGCTGGCGCTGATCCTGGCGTCGATGATGATGCACGGCGTGACGCCCGGGCCGCTGATGCTGATCAAGTGGGCCGACGTCTTCTGGGGCGTCATCGCCAGCATGTACATCGGCAACGTCGTCTGCCTGATCCTCAACCTGCCGCTGATCGGCCTCTTCGTGCGCATGCTCAAGGTGCCCTACGGCATCCTCTCGCCGCTCATCATCATGTTCATCCTGCTCGGCTCCTACGCTGTCGCCGGCAACATCAGCGACCTTTACGCGACGCTCGTTTTCGGCCTGATCGGCTATCTGATGAAGCGTTTCGATATCGAATCGGCGCCGCTGATCCTCGCCTTCGTCTTAGGTCCCATGCTCGAGAACAACCTGAGCAAGGCCTTGCTGATGTCGCGCACCGGCGACCCGATGTTCTTCTTCTCGCGGCCGATCCCGGCGACGCCGCTCAGCGCGGCGCTCTTCGTCCTCTTCCTGCCGCTGCTGCAGCGTCTCTGGCGCGCCTTCGGCGCACGCCGAGCGGCGATCAATTAAGCCAAAACCAGAAAAGGAAAAGCATGCCAACGATCAATAAAATCGCCTTCGTCGGCCTCGGCGCGATGGGGCTGCCGATGGCCAGGCGGCTCGCGCAGGCCGGCTTCGAAGTGCGCAGCGTCATGCATCCGACGCAGGAAAACCAGCTCGCCGGCGAGGAACTCGAAGAAGCTGGCGGCACGATTTACCCGTCCTACGTCGAAGCCGTTCGCGGCGTCGACCTCATCCTCTCGATCCTGCCCGACGACGCCGCGCTCGAGAACGTCTTTCTCGACCCGGCCTTCTTCGCCGCCGCGCCCGAGGGCGTGCGCATTCTCGAAATGACCTCGTGCACCGCGAGCGCGCTGAAAAAAGTCGCCGCGCACTGGGCGGCCAAGGGCGCGATCGTCGTCGACGCGCCGGTCAGCGGCGGCGTCGTGGGCGCGCAATCGGGCGGCCTGACGATCTTCGCCGCCGGCGACGCGGCGGCGATCGACGCCCTGGCACCCGTTTTCGCCGTCCTCGGCAAGAACGTCTTCCGCCTGCCGCAGGTCGGCGACGGCAAGGCGACCAAAGCGGTGAACCAGATGCTCGCCGCGATCAACGCAGTGGCGCTCGCCGAAGCCTTCGCGCTCGCCAAAAAACTCGGCCTCGACCTTCAGAAGACCTTTGAAATCATCCGCGTCAGCTCGGGCGCCTCCTACGTTTTCGAGAACAAGTTCAAGAAGATCCTGAACGCCGACTACGCCGGCGGCTTCAAGCTGAAACTGATGAAGAAGGACCTCGCGATCGCGCGGCACGAAGCGCAGGACCTCGACCTGCCGCTCGCCGCGCTCGCCGCGCAGATCTACGACAGCTGCCAGGGCAAGGACGACCTCGATTTTTCCGTCCTGGCGACGGCCTACCTCAACCCCAAGGAGTAATGCGATGGCCAACCCCGGCTTCAGAGTCTTCACCCAGTTCGCGCGGCCGCCGCGCGCGCTCGTCGATGAGTTCGAGGGCATTCCGGTCGCCAACATCGGTGACAACATGGGCCGCCTCGCGTGCGTGTCGGCGGCGATCCGCCCCTACGGCAAGCTCAGGATGCTCGGCACGGCGCTGACCGTGCGCGGGCCGGTCGGCGACAACCTGATGTTCCACAAGGCGCTCGACATCGCGCAAGAGGGCGACGTGATCGTCGTCGACGGCCAGGGCGACATGAACCATGCGCTGTGCGGCGAAATCATGATGCGCTACGCAATCACGCGCGGCATTGAGGGTTTCCTCATCGACGGCTGCGTGCGCGACGTCGAGGGCCTCGCCGCGCTCGACTTTCCGGTCTATGCGCGTGGCGTGACGCCCAAGGGTCCGTACAAGAGCGGACCGGGCGAAGTCAATGTGCCGGTCGTCTGCGGCGGCCAGGCGGTGCTGCCCGGCGACATCATCGCCGCCGACGCCGACGGCATCGTCGTCATCCGCCCGGCCGACGCGCAGTGGGTCCTCGCCAAGGCGCGCGAGCACAACGCGATGGAAGTGCAGGTGTTCAAGGACATCGCCGCGCGCAGCTTCAACCGCGCCTGGGTCGACAAGACGCTCGCCGAGAAAGGGTGCGAAATTCTATGAGCCAGGCGACCGATACGACGATTGACTGCGGGCGCCTGCGCGACTTCGTCGCCCAGGTCTTTGCCAGGGCCGGCGTGCCGGCCGACGAGGCGGCGCTGATCGCCGAGAGCCTGACCGAGGCCGACCTCACCGGCGTCGACTCGCACGGCGTCAGCCGCGTGCCGATCTACTTGAAACGCATCGAGCTTGGCGTGGTGAACGCGGCGGCGCGGCTCGAAGTGGTCGCCGACCTGCCCGGCGCGCTGGTGCTCGACGGCTGCAACAGCATGGGCATCGTCACCGGCGTGCGCGCGATCGACCTGGCGATCGCCAAGGCCGAAACGAGCGGCTCGGTCTTCGTCACGGTGAGGAACTCGAATCACTTCGGCGTCGCCGCTTTCTTCACGCAGCGCGCGCTGGCGCACGGCATGATCGGCTACGCCGCGTCGAACGCGCCGTCGACGATGGCGCCCTGGGGCGGCATCAAGCCTTACTTCGGCACCAACCCGTTCTCGATCGCCATCCCCGCCGGCGAGGAAGCGCCGATTGTCATGGACATGGCGACGAGCGTCGTCGCGCAGGGCAAGATCATCATGGCCGGCAAGGAAGGCAAACCGATCCCCTTCGGCTGGGCGATCAGCAAGGACGGCGAGCCGACCAACGATCCGGCGGCGGCGCTCGCCGGCACCGTGCTGCCGTTTGGCGGCGCCAAGGGTTATTCGGTATCCTTGATGCTCGACGTGCTCTCCGGCGTCCTCTCGGGCGCGGCCTTCGGTCCCTATCTGTGCAACATGTGGAACGACTTCAAGAACCCGCAGAACGTCGGCCACTACTTCACCGTGCTTGACGTCAAGAAGTTCGTCCCGCTCGCCGACTTCCGCGCCAAGATCGACACGATGATCCGCGACATCAAGGGCAGTGCGCGCGCACCGGGCGTCGAGGAGATCTTCCTGCCCGGCGAAATCGAGCAGCGCAAGAAGCAGCAAAGGCTCGCCGCGGGCATTCCGCTCGGGCCGAAAACGCTCTCCGACCTGCTTGAAATCGGCAGCCGGATGGGTCTTAAACTTTAGGAAGGCAGGCATGGCTTTGAATCCGCTCGTGAAACGCGCCGCGCGTGCGAGCCACGACGTGCCCTCGTCGGGCGACGAAGCCTACGACGTGATCGGCGCGAAAATCCTCTCCGGCGAACTCGCGCCGGGCGAGAAGCTGTCGATCCGGGCGATGGCGGCGCTCACCGGCGTGTCGACGATCCCGGTGATCGAGGCGCTGCACCGCCTCGAATACGACGGCCTCGTCGAGTCCTTCCCGCGCTGGGGCTCGCGCGTCGTCGCCCTCACCGCCGAGACGATCCGCGACCGCAACGCGCTGCGCGAAGCGGTCGAGTGCCAGGCGGCGCGTCTCGTCGCCGAGATGGAACTGACGAGCGAACAACAGGGCACGCTGCGGCGGCTTGCCGAGGAGCTCGACGCGCTGCCGCGCTCGGCCGAGGCCGACAATCCGTTCTGGAACCGGCACTACGAGTTCCACATGCACCTCGTGCGCTTAAGCGGCTGCCGCTCTCTCGAGACCGCCTTGCACAACGTCAACCTGTTCCACCTGCTGCAGCGCAACACGCTCGCCAAGCAGGATATTTTTTCGCACATCCCGGGCGACCTGCACCTCAAGATCGTCCAGGCGATCATCGACAAGAAGCCCGATCGCGCCGAAAAAGCGATGCGCGAGCACATCCGCCTGTCGCGCAACGGCATCCCGCCCGACCCCGCCTCCGGAGACCCCGAACAATGATCCGCGCCAACCCGCTCAAAGCCGGCCTGAAAGCCGGCAAGCCTTACATCGGCACTTTTGCCAAGATGACCGACGCCTCGGTCGTCGAGCTCTTTGCGCTCTGCGGCTTCGACTACTTCATCGTCGACAACGAGCACAGCCAGATGAGCAAGGAGAGCATGCTCGGCCTGCTGCGCGCCGCCGACATCTCGGGCATCGTGCCGATCGTGCGCGTGCGCGAAAATTCGCGTGCGCAGATCCTGCAGGCGCTCGACGCCGGCGCGCTCGGCATCATGGTCCCCGAGACTTCGAGCGTCGCCGAGGTCGAGCACGTGATCGACAGCGCGCTCTACGCGCCCGAAGGCAGCCGCGGCTACACGGCTTCCAGCCGCGCCGGCGGCTACAACACGATGGACGCCGCTGCCTACGCGCGCATGGCCAATGAGAACGTGATGACGATCGTTTACTGCGAGACGCTGGCGGCGATCGAGAACCTCGACGCGATGCTCGCCGTGCCCAATCTCGACGTCATGTGGATGGGGCCGATGGACCTCTCGCAGGCGCTCGGCGTCACCGGACAGCCGAAGCACCCGAAAGTCGTCGCCGCGATGGACGACATCATTGCCCGCTGCAAGAAGGCCGGCGTTGCCGTCGGCACCATCGCCGGCGACGCGGCGACGACGCAGGACCTTCTGCGCCGCGGTGTACAGCTGATCGGCCTCTCCTCCGACCAGGCGATGATCCTCGACGCCGGCAAACGCTTCCTCAAGGAAATCCGCGCCTGAAGCCGGCAGCTCGCGCAGGGGCTTTTTCGCGCCGGCAAAAAGCTGGTATCGTTGCGCCCCGAGCGCGCCTGCCCCGGCGGGCGCGCTGCATCGTGACACGAACGCGGCGTTCTCACTTTAGGTTCCCATGGCAATAATCCAGAGCGTTCTTTCGATCCTGCTGATGATCGGCATCGGGGTCTTCATCGCCTGGCGCCTCGGCTTCGACGAAAAGAAGTCGGCGGCGATCGCCGCGCTCGTCATCAACGTCACGCTGCCGGCGTACATGATCGCCAATATCTCGGGCAATTACAGCCGGGAATCGCTGCTCGCGCTCGCGCCCGGCCTCGTCGTGCCCTTCGCCGCGCTCGGCCTGTGCTATCTGATCGCCCTCGTCGCCGCGCGCCTCGTCGGCGTCCCGGAAAAGCGGCGTGGCACCTTCTGTTCGATGTTCGCGCTCTCGAACACGATCTTCATCGGCCTGCCGGTGAACTTCATGCTCTTTGGCGAAGAGAGCGTGCCCTTCGTCCTGCTCTTCTACATCGGCAACACGGTGTTGTTCTGGACGCTAGGCGTCTATGGCATCAGCCGCGACGGCGCCAGGCGTTCGCATCACGTCGCCTGGCTCGCCAACCTGAAACGCGTTTTTTCGCCGCCGCTGACGGCCTTCCTGCTCGCCGCGCTTTTCGTTCTCGCCGGCATCAAGCCGCCGGCGCTACTCCTCGACGTCTGCAAGCAGGTCGGCAGCATGACGACGCCGCTCTCGATGATCTTCATCGGCATCGTCCTTTACGCCGTCGACTGGAAGTCGATCCGGCCGGAACGGACGATGTGGACGCTGCTTGCCGCGCGCTTCATCCTGGCACCGGCGATCGTCATCGTCCTCTGCCGCTACTTGCCGCTGCCGCTGCTGATGAAGCAGGTCTTCGTCATCCAGGCTTCGATGCCGATCATGACGCAGACGGCGATCATCGCGAAGGCCTACGATGGCGACTACGAGTTCGCCGCCGTGCAGACCTCGGTGTCGACGCTGGCGAGCCTGGCGACGATCCCCATCTACATGGTGATCATGAATCACTTCAACATCTTTGGCTGAGGCACGCGTGCCCCTTGCGCCCGCGCCGCACCAGGTGACGCCGCCCGGCGGCCCGCTCGATATCCTCTACGCCGACGCGGCGCTCATCGTCGTCAACAAGCCGAGCGGCCTGCTTTCGGTTCCCGGCCGTGGCGAAGGCAAGGCCGACTGCCTGATCACGCGCGTGCAGCAGGACTACCCCGACGCGCTGATCGTGCACCGCCTCGATTGCGACACCTCCGGCCTTATCGTCATCGCGCGCGGCAAGGAAATGCACCGCCGCCTGTCGATCGCCTTCGCCAGCCGCAAAGTCGACAAGCGCTACGTCGCGCGCGTCGACGGCAGGCTCGCGCAGGGGAAGGGGATCGTCGACCTGCCGCTCCTCGTCGACTGGCCGAACCGGCCGCTGCACCGCGTGGACTTCGAAAACGGCAAGCCCTCGCTGACGCGCTACCGCGTGCTGTCCTACGACGCGGCGAGCGACTCGACGCGCGTCGAACTCGTCCCCGAGACCGGCCGCACGCACCAGCTGCGCGTACACATGCAGGCGCTCGGTCACGCCATCCTCGGCGACTCGCTCTACGCCGGGCCGGCGGCGCGGCAGAAGGCGCCGCGCCTCTTGCTGCACGCCGAGTATCTCGCCTTCACGCATCCGCTTACCGACGAGCTCCTGAGCTTCGACTGCCCGCCGGCGTTTTAGCGCGTAGGCTTCGCGCCGCTAACCTCTACGTGCGCTGCATCGGACGCGCTGGTTTCTGCGCCTCACAATCTCTTGGGGCTCACGTCCACGTGCTCTGTAGTGGACACGCTGGTTTCCGCGCCTGACGCGCGGGCCCTTTTCTTTCGATTCGCCGAAAGAAAGGGGCGAAAGAAAGGGCGACCCCGCGTTTGCGGCCGGCTGCGCCGGCTCCCCTGCGCTACTCGGAAAGCCGGGGCGGCTGCGCAACTCGGGCTTCGCCCTCAAACCTCGGGCTGCGCCCTCGAACAATGCTCGCCGACTACCCCCCGGCTTTCCTGCGTTGCCCGGCGCTGCACGAAGGGGGTGAGAAATGCAGGAGTGTCACCGCGCTCTGCGCGCTCGAACGGATCAGCGTGCTGCCTTTCCCATTCCCTTCGGCGCCGCGGGGTCGCCTTCTTTCTCGCCCTTCTTTCTTGGCGACCTCAAGAAAGAAAGGCCCGCGCGTCAGGCGCGGAAACCAGCGTGTCAGCAGTAAAGCACATGGACGTGAGCCGCGAGCGGCGCGTCCAATAAGAGCACGCTTAGCTGAAAGCCCAGTCGCTCAGGCCGCCTCTCCTCAACCGTCGTTGCTCGACTGCGCCCAGATATTGAGATTGGCGTCGGTCGCATACAGATCGATTTCGGCAAGCTCCTCGGGCGAGAAGGACAGGTTCGCGAGCGCGGCGACGTTCTCTTCGAGCTGGCTGATCCGGCTCGCGCCGATCAGCGCCGACGACACCTGCGGCTGGCGCAGGACCCAGGCGAGCGCCATCTGCGCAAGGCTCTGGCCGCGCCGCCTGGCGATCTCGGCGAGCTTGCCGATCTTCTCGAGGTTCTCGGGCGTCACGTAGTTGTCGCGGAAAGACGGCGCGCCGCGCGCCTTGCGCGAATCGGCCGGAATGCCGGCAAGATACTTGCCGGTCAGAAGGCCTTGCGCGAGCGGCGAGAAAACGATGCAGCCGATTTCTTCTTCGGCGAGCGTCGCGAGGACATCGGCCTCGATCCAGCGATTGAGCATCGAATACGAGGGCTGGTGCACGACGCAAGGCGTTCCCATCTCCTTGAGCAGCGCCGCCGCTTCTTTCGTCTTCTTCGCCGAATACGAGGAGAGGCCGACGTAGAGCGCCTTGCCCTGCTGCACGGCCGAGGCGAGCGCGCCCATCGTCTCTGCGAGCGGGACTTCGGGGTCGAAGCGGTGCGAGTAGTAGATATCGACGTAGTCGAGCTGCATCTGCCTGAGCGAAAGGTCGAGGCTGGCGAGCATCGACTTGCGCGAACCGCCGATGCCGTACGGCCCGGGCCACGAGCGGTAACCGGCTTTCGTCGAAACGATGATCTCGTCGCGGTGCGGCTTGAGATCGCTCGCGAGCACCTTGCCGAGCAGCGTCTCGGCGGCGCCCGACGGCGGCCCGTAGTTGTTGGCGAGGTCGAAGTGGAATATGCCGAGGTCGAAGGCACGCAAGAGGATGCCGCGAGCCGTCGCGAAGTCGGCCGCCTGGCCGAAGTTGTGCCAGAGGCCGAGCGCGAGCGCGGGCAGGACGAGGCCGCTCTTGCCGGCGCGCCGGTAGGTCATCGCGTCGTAGCGCGTGGCGCTTGCGAGGTAGGAATTGCCGTTCATGTGGGACTCCTGATCGTTTGAAGCAAGCAAAGGCAAAATGGCGAGTGGGTCGAAGCTGTGGCGATTTTGGCGCGCTTCAGTCTTCCCCGGCAACGAGGTTGATCGTCTCGCTGGCGTAGGCGACGCCCTGACCCGGCCGCAGCTTGGCGCGCTTGCGCGTCTCGACCAGGCCGTCGACAAGAACTTTGCCGGCGGCGATCTCGGCGTGCGCGAAACCGCCCGAATGCACGAGCCCCGTCGACTTGAGGAGCTGGTCGAGCTGGATATACTCGCCGCGAACGGCAAAGACGATGGCCATGCTGGCGCCTCCTTCGACTTCAGTCCGCGAGCGGCGGCAAACGGTGACGCGCGCGCGCCCGGTCGCAGGCCTCGTCGCCGATGCCGACCGGCGCGTACGGCGCAAATTCGTGACACGGCCGCGGCCGCTGCTCGTAGATGCCGCAACGCGCGTTGCTGCCGATCTCGCCTTCGAGCGCGATGCAGCGCGGCGGCGCTTCGTCGGTGCCGCGCATGCGCACGAGCGTTGCCGTCACCGGCACCGTCAGCGCCAGCGGCACGCCGGCTCCGCCCGCTTGCGCGAGTTCCGCGCGGTTGAAATCGACGCGCCAGGCCGCGCAGCAAGCGCCGCAGGAAAGACAGGGATTCACGTCGGCAAGCCCAGGAAGTGAGGCTCTCGCGACGAGCGCGCTAGGCTGCGGCGAGGATTTTCAGCGTCACGCCAAGGACGATGTCCTTGACCTTCTCCTTGTACGCGAGCATGTGCGGCGCGACAAGATGCGCCTGCAGATGCGCGATGCTCTCCCACTTTTCGATGATGGTCACGATGTTCGCGTTGAGCACCTGCGGCGGCAGGCCGGTCGCGACGTCGACGGTCGGCACGTATTCGATGCAGCCGTCTTCGGCAAGAACGTTCGGCACATTGGCCTTGAAGATCGCGACAAACTCGGCGACGCGGCCTGGCTTGACTTCGATCGAGGCGAGGACGTTGATCATTTGTTCTCCGTTTTTATGGCGTTGGGAAAGAGCGCAATGGTGCCGCTTTCCTCGTCGAATCGCAAGCGCTAGCCGCTTTGTTCGGCGTACGAAAAACTTGCCGCGATGGCGCGGATATCGCGGCGCTTTAACGCAGCGCGCTGCGCAAGACACGCAGGAAATTGCCGCCGGCGAAAGCTGCGATCTCGTCCTCGCGCAAACCGGCAACGCGCAGCGCGGCAAACAGCGCGGGCAGCGAAGCGATCGATCGCCAGCCCGCGACGAAGGCCGGCAGTCCGCCGCCGCCGTCGGTGCCGAGGGCGCAATGCTCGATGCCGATCCGCGCCTTCATCGCGACGATCTCGTCAGCCCAGTGTGCAAGCGTCGTGCGCGCAGCCTCCTTTTCCACATAGGCGAAGGGCCAGGTACACATGACGCCGCCGCTCCTGGCGACGCGCTCCATGTCCTGCCAGCTGCGCAGCCGGCGCGGCGCCCGTCCGCCGGCCGGGCGCAAGCTCGTGTGCGAGTCGATCAGCGGGCTGGCGCTGACTTCGGCGATGCCGGCGAGCGTCTCGCTTTTGGCGTGCGCGACGTCGACGACGATGCCGAGCGCGTTCATGCGCTCGACGAGCGCGACGCCAAAAGCGCTGAGCGGGCCGTCGCTCGCCGAGCGCTGGTGATAGCCGATGTCGTTGTCGCGATCGTGCAGCAGCGTCAGCAGGCGCACGCCCTGCCCGTAAAAAGCGTCGAGATTCTTTAGCCGTCCCTCGAGCGCGTCGCCGCCCTCGATTGCCAGCAAGGCGGTGCAGCGTGCCGGCGCGGGACGGAGCGCGTCCACGTCGGCCGCCTTGAGCAGGAAGTCGAGCTCGCCTTTTTCATTACGCGCCAATGTTTCGGCGAACTGCGCCTGCGTGTCGCTGAAGGGCATGCCCGAACGCGAGCGGTGGAAAGCCGCGTCGCCGACTGCCGAGAACGCCGAAAGGGCGACGCCGGCCTCCTGGAGCAGTGGCAGCGTCGGCGTCGAAGAATCCCAGGCGCGGCTGCCGTACATCTGGTAGGGATGGGCGTGCGCGTCGGCGATCACGAAGGCCGGGGCCGCCGCGGGCTCGGCACGCGCGGCGCCTGGAAGCAGCGGCGCCAGGCTGGCGGCAGCGCAGCGGCCGAGAAAGGCTCTTCGCTCCATTCTTTTTCTCCCCCGCTCGAAATCAGAGCGTCACACCGGCGCGATAAACTCGGTGCCCCGAGGCCAGGTATTTGCGCTCGAAAGGCGTCAATGCCGCTTCAATCTCGGGCTCATAAGCCTCGCACAAGACCGGCTGCTGCGCCAGACGCTCGACGGCAAAACAGAATTCCTCGACGTAGATGCGCCAGTTGCCGCGGCACTCGAGGCCGCCACCAAGCCCGAGCAGCGTGGCGATTGTAGTGCGGGCGTTGAGGAAGTACCGGCGCTGGCCGATCTTCGGCCAGGGATTCGGGTAGAGCAGATAGTGGCGCGAGAGCCGGATATCGGCCGCGCGCAGCAGGCGCCAGTAATCGACGAGGTCGGCGCGAACGAGGTCGAGGTTGTCGGGCAATTCTCGCTTGCCGGCGATATTCCTGGCGAGGCGCGAAGCCGACTGATCGACGCCGATCACGTAGTGGTCGGGAAAAGCGCGCGCCAGCGCGATGCTGCTTTCGCCGACGCCGCAGCCCGCATCCAGAATCAGTGGCGCGCCGCCGCCGCGCGCTGCGTAGCTCGCCATGCTGGCAGAAAAAGCGGCGACGTTGTAGTCGGCGTACGGTTTGCGAAACGCTCTCGCGCAATGGCGATCGAGCAGCCGGCCGAGATCTTCGTGGACGCCGGTCTGAGCGCTCGTCGGGACGCGGGAACTGGCCTGCACGATGCGCCGCTCAGGCGGCTGCGGCCGGCAGCACCGGCACCGCGTGCGCGGCGAGGACGCGCGCCGCTTCGCTGCTGCCGCGCACCGGCCGTAGCGCAAAGTACAGCACGTCGGCCTCGGCAAAACCCGCGCGCAGCGAGTTCAGCCAGAGCTTGATGCGGCCCGGTGCGTCCTTGGCGCTCAAGCGCTTTTCGACCTGCCGCCAGAACTCGGCGATGAGCGGCAAGAGCTCGCACCAGTCGGCGGCGCGATCGCGCGGCCTGGCCTCGCCACCGGCGGCCTGAGCGGCGCGTATCGCGAGCGCGAGAAAGGGGTCGACGACAGCGCCGCGGCCGATCATCACGTCGGCGCAGCCGCTGACCTCGCGACAGCGCCAGTAGTCGGCGACGCTCCAGACTTCGCCGTTGGCGATCACCGGAATCGCGATGCGCTCGCGGATTTTGGCAATCCAGTCCCAGTGCGCCGGCGGCCGGTAAGCCTCTTCGCGCGTGCGCGCATGCACGACGAGCGAAGCGACGCCCGCCTCGGCGAGCGCCTGCGCGCAGGCGAAGGTTTTGCTCGTATCGCGCATGCCGAGCCGCATCTTGGCCGATACCGGAATCGCTGCGGGCACCGCGGCGCGCACGGCGCCGGCGATACGGCCGATGCGCGCCGGGTCGTCGAGCAGGATGGCGCCGCCGCCGTTGCGGTTGACGCCCGGCGCCGGGCAACCGAAATTAAGATCGATGCCGGCCGGCCCCAGCGTCGCGAGCTGGGCAGCGTTTTCGGCCATGCACTGCGCGTCGCCGCCGAGCAGCTGCACGGCGACCGGCGTACCGGAACGCGTGCGGCTCGCATGCGCAAGCTCGGGACAGATGCGCAGATAGGTTTTCAGCGGCAGCAGCGAAGCCGAGACGCGGACGAATTCGGTGACCGCGCCGTCATAGCCGCCGATGCGCGTCAGCACGTCGCGCAGGACGACGTCGGCAAGGCCTTCCATCGGCGCAAGAAAGAGCCGGCTCATCGCTTAAGGCGCCTCGACGCGACGGCGTGCGAGCTTGACGGCGCCGCGCCTGACCTTGCTGTCGACGCGCTGCTTGCGGGCGCTGCGCGTCGGCTGTGTCGCCCGGCGCACGGGGGGAACGAGCGCGGCGCGCGCGATCAATTCACGCAGCCGCGTCAGCGCGTCGATGCGATTGCGCTCGAGGCTGCGATGCTGTTGCGCCTTGATCACGACGACGCCTTCGGCGCTGACGCGCTGGTCGGAGAGCGCCAAAAGACGCGTCTTGACTTCGTCGGGCAGGGACGAGGCGGCGACATCGAAGCGCAGGTGAATCGCGTTCGAGACCTTGTTCACGTTCTGGCCGCCGGCGCCCTGCGCGCGGATCGCAATGAACTCGACTTCTTCTTCGCGCAAGATCAGCGCCGGGGAATGATTTGCCATCAATTCGCTTTCACCGCATTGGTTCCGTGGGTGCACACGGCAATGCTATCCTTTGTTCCTGCCATGCGTCTCGTCCTCGACACCAACGTCATCCTCGACCTCCTGCACTTTGCCGACCCATCGACCAGAGCGCTCGGCCTTGCCACGAGCACCGGCAAGGCGAGCTGCTACACCGACGCCGTCTGCCTCGGCGAACTGCAACGCGTTCTTGCCTATCCCGTCTTCGCGCTCGACGCGCAGCGGCAAAGCGCGCTCCTTGCCGCTTACCGGGAACTCGCCACCGCTTGCGAGGGCACCGACGCGAGTGACGACTACGACGCGCTGCCGCGTTGCCGCGATCTCGACGATCAGAAATTCATCGTCCTCGCCGCGCGCTGCCGCGCCGATCTGCTCATCACCCGCGACGCGCGGCTGCTCGAGCTTCGCGGCTTCAGGCTCGGCGCGCGGCGCTGCCGCATTGTCACGGCGCAGGACGCCGCAGCGCTATTCTGACTTGCGGCGAAACACCCAGCGCGCTTCGTCCGAAGCCGCCTCGTCGTAGGCGTAGCCCGCCTCGCTGAAGGTCTTGAGCTGCCCTGCCTGTTTGAGTCGCCCGGCGATCGCGAAGCGCGCCATCAGCCCGCGGGCGCGCTTGGCGTGAAAACTGACCACCCGGTAGCGGCCGCCGCCAAAGTCCTCGAAGACCGGCTCGATCACCGGGAGCGCGAGCTTTTTCACGTGGATCGACTTGAAGTACTCGTGCGAGGCGAGGTTCACGACCTGCTTCGCGCCCGCTTCCGTGGCTGCCGCCGCGACCGCGTCGGTCAGGCGTTCGCCCCAGAACGCGTAAAGATCCTTGCCGCGCCGATTGACGAGCGGCGTCGACATTTCGAGGCGGTAGGCCCGCATCAGGTCGAGCGGGCGCAGCACGCCATAAAGCCCCGAAAGGATGAGCAGGTGCGCCTGTGCGAAGCTGATCTGCGCCGGCGAGAGCGTGCGCGCGGCAAGCCCGTCATAGACGTCGCCGTTGAAAGTAAAAAGCGCCGGGCGCGCGTTTTCCGGGGTGAAAGGCCGCGCCCAGTCGGCATAGCGCGTGCGATTGAGCACCGCCAGACGGTCGCTCACGCCCATCAGCCTGGCAAGACGCGGCGCCGAAAATTTGCGCAGGTTTTCGACGAGCGTCTGCGCCTCGTCGAGAAAAACCGGCTGCGTCGGCGCCGCCAGCGCCGGATACGGGGTTTCGAAATCGAGCGTCTTGGCGGGCGAGAGGAGAACGAGCATGCGCTTATCCGAAGGCGGAAGGTAAAAAGCAGCAGGGCAAACCGGCTCGCCATTGTAATCGAAGCGGGCTCGTCGCCGAGGCCGGCAGCAGCGACGAGGCAAGGATGCCCGGGCCGGTTTTGCGGCCGGCGGGCATCGGGCGAAGATTGCCGGCGGTCCTTGTGCCGCGCTTCCCTTGCTACAATAGCGGTTTGCTCAAGGCCACCCCGGACTTCTGATGAAGCGCAACCGCCCCCCCTCACGCAAGCGAATCTCGACCGACGCCACCGAACTCGGACGGCTGGCGACCTGCCTCTCGGAAGCGGGCGGCAAGCTCGAAGAAGCTTTCTGGGAAAAACAGCTTGCCGAACTCATCGACAAACTGCTCCAGGACGGCGCCGAAGACGACCTCAATGCCTCGCTCGACCGGCTCTTCGATTCGCACGCCGCTGCTCACGACTGCCTTGCCGACCTCATCGAATCGCGCGCCGAGTCCTCGGTGATGTCGCATCAGGGACGCGACTACGACGTCCTGCTCTTCAACCTGCCGCTGCTCGCCTGGTCGCGCTTCTCGATCCCGGCCGGAACGATACCGAAAAGCACGCTGCAGACGCTCAAGGTGCACCTTGGCGCGCACGTGTTTGCCGCGAGCACGCAGCTTGCGGTCGCCGACTACCTGTACAGCCCGGACCAGTTGCCGCGAAGCTTCGTCGAGACCTGGCAGCTGATGCGCGATCTGGGAGGCGCGGCGCTGTGCAACAACGCGCTCAAGCTCGACGTCGCGACGATGCCCGAAACCAACCAGTTTCTGTCAGACACGCGCTATCTCATCGGCGCCATCGCGGTGCCGCGCGGCATGCCGCTCTTTCGCTGGAACGAAGCGGAAACCGTGACGCGCGAATCGGCGCTCAAGGAATGGGTCAAGCAGGGCGGCCCCTGCCTTGAGCCGCTGCTCACCGGTTGTGCCTTTCAGACCCTGCTCGCCGATTCCTACCACGCCGCCTGCCGCACCGCCGACGTCGCTTCGCGCCCGTATTCGCTGCGCGCCTCGGTCGCCTTTCTGCAAACGACGCTCGGCAAGCCGGCCGAGGCCTTGCGCGCGGTGATCGGCGGTTTCCACGACAAACGTCTCGAGGAGTACCGCATCGCTTTCGGTCCGCGCGACAGCGAAGAGGTCTATCACGGCGTCATCTGGCCGCTGCTTGGCGTCGAAGACGAATCGACCGACGCCATCGGCGAAGTCGAGACGATCCTGCGCGAGTCCGGGATCAAGGAAGTGCTCGTGCACGGCCAGCAGTTCCCCTTCGAGTTCTGCGACGACTGCGGCGCCCCGCTTTATCCCAACGTCGAAGGCGAGACCGTGCACGCCGAAATGCCCGAGCAGAACAGCGCGCCTTCGCAGACGCTGCATTAAGTCGGCGGCACCAGGGCCTCGGCGGCAAGCGCCTGGGCAAGAGCGGCGAGCGCCGCGGCGACTTCCTCGGTGAGTGCCTCGACGTCCTCCAGGCGACCTGCCGCCGCCGTCTGCTCGAGCCGCAGCGCCAGCAGCCGGCCGCTTTCGCACGAGAAAGTCGCGAACACGCTTTTCATCGTGTGCGCTTCGCGCTGCAAGGCTTGCGCGCTTGTGGCGCCACCCGCCTTTGCCGCGGCAAGCGCGGCCGCGAGCGCCGCGCCGTAAGCGTCGCTTTCGGCGACGTACAGCGCAGCCATCTCGGCAAACAGCGAGGCGTCGCCGTCGAAGCGTAAAACCGCCTCGCCGCGGTCGTAGAGCGGTTTTGCGCCGACCCTGATCGCCTCTTCCACCGGCGACTTGGCCTGACCCTGGGCCTCGCTCACGCGCTCATCCCGCCGGGTTCGGAGGCGCGCTCGTCGCGGTATTTCGCCTGGATGGAAAGAACCTCGTTCCAGGAGGAAAAGAAGGCGTCGATGCAGTGACGGTCGAAATGCGTGCCGACGCCGCTGTGCAGAAAATCGACGGCGCGTTCGACCGCCCAGGCCACCTTGTACGGCCGCTCCGACGTGAGCGCGTCAAAGACGTCGGCGACCGCGACAATGCGTCCGAAAAGCGGAATGGCCTCGCCGGAAAGGCCGTGCGGATAGCCTGATCCGTCGAACTTTTCGTGATGCGAAACCGCGATCGTCGCCGCCGCCTGCAGCACTTTCGACTCGCTGCCCTTGAGCAGTTCGTAGCCGATCACGGCATGGCGTTTCATCACTTCGAACTCGACCGCCGTCAAGCGCCCGGGTTTGAGCAGAATGTGGTCGGGCGTGCCGATCTTGCCGACGTCATGCATCGGCGCGGCGTGCAGCAGGAGCGCCTGATCGGCATCCGACAATCCCATCTTGCGCCCGATCAGCTTCGAATAATGCGCGATGCGCTGGATGTGCGCACCCGTTTCCGGATCGCGGAATTCGGCCGCCCGCGACATGCGAAAGAGCAGTTCCTGTTCGCGCGCATGCACGGCAGCGGTCGCCTTGCTCACCTCGGCGGCGAGCCAGGCCGCCTTGTCCGCGAGTTTCCTGCGGCTCGTTCCGAGCGCCAGCATGTTGAGCACGCGCGCCGAAAACTCGATGCGGTCGACGGGTTTGGTGAGAAAGTCGGTGGCCCCGACCTGCAAGGCCTCGTAGCGAACGTCCTTGTCATCGTTGGCGGTGATCATCAGGATCGGCAACTCTTCGCGCCCGGGCACCGAGCGCAGCCGCGTGATGAACTGGATGCCGTCCATCGCCGGCATCATGTAATCGACGATGACAAGATCGGCGAGGTTCTGCGAGCACCACTCGAGGCCTTCAGGCGCCGCCTGGAAGATCAGCGATTCGCAATTGCCGAGCTTGCCGACGAGCGCGCTGAGCAGGGTCAGGTTGATTTCGCTGTCGTCGACGATGACGATTCGGTTCATGCCATTCTCCGGGGAACGCAGCCGCAGTATAGCAAGCCCGCGGAGCGCAAATGGACAGTGCACGCGATAATCGGCCATAATTCACCGATTCCTTCGCGAACCCCCCGATGAAACTTCTTTTTGACATTTTTCCGGTCGCCCTGTTTTTTGTCGCCTTCAAGTTCGGCGGCATCTACGTCGCCACCGTCGTCGCCATCGTCGCGACGATCGCGCAGATCGCCTGGGTCTGGTTCAGGCACCGCAAGGTCGATACGATGCTCTGGGTGAGCCTCGTCATCATCGGCGTTTTCGGCGGCATGACGCTCTTCCTGCACGACGAGACCTTCATCAAGTGGAAGCCGACCGTCCTCTACTGGGCCTTCGCACTGGCGCTCGCCGGCAGCACCATCTTCCTGAAGAAGAACCTGATCCGCGCCCTGCTCAAGGAACAGTTCGCGCTCCCCGAAGCGCTGTGGGCCAAGCTCAACTGGTCGTGGGTCGGCTTTTTCGCGATGATGGGATTCGTGAACCTGGCGGTCGCTTTCATGTTCAACTTTTCCACCGACGCCTGGGTGAATTTCAAGGTCTTTGGCGGCATCGGCCTGCTCGTCCTCTTCGCGGTCGGCCAGGCGCTGCTCCTGTCAAAATACATCGAGGAGAAAGAATAATGCTCTACGCAATCATCGCCGAAGATACGCCCGACTCGCTTGCCAAACGACTCGCCGCGCGTCCGGCGCACCTCGAACGGCTGCAAAGCCTGCTCGCGGAAGCGCGCCTGATCATCGCCGGGCCTTTCCCGGCGATCGACGCGGTCGACCCCGGCGCGGCGGGCTTTTCCGGCAGTCTCATCGTCGCCGAGTTCCCCTCGCTCGGCGCGGCGCAGGCATGGGCCGACAGCGATCCTTTCGTCGCCGCCGGCGTCTATGCCAAGGTGCTGGTCAAACCCTTCCGGAAGACGCTGCCGCAGTGAGCCGCGCCGCTGCAAAACCGCCAGCCGCGCTCGATGGCATCGAGGCGCTGTTTCGCGAACGGCTGGCCGCGCTCAAGCCCCTGCGCATCGAAGTTGTCGACGACTCGGCGCTGCACGCCGGGCACGCGGGCGCCCGCGAAGGTGGCCACTATCGCCTGCTCATCGTCTCGGCTGAATTTTCGGGAAAGTCGACAGTCCTACGACACCGACTCGTCTACACGGCCATCGGCGACCTGAAGCGTAGTAGAATTCATGCCCTGAGCATCCGGGCGCTGAGCCCGGAAGAAGCTGCCGGATCGACCGACGACCCGAGCACCGATCGCTAGCGCCACCAGGCAAGGTTAGCCACCATCAGCCACCATCAGCCACCATTAGCCATAACGAATAACGATCAGGCATCCCCCAACCCACCCTCCGACAGAAGGAACAACATGCACACCCTTTCGAAACTCGCGACCGCCCTCTTCGTCGGCGCGCTCTTGTCGGCCCCGGCGTCGGCCGCCGGCAATGCTTTTGTCACGGTCAATGGCGTCGCCGTTTCGCAGAACCTCGCCAAGGTCTTCATCGCCGAACAGCAGGCGCAGGGCGCAGCCGACACGCCGCAGCTTCGCAACGCCGTGCGCGAGGAACTGATCCGGCGCGAACTGCTCGTCCAGGAAGCGAAGAAGGCGGGCCTCGACAAGAAGTCCGACATCGTCGCGCAGGCCGAAGCGGCGCGGCAGGCGATCTATGTTCGCGCCTACGTGCAGGAATTTCTCAAGAAGAACCCGGTCACCGACGCCGACCTCAAGGCCCAGTACGAGACGATCAAGGCGCAGCTCGGAACGACCGAGTACAAGGCCCGCCACATCCTCGTCGCCAGCGAGGATGAGGCGAAGGCGATCGTCGCCGGTCTCGACAAGGGCGAAAAGTTCGACGAACTGGCCAGGCAATCGATCGACCCGGGCTCGAAGGACAGCGGCGGCGACCTCGGCTGGTCGAGCCCGAGCAATTTCGTGAAACCCTTCGGCGATGCGCTCGTCGCGCTGGAAAAGGGCAAGTACACGCAGACGCCGGTCAAATCGGATTTCGGCTACCACGTGATCCTGCTCGAAGACAGCCGCCCGATGCCGATGCCGGCTTTTGAAGAGGTCAAACCGCGCCTCCTGCAGCAGGCGCAGGGCCAGCAGGTCAACAAGATGATGGAAGCGCTGCGCGCCAAGGCCAAGGTCGAATAGTCGAAGAGTCAAATAGCGCGAACAGCTGGCATGGCCGCGCTTGCGGCCACGTACGGCGCACGACGTCTGAAGGCGTCGCGCGCCGTTTTTGCGTTTACCTTCAAGACAGTACGAAGCTGAAGCGCCCGCCGCCGACGCGCTTCGCGTCGCTGCCAACCTGCCTTTGGTCAAGATGCCAGCGGCACGCACGCAGTTGCAATACCGCGATGCGCGAAGCGAAGGCACACCGCTTGCCCCCGGAAGCGGGCGAAATCGTGCGCCGCCCGGCGTCCTTGATTCTGGTCTGGCCGGCCCCGGTTTTTCAAGGTTTGGCCGTTCAAATGCTCAAGGTCGGCAATGCCGGAGTCGGCGCCCGAGTTGGGTGCTTTTGCGCAGACTCGCTGAAAGAAAGGAATCTTGCGCCTGCAGTTTGGTCCAAGGCCGCTATGCGAAGTTCCACATCCTTATGCCACATGGCGTATGCTGCTCAACAAATCGGACAAGAAGAGCAGCGACGGGGAGATTTCCCGACTGGGAAACAAGGCGGCACGCGGCGGGAAAACGAGCCGGACGACGGGCGACTGAACCGATCGGGCGCTGCGCTGACTAATACGCGTGCCTGCTTCTCGTCTGCCCGATTGTCATTTTTTTAGAGTCGATTACCAGGAGACAAATCGATGAAATTCTCTGTCCGCAAGACGCTTGCTATTGGCGCCACGGCGCTGTCCTTCGCCTTCCCGGTGCACGCCGCCGAATTCATCAATATCCTGACCGGCGGCACAAGCGGTGTGTATTACCCGCTCGGCGTCGCGCTCTCGCAGATCTACAGCAAGTCGGTCCCCGACTCGAAGACCGCGGTGCAGGCGACCAAGGCGAGCGCCGAAAACCTCAACCTGCTGCAGGCGGGCCGCGGCGAAGTCGCCATTTCGCTCGGCGATTCGCTCTCCGACGCGTGGAAGGGCAACGCCGAAGCGGGCTTCCCGCAACCGCTGAAGAAGCTGCGCACAATCGCCGCGCTCTATCCCAATTACATTCATTTCGTCGCCACTGCCGACTCGGGCGTCAAATCGCTCGCCGACATCAAGGGCAAGCGCATCTCGGTCGGCGCGCCGAAGTCGGGAACCGAACTCAACGTGCGCGCGATCGTCGCCGCCGCCGGCATGAGCTATAAGGACTTTTCCAAGGTCGAGTACCTCTCGTACGCCGAGTCGGTCGAGCTCATGAAGAACAAGCAGCTCGACGTCACGCTGCTTTCTTCGGGCCTCGGCGTCGCCGCGCTGCGCGACCTCGCAACCTCGCAGAAAGTGTCCTTCCTGACGATCCCCGCCGACATCGTCACCAAGATCAACGACCCGGCTTTCCAGGTCGGCATCATCCCGGCGAAGACCTACGAAGGCCAGGAAAGCGACGTCTCGACGATCTCGGTGCAGAACTACCTCGTGACGCACGACGGCGTGTCGACCGAGACGGTTTATCGGATGACCAAGTCGATGTTCGAGAACATGGACCAGATGGTCGCCGCGCACTCGGCGGCCAAGCAGATCAAGCGGGAAAACGCCGCCAAGACGCCGCCGGCGCCGCTGCACCCGGGCGCCGAGCGCTACTACCGCGAAGTCGGGGTGATGAAGTAGTCGAAGGCCTTCGCCTCATCGGTCCGGTCACCGCACCTTGCTGCCGTGACCGGATTTTTTGCATCCAGATCAGCGAAAGAGAACAGCGTGAGCGAACCGATCATCGAACTTGACCACTCAAAAGCCGCCGCCGCGGCGCCTTCCGACTTCGAAGAGCACGGCCACCAGCGAACGCTCGCCGGCTGGGGTGCTCATCTCGCGATGGGCGCGGCCCTCGCGTTCTCGACCTACCAGCTGGCGGTTGCTGCCTTCCATCCCTTCTCGAGCCTGATCATCCGGTCGTTGCACGTGAGCTTCCTGCTGCTCCTGATCTTCATGTTCTACCCGGCGCGCAGCAAGGGGCGCAGCGAAAGGCACATTCCCTGGTACGACGTTCTGCTGGCCGGGCTCGGCTTCGCGCTCGGTTTCTATCACATGGTCTTCGAGGCCGAGCTGATCCAGCGCTCGGGCGACCCGAATACCGCCGACCTCGTCGTCGCGACGCTGGCCACGGTGCTCGTTTTCGAGGCCGCGCGGCGCGTCATGGGCTGGGCGCTGCCGCTCGTCTGCGGCGTCTTCCTTGCCTACGGCTTCTTCGGCCAGTACCTGCCGCTGACGATCGCGCATCGCGGCTACGGCTTCGACCAGATCGTCGGCCAGCTCTATCTTGGCAGCGACGGTATCCTCGGCATTCCGACGCTGGTTTCGGCGACCTACATCTTTCTCTTCATCCTCTTTGGCGCCTTCCTCGAACACGCCGGGATGATCCGCCTGTTCAACGCGCTCGCGCTCGGCCTCGTGGGCTCGGCCAAGGGCGGGCCGGCCAAGGTGGCGGTGATTTCCTCGGGCTTCATGGGCACGATCTCGGGCTCGGGCGTCGCCAACGTGCTCACCGTCGGCCAGTTCACGATCCCGCTGATG
>CAZALA010000017.1:0-36810 GCA_964485725.1 uncultured Propionivibrio sp. | reverse complement strand
CGGTAGATGAACATGATCACGTCGGCGTCCTGCTCGATGGCGCCCGATTCGCGCAGGTCGGACATCACGGGTCGCTTGTTCGGCCGCTGCTCGAGCGAGCGGTTAAGCTGCGAGGGCGCGATCACCGGCACGTTGAGTTCCTTGGCGAGGCCCTTGAGCGAGCGCGAAATCTCCGAAATCTCGGTGGCGCGGTTTTCGCTGCGCCCGCTCGCCACCGACATCAGCTGCAGGTAATCGATGACGATGAGGCCAAGCTTGCCGCACTGCCGGTGCAGGCGTCGCGCCCGCGCGCGCAGGTCGATCGGGTTCAGGGCCGGCGTCTCGTCGATGTAGAGCGGCGCCTCGTGCATCTTGCCAAGCGCGAAAGACAGGCGCGACCATTCGTCGTCGTTGAGGCGGCCGGTGCGCACGCGGTGCGCGTCGAGCTTGCCGACCGAAGAGAGCATGCGCATGGCGAGCTGGGCGCCGCCCATTTCCATCGAGAAAACGGCGACCGGGAGTCCCACTTCGAGCGCGACGTGCTCGGCCATGTTGAGCGCGAGCGAGGTCTTTCCCATCGACGGGCGGCCGGCGACGATCAGAAGGTCGCCGGGCTGCAGCCCCGAGGTCTTGCCGTCGAGATCGTGGTAGCCCGTCGGCACGCCGGTGATGTCGGAAGGGTTGTCGCGGTCGTGCAGTTCCTGGATGCGCTCGACGACCTGCGTGAGCAGCGGATTGATATGCACGAAACCGGTCTGGTGGCGCATGCCGCCTTCGGCGATCGCGAAGACCTTGGCTTCGGCTTCGTCGAGCAGCTGTTTCGGGTCGCGGCCGAGCGGATTCAAGGCGCTGCCGGCGATTTCGTCGCCGGCGGTGACGAGCTGGCGCAGCACCGCGCGCTCGCGAACGATTTCGGCGTAGCGCCTGACGTTGGCCGCCGACGGCGTGTTCGCCGCAAGCTCGCCAAGATAGGCAAGCCCGCCGGTCTCGCTGCCTTCGCCGGCGATGTCGAGGCTTTCGGCGACGGTCACCGCGTCGACGGGCTTGTTGCGCTCGAGGAGTTTACTGATCTGACGGAAGATGCGCCGGTGCTCGTCGCGATAGAAGTCGCTTTCGGAGACGAGATCGGCGATGCGGTCAAAAGCGCTGTTGTCGAGCAGGAGCCCGCCGAGGACCGACTGCTCGGCCTCGATCGAATGCGGCGGCACACGCAGCTGGGCGAGCGCCGGGTCGGCTGACGACGAGACTTGCTGCGCGGAGGAAAACTTGGCCATGGGGGATCCGGATAGACAGCGAGACAGCGAGATAGCGAGATAGCGAGACAGCGAAAAGGATGCGAAGCGGAAGTTTACCCCGGCGGAGTTCGGCTGTCGTGAAAATAAAAAAAGCCTTGCATGCGCAAGGCTTTTTCGGGGGTGCGAGGCGATGAGGCGGCTTGCGTTCTTACTGCTCGCCGACGACGACCACCTTGATCGTTGCCAGCACGTCGGTGTGCAGCGCAACTTGCAGTTCGCTTTCGCCGACCGCTTTGAGCGGACCCATCGGCATGCGGATCGACGACTTGTCGACCTCGAAGCCGAGCGCCTTCAGGCCGTCGGAGACGTCGTGGTTGGTCACCGAACCGAAGAGGCGGCCATCGACGCCGGCTTTGCGCGCGACCGTGACGACGGCGCCTTCGACCTTGGCAGCGTAAGCCTGCGCCGCGGTGAACTTCTCGGCCGCGGCTTTCTCGAGGTCGGCACGGCGGGCTTCGAATTCGGCCTTGGCCGCCGGCGTCGCGCGCTTGGCCTTGCCTTTCGGGATCAGGAAGTTGCGCGCAAAACCGTCCTTCACCTTGACGAGATCGCCGAGGTCGCCGAGGTTCACGACTTTTTCCATCAGAATAATCTGCATCGTCTTTCCTTATTGATGGTTGTCGGTGTAAGGCAGGAGCGCCAGGAAGCGCGCGCGCTTGATCGCGATCGAGAGCAGGCGCTGGTAACCGGACTTCGTTCCGGTGAGGCGCGCCGGCATGATCTTGGCGTTCTCGGCAATGTATTCCTTGAAGAGATCGACATCCTTGTAATCGATGTCTTCCATCTTCTCGGCGGAAAAGCGGCAGAACTTGCGGCGCTTGAACAGCCCGCTGCCGCGTTTCTTGACGTTCTTGTCATCCTTCTTCTTGAAGAACCTACCCATTTTGATTTCCTTCTACAAATTTAATCGTCGTTAGGTGCAATCTCAGCTGTCTGCTCTGCTGGCTTCTGGCGGCGAGGAAACCCGTCAGATGAACCGTAACTCCCGGTGTCGCCGCCTGCAGCCACTTGGCCGTGTCGCCCAGAGCAATCGCCTGGACTTCGCATTCGACCTGGCGCGGGCGCCCTGCTTCGCACTGCTCGGATGCGTGACGGATCACGCATTCGGCGACCGGGATGCCGGCCGGGGTGTAACGCAGCGCCTTGCGCTCGAGCAGGATGCCGGTGAGTTCAACGCAGTTCAGCTTGAGCCGCCTTGATTACTGCGCCGCTGCTTCGCTGACGGTCGCGGGGGCGGTCGCGCTGCCTTCGGCAGGCGCGGCCTCGGCCGGCGCTTCCATCATCGACTTCGACTTCTCTTCCTTCATCATCGGCGAAGGGCTCGTGATCGCCTTCTTGCGCTTGATCGTGAGGTGGCGCAGGACCGCGTCGTTGAACTTGAAGCCGTGTTCGAGTTCGGCCAGCGCTTCGCCATTGCACTCGATGTTCATCAGAACATAGTGCGCCTTGTGCAGTTTCTGGATCGGATAAGCCAGCTGACGCCGACCCCAGTCTTCGAGGCGATGGACCAGGCCGCCGTGCGTGACAAGGAGGGCCTTGTAACGCTCGACCATCGCCGGGACCTGCTCGCTCTGGTCCGGGTGGACGATAAAAACGATTTCATAATGGCGCATGCACACTCCTTATGGTTGAAGCCCCCCGCCATGCGAACGGTGGAGCAAGGTGGAAAAGCCGGCGATTATAGCCGACTTATGGCTTTCCGATCAATGGCTTTAGCCGCTCGTGCCGCCGCCAGCGCCAAGGCAGGCCGGAAAGCGCAAGCTCGCGCTTTCAGTCTTTCCGGCACAGGCTCAGCATCGCGCGATGCCAGCCGAGCTCAGCACCCTCGCCGGCGCGGGCGAACGCGGCTTCGAGAAGCTTCACCTGCGTGCGCGTGAGCTCGGCTTCGAGCTTTCTGCCGGTGGCCGTCAGCGTCAATTGCCGGACGCGGCGATCGTGCTCGGCGGTCGTCGTGCTCACGAGACCCATGTCGATGAGCCGCCGCAGGGGCGCATTCAAGGCCTGCTTGCTCACCGCCAGGATGCTCAGCAGGGCGTTAACCGAAAGTGCCGGTTTGTGCGCGACGAAGTAAAGGATGCGGTGATGCACGCGCCCGAGGCCGAGCTTGTCGAGAATGCGGTCGGGCGGCGCGGTAAAGGCGCGGTAACCGAAATAGAAAGCTTCAACGGCAAGGCGCAGCGCCGCCTCGCGCGGCATGCCCGCGAGCGCTGCGGCCAGCGCTTCGGCATCGGCCGGGAGGTGCTCGGGATCACTCAGGTCAACCATATTGACATACTAGGCGAGGCCTCGTTATTCTGTCGATACGTCAACCTTGTTGACGTTGTTGAGAGGGATGGATGACGCCCATGAACGCAGACTTGCCCCAAGCGGCTTGCCCGCAATTTTCGGCGCGCACGCGCGATCTTCATGCCTCGCCGATCCGCGAAATCCTCGCCGTGATCAACCGGCCGGGAATGATCTCCTTTGCCGGCGGGCTGCCGGCGCTCGAAACCTTCCCGAAATTCGACCTTGGGCAAATGCCGCAAGAGGTCCTGCAGTACGGCCCGAGCGAAGGCGAGAGCGAGCTGCGCGAGCGCGTCGCCGCAGACCTCTCGGCGCGCGGACTCAACTGCACGAGCGGGCAGGTGCTGATCCTCTCGGGTTCGCAGCAGGGAATCGATCTTGTCGCCAAGCTTTTCATCGACCCGGGCACGGCAGTCGCGGTCGAGTCGCCGACTTACCTCGCCGCGCTGCAAGTCTTCCGCTTCTTCGGCGCGCGCTTCGTCGCCTACGATGCCGCGGCACCGGATCGCGCGAGCCTGCGTTCGCTTGAGCCCGCTTTCGCCTACGCCATCCCGACTTTTCAGAACCCGAGCGGACGCTGCCTTAACGCGCGCGAGCGCGACGCGCTCGCCGCACGCTGCGACGAGCTTCGCCTGCCGCTCTTCGAGGACGACCCTTACCGCGACCTCGTCTATGACGCCTGCGAACGCACGCCGGTGTGCAGCCGCCTTCAGCGGGCCGCCTGGATCTACCAGGGATCCTTCTCGAAAACGCTCGCGCCCGGGCTGCGCCTCGGTTATCTCGCCGCTTCGCGCGAGCTCATGCCTTTCCTGACGCGGCTCAAGCAGTCGGCGGACCTGCACAGCAACCAGGTCAGCCAGTGGCTCGTGCTGCGCCAATTGAAAGATGCCGGCGAAGGCCAGCGCCTGCTCGATCTTGCCAGCGCCTATCGGCGCCGCCGCGATGCCTTCGAAGCCGCACTGCGCCGCCACTTCGCCGATCTTGCGAACTGGCAGACGCCGCCCGGCGGCCTTTTCTTCTGGCTGACGCTCAAGGGCCGCATCGACACCCGGGCTCTGCTGCCGCTTGCGATCGACGCCGGCGTCGCCTTCATGCCCGGCGAACCCTTCCTGCCGATCGAAGTGGAAAGCTGCGGCCAGTTGCGCCTCAACTTCAGCCACGCCAGCGAAGCGCAGGCCGAAGAGGGCCTGGCACGACTCGCCGGGCTGATTCGCAGCTTGCAGGCGAGCGCTTAACCGCGGCACGCGGCCTCGATTGCCGCGATGTCGATTTTCCGCATCTGCAGCATCGCCTCGAAAGCGCGCCTGGCGAGAGCGCGATCGGGATGGATGATCGCCTGCGTGAGGACGATCGGCGTGATCTGCCAGGACAAACCCCATCTGTCCTTGCACCAGCCGCAGGCGCTCTCCTCTCCGCCATTGCCGACGATCGCGTTCCAGTAGCGATCGGTTTCAGCCTGGTCGACGGTCGCCACCTGAAACGAGAACGCTTCGTTGTGCCGGAATGCGGGTCCGCCGTTGAGCCCGAGGCAGGCGACGCCGATGACGCTGAACTCGACGGTCAACACGTCGCCTTGCTTTCCCGACGGGAAGTCTGCCGGCGCCCGATGCACCGCGCCGACCGACGAATCGGGAAAGGTGCGGGCGTAAAACCGCGCCGCGTCTTCGGCTTCGCCGTCATACCAGAGGCAGATGGTGTTCCTGGCTTGCTTGTCCATGCAGCTTCTCCCAAAAAATGCGCCTGCCCGGCAGCTTACGGGCCTCGCCCGGTTTTACGATGCGCGCGCCGCGCGCAGCCGTTTGCAGCAAATCACACGGCAACGACGCTTTCTGTCAGCTGCGTCACATAAGCCCAGCCTCGCGCGAACGCGGTGTCCGCGGCGCCGGGCGTGCTAAGGTCACGCCTTTTGCGTCAGCGAGAAACTCAATGGAAAGCTCCCGCCGCGGCCTGCTGCTCGGCATCCTCGGCGTCCTCGTTTTCAGCCTGACGATGCCGATGACGAGGATCGCGCTCGCCGGCGACGCGATGTCGCCCTGGTTTGCCTGGTCGGGGCGCGCCGTCCTCGCGGCCGCTGCCGGTGCTGCCTATCTCCTGCTCAGCCGCGCCCGCAGGCCGCCGCGGCAGGCGCTCTGGCCGCTGCTCGGCACCACCGCCGGCGTCGTTTTCGGCTGGCCCCTGCTCAACACGATCGCGCTACAGTCGGTGCCCTCGAGCCACGCCGCCGTCGTCAATGGCATCCTGCCGCTCGCGACCGCGGTCATCGGCGCCCGCCTCAACCGCGAACGGCTCTCCGGCCGCTTCTGGCTGTGCGCGATCGGCGGCACCGCGATGGTCTGCGGCTACGCCTTCGTGCGCGCCGCCGGCACGCTGCACACGACCGATCTCCTGATGCTGATCGCCGTCGTCCTCGGTGGCCTCGGCTACGCCTGCGGGGCGCTCGCCGCGCGCCACATGAGCGGCCCCGAAGTCATCTCGTGGGCGCTCATCATCGGCCTGCCGGTGACTTCGCTCATCTTCGTGCGCAACTTGCCGGTGCAGCCGGCGGCTATTTCGCTGCCGTCCTGGCTGGCCTTCATCTACCTCGGCCTGATGAGCCAGTGGATCGGCTTCTTCTTCTGGTATCGCGGCCTGCTGCTCGGCGGCATCGCCAAGGTCAGCCAGGTGCAGCTGACGCAGCTTTTCATCACGCTCGGATTTTCAGCGCTGCTCCTTGGCGAAGCGATCGAAGCGGCGATGCTCGTCGTCGCCGCCGCGACCGTGGCGCTGATCGTCGTCGGACGCAGCAAGGCAAAAGCGCAAGCGCCGAGGACCGCGCCCCGCGTCAGGACAAACTCAGGCTGAGACGCTCTGGGCCTGCCGCGGCCGCCTCGGCGCGCAGCAATCGGCAAGGAGCTGCCTGGCTGCCGCCTGAAAACGCTGCGGGTCGCCGTAGGATCTTGCCACCAGCATGGCGCCTTCGAGGGCCCCCAGCAACAGCCTGGCGCGCTCGCGTGGCGCTTGGGCGAATACCAGGCAAGCCGAACGCCGGCCCTCGTCAAGCACCGCCGTCAGCCACGCTTCGTTCAAATCGAAGAAGCGTTTGAGTTCCTCCTGCATCGGCGCTGGCAATGTCGTGAACTCGGCCGCCAGCATCCCGCACAGGCAAAGGCGGTTCTGGCGAATGACCTCCTCGTAGAGCCCAATGTATTTGCGCAGCTTTTTCGACGCGTCGGCAGTCGTTTCGTCGATCGCCTCGAGCGCCGCCGCAAAAGCCGCGTGATAGCGCGCGATCAGGGCGCGCCCGAGTTCGGCTTTGGAGGGAAAGTGATAATGCAGGCTCGCCTTGGTGACGCCGAGCTCGGCGGCGATATCGGCATAGCTGAAGCCGTTGTAACCCCGCGTCTGCGCGAGGCGCTCGGCAACATCAAGGATGGTGCTGGCCGATCCGGTCCGGCTTTGCAGAGGCAGCGCCTGCGGATTTGTTGTTTTCGGTCTCGCCATTTGGGCTTGAATTTAACCTACTGGTAAGTAAAATACAAGGGCCGACGCCAATTTGGCCGCGCCCTCCCCTGCCACTTTCCCGCCCGAAAAAGGCCTTGGCCTTGGCCCTGGCATCGGCTCCGACCTCTCCACCGTCACAAGGAGGATGCCATGCACAATCACGATGACGATCACGATCAGAAAACCGAGCACAAATCATTCACCCGGCCCGATGAAGTGCGAAAGTTCCCGAACGGGAAAGCGGAAATCCTCAAGGTCGGCGGCGCCGAAATCGGTCGCCTGGTGTTTGAACCCGGCTGGCGCTGGTCCAACGACGTCAAGCCGATTGCCCGGACGGCAAGTTGCGAGGCGCCGCATTTTCAGTACCACGTCTCGGGCAGGCTCGCGATCCGGATGGACGATGGCACCGAGTTGATCGCCGGCCCCGGCGACATCACTTCTCTGCCGAGCGGCCACGACGCCTGGGTCGTTGGCGACGAAGCCGCAGTCGTCGTCGACTGGTTCGGCGCCAGCAATTACGCCAGACAGGCCTGATCGGCGCTGCCCATGCCCCGCTGCCCATGCCCATTTGAAAGGAGCTTTTCATGGCCAGAAAATATATCGACTGCCGCGATTATCCGAGCGTGAGCCAGTGCACGGTGGCGATGTCCGCCGACTCCGAGGAGGAATTGCTCGAGCTTGCGGTGCAGCATGCCGTCTCGGTGCATCAGGCGCAGGATACGCCGGAGTTTCGCAACGAGCTCAAAGGCGCGATCAGGGAAGGCAGCCCGCGCACCTGAGCGCGCGGGCCGGCGGCCCTAGCGCCCCAGCGCCTGCCTGAGCTGGTCGAGCGCGACCGGGTCCTCGATCGTCGTCAGGTCGCCGGGGTCGCGCCCTTCGGCGAGCGCCTGGATCGACCTGCGCAGCAGCTTGCCCGAGCGCGTCTTCGGCAGGACGGTGAGAAAATGCACGCGTGAAGGCCGCGCGATGCCGCCGAGCGTATCGTCGACCTGCTTGAGAACGGCGGCTTCGAGTTCGGCGCGTTGCCCGGCAGTCGCGATCGCCTGCGCGTCCTTGACCACCGCGAAGGCCATCGGCATCTGGCCCTTGATCGCGTCGGCGACGCCGACGACGGCGACTTCGGCAATCGCCGGATGGCCCTGGATCGCCTCTTCGATCTCGCGTGTGCCGAGGCGGTGGCCGGCGACGTTGATGACGTCGTCGGTGCGGCCGAGGATGTAGTGGTAGCCGTCCTTGTCGCGGATTCCCCAGTCGAAGGACGAATAGACGAGCGCGTCGGAAAAGAGCGAGAAATACGTCGCGACGAAGCGCTCGTCGTCGCCCCAGACCGTCGACAGGCAGCCCGGCGGCAGCGGCGGAACAATGCCGACGATGCCTTTTTCGTCGGCATCGCAAACGCTGCCGTCCTCGCGGAAGACGCGCAGGTCGTAGCCATAGACCGGAAAGCTCGGCGTGCCGTAGCGGATCTCGGTCTTCTCGATGCCCGGCATCGCCGAGAGAATCGGCCAGCCGGTTTCGGTCTGCCAGTAGTTGTCGATGACGGGCAGCCCGAGCTCGCTCATCAGCCATTCGTGCGTCGGCTGGTCGAGCGGCTCGCCGGCAAGAAAGAGGTGTTTCAGGCTCGAGAGGTCGCTGCGGTGCATATAGGCCGTGTCGTGCTTCTTGAGCACGCGCGCCGCGGTGGGAGAGGAGAACATCACGTTGACCCTGTACTTTTCGACGATCTGCCACCAGATGCCGGGGTCGGGGCGAAGCGGCGTGCCCTCGTACATGATCGTGCACATGCCGGCGATCAGCGGCCCATAGACAATGTAGGAGTGGCCGACGACCCAGCCGATGTCGGAAGTCGAGAACATCGTCTCGCCCTCGCCGCCGCAGAAAATGTATTTCATCGACGCGGCGAGCGCGACCGCGTAGCCGCCGGTGTCGCGCTGCACGCCTTTGGGCTTGCCGGTCGTTCCCGAGGTATAGAGGATGTACGAAGGCTCGGACGACTCGAGCCAGGTCACCGGCACTTCGGCGTCGATGAAGCGCGCGCGCAGGCTCTCGTAATCGGCGTCGCGCCCGGCGACGCGATTAAAGCCCGGATCGAGACCGCGGTCGATCATGAGCACGCGCTCGGGCTGGTGGACGGCGAGCGCAATTGCCGCATCGAGCAGGTGCTTGTAAGGGATCGGCTTGCCGGCGCGCATCCCGGCGTCGGCCGAAATGACGAGGCGCGGCGTCGCATCGTCGATGCGTGTGGCGAGCGACGCGGCGGCAAAACCGCCGAAGACCACCGAATGGATGGCGCCGATGCGCGCACAGGCGAGCATCGCGAAAGCCGCTTCCGGAATCATCGGCAGATAGATCAGCACGCGGTCGCCGCGACCGACGCCGAGTTCGCCGAGCACCGCCGCCATGCGCATCACTTCGCGCTTGAGTTCGGCAAACGAATAGACGATTTCGCGGTCGGTTTCGGTCGAAATGAAAACCAGGGCGGGGTCGTCGGGACGCTGGGCGGCGTGACGATCGACGGCGTTATGGCAAAGATTCGTCTGCCCGCCGACGAACCATTTGGCAAACGGCGGCCTTGAATAATCGAGCACCTGCCCAAAGGGTTGATGCCAGTCGATGCGCGCAGCCTCTTGCGCCCAGAAAGCGGCCGGGTCCTCGAGCGAACGTTGCTGCATGGCCTTGATCGTCGTCATCGCGCAGCCTTTGCGTGGGGGAGAAACGGGATTGAAGGAGGCTTAAGAACTTTTCCGGGCTTGGCCCTCGCTGGCGCTCTCGCCCGCATCGGCCGGCAAGGCGCGTGCGGCGAGCGCCTGCTCGAGCTCGGCGAGCGCCATGCCGAGTTTGAGTTCGCTGTCGATCAGGCCAAGCAGCGGCAGCAGCTGCCTGCCGAGCGCCGGCAGGTGCGCCTGCAAGTCCTGCGCGCGACCGGCCTTGATCAGCGCCAGCGCGCGTTCGATCGAAGGCGTCGGCGCCGCGGCGATGTTGCCGGCGACCACGCGGTTGCCGCCGGCTTCCTGCGCGATCTTCAAGCGCTCGCCGGCGAGGTCGATCAGCGCGCCCGCCGAAGCGACGTTGTCGGCGGGGCTGTTGCTGATGCCGATGCTCACCGAAAGCTGCAGGCGCTGGCCGTGAACGGCGATATTGGCGACCTCGATCGCCGAGCGCAGGCGGTTGCCGAAAGCCTGGCAGGCGCTGTAGGGCGTCCCCGGCGAAACGACGACGAGCTGGCTGCCGGCGTAATGGCCGAGGCTGTCCTCCTTGCGCACCTTGCTCGAGAGGATCGCCGTGAAGCGCTGCTGCAACTGCTTGACCGCGTCCACGCCGTGTTCGTCGCGCAGCACACCGGCGCTGTCGAAGCCCATCACCATCGCGCTCACTTCGCCGCCATGGCGGAGCGCGTGCGACATCGCCTGCATCGCCTGCAATTCGACGTATTTGCGCGTAAACAGCCCGGTTTCCGGGTTCTGCACGTGCTGCTCGCGACTCTCGACAATCTCGTTTTGCGCCTGCGCGAGTTTGCGCAGCGAGTCGATGCGCGCGAGAAGTTCGGTCGCCCCGCTCGCCCGGCTGATGAAGTCCGAGGCGCCGTGCCCTTTGGCGCGCTCGAGCGCCTCGTCGTTGTCGCCGTAAATCATCAGCATCGGCATGCGCGACAGCCGGGCAAGGCGCGATGAACGCACCCGCTGCAGCAAGCCGTCGCCGTCGAGCACTGGCATCGACAGCGAGCAGACGACGACCTCGATCGACTGGTCGAGGACGAGGACCTGCCAGGCCGCTTCGCCGTCGGCTTCCTCGCGGAAGTCGTAATAATCGCGGATGTGCCGGATCAGCATCGCGCGCACGATGCGCGACTCGTCGACGATGAGAACGCGGGGCAGGCGGCCTTCCATGCCTTAACTCAGCGCGCAATCAAAAGACTGACAAGACCGCAAAGACGATTGGCAAAACGCTTTCAACAAAGCTTGGCTCCCGCGACGGACAACAGCTCTCAAGTTCAGTGACGGCCGGCGGCTGCAGCCTGGCGTCAGGCCGGCGCAGTTGATGGCAGTCGTGGCACTTGCGGCACTTGCAACACTTAAGGCGTCCCCGGCGACGATTATAAGGCCTTATTCACGCTCGCGAGTGCGCGCCATGCGCTCGCCCAGGCCAGGTTGCAGCGCCTTTGCTTTCATCGGCTTAGCGGCTTTTCCTGAGGCGCTCTCGCACGCCGGTGCGGCCACCGCGGTTTACACGAGCGGTTTTTTCTTTTAAATTGCCGGCCCATGTGTCCGCAAAAACTTATCAAATCCTTCTGTTGCGCTGCCGCCATCGGCTGTTTCTGCGTCGGCGCCGCCTCGGCCGACGAGCAGTCCCGCGCCGCCGAAGACGCGCAGCTTTCCCTGTTTGCCCGCTATACGAACAGTGCCCAGGATCTCATCCTCAAGGGCCTCGAACTCGTCGGCATCAACTACCGGCGCGGCGGCACCGACCCCGACTCGGGGCTCGACTGCAGCGGTTTCGTGCAGATCGTGTTCAAGGACGCGCTCGGAAAACTCCTGCCGCGAACCGCCAAGGAGCAGAGCCAGGTCGGTGACGTCGTCGACAAGAACGAGCTCAAGGCCGGCGACCTCGTTTTCTTCAATACGATGCGCCGCGCTTTCTCGCACGTCGGCATCTATCTTGGCAACAACCAGTTCGTGCACGCGCCGCGCACCGGCGCCGAAGTCCGCGTCGAGGACATGAGCCAGAGCTACTGGAGCAAGCGCTACAACGGCGCGCGCCGCGTCGTCGAACACTGATCACGCCCCGGTAATTGCGAAGAGTTCGCATTTACACGCCGCAAAATCGCGGCTATGATCGTTCCTGTTGCGAACCGTTCGCATTTACCCAGGAGTGATCACATGCCCGTTTCCCCGTTGCGTCCCGCCCTCGCGGCCGCTCTGCTGCTCGCTCTGCTCGCTCCGGCGCAGGCCCAGGAGAAGGTCCTCAACCTTTATTCGGCGCGCCATTATCAGACCGACGAAGTGCTCTACAGCAACTTCACGAAGCAGACCGGCATCCGCATCAACCGCATCGAGGGCAAAGAAGACGAACTGATCGAACGGCTCCGCAACGAGGGCGCCAACAGCCCGGCCGACGTCTTCCTCACCGTGGACGCGGCGCGCCTCGCCGACGCGCACGAGTTGGGCCTCTTCGCGCCGGTCAAGTCGAAAGTGCTCGAGACGCGCATCCCGGCGCATCTGCGCGCCGAAGACTGGTTCTCGTTTTCGACCCGGGCACGCGTCATCGTCTATGCCAGGGACCTCGTCAAGGCCGAAGACGTGCGCAGCTACGCCGACCTCGCGTCGCCGAAGCTGAAGGGCAAGGTGTGCACGCGCTCGGGTTCGCACCCCTACAACCTGTCGCTGCTCTCGTCGATCATCGCGCACCAGGGCGAAGCCGCCGCCGAAGCCTGGGCACGCGGCGTCGTCGCCAACTTCGCGCGCGCGCCGAAGGGCGGCGACACCGACCAGATCAAGGCGGTCGCCGCCGGCGAATGCGGCGTCACCGTGAGCAACACCTACTACGTCGCCCGCCTGATGCGCTCGGACAAGGCCGACGACAAGAAGGTCGTCGACAAAATCGCCGTCGCCTGGCCGGACCAGGACGGCAACGGCACGCACATCAACGTTTCCGGCGGCGGCGTCCTCAAGCACGCGCCGCATCGCGAGGCCGCGGTGAAGTTCCTCGAGTACCTGACGAGCGACGACGCGCAACGCTACTTTGCCGACGGCAACAATGAATGGCCGGCCGTCGCCGCGGTCAAGATCAGCAACCCGGCGCTCGATGCCCTCGGCAAGTTCAAGGCCGACAAGCTGCCGGTCGGGTCGCTCGCGATGTACCGCACGAAGGCGCAGATGATTTTCGACCGGGCGGGGTATCGGTAAGAACGCCCACCGCATTTTGCAAGCGACGATGCGGAGAAAGATGTAGGAGCCGAACTTATTCGGCGATTCGGCGGTGGATAAAGAGACGCCGCATTTGTGCGCAAACGCCGTATCCCCCAAGGGGATTTCCTTCGGGGCATCGCCCAATGAATTGGGCTCCCACAAAAACGCTTCTTTGCGTGACCTTGCTGTTTTGCTTTGCGCCTTTGCGGTGGATTTTGTCTTGACTACCGCCGGCTCGCGCTGATCCTGCGCGAGAGAAGAATCATCGGCAGCAGCCCGACCGCAACAATCGCGAGCGAGGCGGTCGAGGCTTCGGCGAGGCGCTCGTCCGAGGCGAGCATGTAGGCCTGGGTGGCCAGCGTATCGAAGTTGAACGGCCGCATCACGAGCGTCGCCGACAACTCCTTCATCACATCGACGAAAACGAGCAGCGCGCCGGTAAGCAGGCTGCCGCGCAGAATCGGCACATGCACGCGGCGCAGGGTGTCGGCCTCGCTAGCACCAAGGCTGCGCGCCGCCTCGTCCATGCTCGGCGTGACCTTGGCGAGGCTCGCCGACACCGACTGCAGCGCGACGGCAAGAAAGCGCACGAGGTAGGCGTAAATCAGCGCCGCCATGCCGCCCGTCAGGAGCAGCCCCGGGTTGCTGCCGAACCAGCGCAGCCACTGCGCGATCAGCCAGTTGTCGAGCTGCGTCACCGGGATCAGGACGCCGACCGCGATCACCGAACCGGGCACCGCGTAGCCGAGGCTGACCAGGCGATTGAGCGCGCCGGCAAGCCCCCCCTTGGCGAGGCGAGCGCCGTAGGCGAGCAGCACGGCGAGCAGGACGGCGATCAGCGCGGTAACGCCGGCGAGGACGAAGCTGTTGCGCGCCAGCACGACGAAATGGCTGCCAAACTGCGGGTCGCCGCCTTCGATCGCGAGCTGCAGCAGAAGCAGCGCCGGCAGCAGGAAGCCGACGATGACCGGCAGCGCGCAGAAGGCGACCGCCGCCAGCGCGCGCGCACCGCGCAGGCGCTGACCGGGGAGCGGCCGGTTGCGACCGACGGTGTTGTGGAAGCGGGCGCGGCCGCGCGAAACCTGCTCGAGGACGAGCAGCAGGATGACGAAAACGAGCAGCGACGCCGACAGCTGCGCCGCCGCGCCGCGGTCGCCGAGCGAAAACCAGGCGCGGTAGATGCCGGTCGTGAAGGTCTGCACGCCAAAATAGCTGACGGTGCCGTAATCGGCGAGCGTCTCCATCAGCGCCAGCGCGACGCCGGCGGCGATCGCCGGCCGCGCGAGCGGCAGCGAGACGCGAAAGAAGCTCGCCCAAGGGTCGAGGCCCAGCGTACGCGCGGCCTCGACCATGCCGCTCGCGCGCTCGATGAAAGCCGTACGCGCGAGCAGATAGACGTAGGGGTAGAGGACGAAGACGAACATCGTGATCGCGCCGCCGACGCTGCGCACGTCGGGAAACCAGTAATCGGCGCGGCGCCAGCCGAAGGCCTCGCGCAGCGCGCTTTGCAGCGGGCCGACGAACTGCAGGAAATCGGTGTAGACGTAGGCGAGCACGTAGGCCGGCACGGCGAGCGGCAGCGCCAACGCCCATTCGAAGCTGCGCCGCCCGGGAAAATCGTGCATCGCTGTCAGCCAGGCGGTGCCGACGCCGACGACGCTGACGCCGGAGGCGACGCCCAGGCACAGCAGGAGCGTGTTGCCGACGTACTCGGGCAGGACGGTCGCGACAAGGTGCTGCCAGAGCGCGCTGCTCGAGTTGCTGAAGAGGTTGGCGAGGACGCTCGCGACCGGCAGGCCGACGATGGCGGCAACGGCAGCGGGGACGACGAGCAGGAGGGTAAACGGTGAGGGTCTCATGGGCCGCCGCGGGAGAATGGCAATTATAATGGACGCAGCCCGCCGCTCGCGCTGCCGCGGCCACTTTCATTCGTTCAGGCAAGACGCTCCCATGGCCCACCTCGATCTTGACGGCATCGTCCAGCGCTATGGCACGCACACCGTCGTCGACGGCGTCGGCTTCAGCGTCGAGAGCGGCACCATCGCCTGCCTGCTCGGCCCCTCGGGCTGCGGCAAGACGACGCTGCTGCGCTGCATCGCCGGCTTCGAGCCGATCGTCGCCGGGCGCATCGACATCGAGGGCAAGCCGATGACGCGTGCCGACCTGCGCGTGCCGCCCGAACGCCGGCGCGTCGGCATGGTTTTCCAGGACTACGCGCTCTTTCCGCACCTCTCGGTCGCCGCCAACGTCGGTTTCGGCCTCGCCGCCGACAACGCGCAGGCCGCGCGCGAACGCATCGACGAATTGCTGCACGGCGTCGGCCTCGAGGGTCTCGGCGAGCGTTACCCGCACGAACTCTCCGGCGGCCAGCAGCAGCGCGTCGCGCTCGCCCGCGCGCTGGCGCCGCGGCCGCAGCTGATCCTGGTCCACGAGCCTTTTTCCAATCTCGACGTCGACCTGCGCGAACGGCTCTCGCTCGAGGTGCGCAGCATCCTGAAGCGCGAGAAGATGACGGCGATCCTCGTCACCCACGACCAGCACGAAGCCTTCGCCATGGCCGACGAGGTCGGCGTCATGGCCGAAGGCCGCATCCAGCAGTGGGACACGCCCTACAACCTCTATCACCGGCCGGCCAACCGCTTTGTCGCCGACTTCGTCGGCCAGGGCGCCTTCCTGCCCGGCACGGTGATCGACCGGCACCGCGTCGAGGTGGAACTCGGGCTGCTCGAATCGCAGCTGCCGCTCGAATGCCAGGTCGGCTGCGCCGCCTGCGGCCGCGGCTGTCACGTCGACGTCCTGCTGCGCCCCGACGACGTCGTGCACGACGACTCGAGCCCGGTGCAGGCCGAAGTGCGCAAGCGCGCCTTTCGCGGCGCCGAGTTCCTGTACACGCTGCGCCTCGCCAGCGGCGCCGAACTTCTCTCGCTCGTGCCCTCGCACCACAACCACGCGATCGGCGAGCGCATCGGCATCCGCCTCGACGTTGACCACGTCGTCGCTTTCCGCAGCACGAGCGTGACCCATGCGGCGAGTGCGGTGATTGCGCCGCCCGCGAGTTGGACCGCCGTTCAGCGATGATTCCCTGGCTGGCCGGGCGCGACGATGGCTTCCCTGCCCTCGAGCGCGCGCTCGCCGAACCGAACGGCCTGCTCTGCGCCGGCGGCGACCTCTCGCCGCAGCGGCTGCTCGACGCTTACCGGCGCGGCATCTTCCCGTGGTCGTCGCCCGGCGACCCGCTGCTCTGGTGGAGCCCCGACCCGCGCATGGTCCTGGTGCCCGGCGAAGTCAGGATTTCGCGCTCGCTGCGCCGCAAGCTGCGCGCCGGACGCTTCGCGGTCAGGCTCGATGAAGACTTTCGCGCCGTCATTGCCGCCTGCGCGCAGACGCCGCGCCAGGGACAGCGGGGCACCTGGATCAGCGCCGGGATGCAGCGCGCTTATACCGAGCTCTTCGAACTCGGCCACGCGCACTGTGTCGAAATGCTGATCGACGGTGTTCTGGTCGGCGGCCTCTACGGGGTAGCGATCGGAAAAATGTTTTACGGCGAATCGATGTTCGCGCACGTCAGCGACGCGTCAAAAATTGCGCTCGCCTGCCTCTGCCGCTTCCTGCACGAGAATGCTTTTGCTTTGATCGACTGCCAGATGAAGACCGCCCACCTCGCCTCGCTCGGCGCGCGTGAAATTGACCGCGACGAGTTCGTGCGGCAATTGCGCAGCCTCACCGCGCTTCCCGCGCCTGCCGGACGCTGGCCCGCCGCCGGCGCCAGCCGGCCGTGGCGGCAGGCGTAGCCGCCGGAGCCACCATGTCCCAGCTCGACGATTCCGACCTGCCTTTTTCGCTGCTGCAGTTCTATCGCACCGCGACCTATCCGTGCAGCTATCTTGAGGGCGAGCGCGCGGTCTCGCAGGTGGCGGCGCCGCCGCAGCTCATCACCAGCGAAGTCTATGGCGAGCTCGTTCGCCGCGGTTTCCGGCGCAGCGGCGTCTTCACCTACCGGCCGCATTGCGACAGCTGCCGCGCCTGCGTGCCGGTGCGCCTGCCGGTCCAGGCTTTCACGCCCAACCGCAGCCAGCGCCGCGCCTTCAAGACGCACGCCGAACTGCGCGCGCGCGAAAGGCCGCTTGCCTACGATCCCGAACACTACGCCCTCTACCGCCGTTACCAGGGTGCACGCCATTGTGGCGGCGGCATGGACCTTGACGACCACGAGCAGTACACGCATTTCCTGCTGCAAAGCCGCGTCGACAGCCGGCTCGTCGAATTCAGCGAGCGCGGCAAGCTGCGCATGGTCAGCGTCATCGACGTGCTTTCCGACGGGCTCTCGTCGGTCTATACCTTTTTCGACCCCGACGTGCCGCGGGCAAGCTACGGCACCTACAACGTGCTCTGGCAGATTACGCAGTGCGCCGTACTCGGCCTGCCCTACCTCTACCTCGGTTACTGGATCCGCGACAGCCGGAAAATGGCGTACAAGGCGAACTTCCGGCCGATCGAGGGGCTGCTCGACGGCCACTGGCGCGAGTTCGACCCGTCCGACGCTGACGCCGGCCGGCGCTGAGCGCCGGGCGCAGACGGCGCGCAGCGCCTTCCCTTTGCCGCGCAACGCTCGCTTGACGAAGGCCGCGGCGCCGTGCTGCCGCTCGCACGGCTCGCCGTTGGCGCGCGCCGAAGCGACGCCAAGCGTATATCATGGCGCTTCGATCGCCATCAGCCCCCCTGCCAAGGTCAGCCCGCGTGTTTTCAGCCCTCGCCCGCCGCAAATCCCTCAGCTCAAGAATGGCGCTGGCGACGCTGTTCATTTGTCTTGCCATTCTCTCCTCGCTCTCGCTTTACTTCGCGCACGGCTTGCCCAGCGAGCGGCGCCTGCTTGTCGCCGCGCTGCTCGTCACCGTCATCGCTGCGGCGATCAGCTGGTGGGTCGTCAGACGGCAACTCTCGACGATGACCGCTACCGCCGCGACGCTCGCGGCGATGGCCGAATCGCCGCAGGCGCCGCAGCCGCTGCGAGTCGCCCGCGACGACGAAGTCGGCCAGCTCGTCGCCGCTGTCAATCGCCTGCTCGAAACGCTGCGGCAGCGCGAGAGCGCCTTGCGCGACAGCGAGGCGCATTTCCGCCAGATTTTCGAACACAGCGCCGACGCGATCTCTTTCGGTCGTCCCGACGGGTCGGTGGAGTCGGCCAATCCTGCCTGCTGTCGCCTCTTCGGCTACAGCGAGGAAGAGGTCTGCAGGCTTGGCCGCGGCGGCATCGTCGATCATGGCGATCCCCGACTCGCTGCCGCCATCGCCGAACGCGGCCGCACCGGCAAGTTTTACGGCGAGCTGCGTTGCCTGCACCGCGACGGGACGGTTCTTAACCTCGATGTGAGTTCAACGCTCTTTACCGACGGCAAAGGCGAAGCGCGAACGATCAACCAGTTCCATGACCTCAGCGAGCGCAAGCGCGCCGAGGCGGCCATCCGCCTCAGCGAAAGCCGGCTGGCGCGCGTTCTGGAAGGCTCGGGCGAGGGTTTCTGGGAGTGGGATATCAAGCGCAACGTCTTTACGCCGAGCGCGCGCTTCGAGACCATGCTCGGCTACGCGCCAGGCGAAATGAACCTCGCGCCGGAAAACTGGGGCGCCTATGTGGACGCCGGCGACCTGGCCAAGGCCTGGGACTCGATCGAGCGCCATCTGGCCGGCGACGCGCTCATGCACACAGTCGAACTGCGCATCCGCGCAAAATCGGGCGAATGGCGCTGGATCCTGACGCGCGGGCGCATCGTCGAGCGCGACGAGGAAGGTCGGCCGCTGACGATGTCGGGAACGCATGCCGACATCACCGAACAGAAAGCCGCCGAAGCCGAACTTGCCCGCCACCGCCACCACCTCGAGGAACTCGTCGCCGTGCGCACGGCCGAACTCGCGCAGGCCAAGGAAGTCGCCGAAGCGGCGAACCTCGCGAAGAGCACCTTTCTTGCCAACATGAGCCATGAAATCCGCACGCCGCTCAATGGCATCGTCGGCATGGCGCACGTCCTGCGTCGCGCCGGCGTCAGCGCGACGCAGGCCGATCGCCTCGACAAGATCGACACCGCGGCAGGACATCTGCTCGAGATCATCAACGACATTCTCGACATCTCGAAGATCGAAGCCGGAAAGTTTGCCATCGAGCAAGCGCCGGTCTCGATCGCCAAGCTGCTCGCCGACGTCACGGCGATCATCGGCGAGCGCCTGCGCGCCAAAGGCCTGGCCTTCAAAGTGGAGAGCGCGACCTTTCCCGAAGGCCTGCACGGCGACGCGACGCGGCTGCAGCAGGCGCTCCTCAACTACCTCACCAACGCCGCCAAATTCACCGAAAAGGGCAGCGTCTTGCTGCGCGCCGTCCGCGCGGCCGAAGACGGCGGAGCACTCACCGTGCGCTTCGAAGTCGAGGACACCGGCATCGGTGTCGAGGCGCAGACGCTGCGCCGGCTCTTTCGCGCCTTCGAGCAGGCCGACAACTCGACGACGCGCAAATACGGCGGCACCGGGCTCGGGCTTGCGATCACCCGCCGCCTCGCCGAGCTCATGGGCGGAGAGGCCGGCGCCGAGAGTACGCCTGGCCAAGGCAGCCGCTTCTGGTTCACGGCAAGGCTCGCGCGCCCCGCGCCCGCGGCTGACGCCGACGGCACAGCCACCGCAGGCGCTGCGCCGCGCGCCGGCTGCTGACGCGGCGCCGACAAAGGAGTATCTTCGCGAGGCGGAGAGAAATCATGCTCGTCAATTGCGTTGCCTACGAAAACGGCGCCAGGCTCGCCGACCTCTCGATCGAGGAAATCAGCGAGTACCTGAAGCGGCCGGCCTGCTTTGTCTGGGTCGCGCTCGCCGACGCGACGGCCGCCGAGCTCGACAAGATGCAGGAAGAGTTCGCGCTTCACGAACTTGCCGTCGAGGACGCGCGCCACGGCCACCAGCGACCGAAGATCGAGGAGTACGGCGACTCGCTCTTCGCCTGCATGCACCAGATCGAATTTTCAGAAGGCGAATACAGCGTCAGTGAAGTGAACGTCTTCGTCGGCAGCAACTACATCCTCTCGGTCAGAAACCGCAGCCGGCAAGGCTTCGCGGCGGTTCGCGAACGCTGCGAGCGCGAGCCGGAACTGCTGCGCCAGGGATCGGGCTTTGTCTTCTATGCGCTGATGGACGCCATCGTCGACCGCTATTTCCCGATCATCGTGCGCTTCGAGTCCGACCTCGAAACGATCGAAGAACAGATCTTCGCCAAAGCGACCTCGCGCGCCAACATCGAGCGCCTCTACGACCTGAAACGCAAGACGCTGGTGCTGCGGCACGCGGTGGCGCCGCTGATGGAGGCGGCCGGCAAGCTCTCGGGCGGGCGCGGGCCGGTCGTCTGCTTCAACAGCCGCGAGTACTTTCGCGACGTCTTCGACCACCTGACGCGCATCAACGCCTCGCTCGAAAGCATGCGCGACACGATCGGCACGGCGATCCAGGTCAACCTTTCGATGGTCACGATCGAGGAGAGCGAAGTGAACAAGAAGCTCGCCGCGTGGGCGGGGATCTTCGCGGTCGCGACGGCTTTTGCCGGCATCTGGGGAATGAACTTCAAGAGCATGCCCGAACTCGACTGGCAGTACGGCTACCCGGTGGCGCTGCTGACAATCGCCGCGGCCTGCACGCTGCTATACTTCCGCTTCCGGCGCGCCGGCTGGCTGTGAGGCTGATTGCGCGCCTCGGGCGGCAGAAATGCTCACGCGCGGTTGTAGCAAAGGCGCCAAAAGCGGATAATCCCGAGGCTTTGCGGCCTTATCCCCACCCGCTTCGCGCACGGTAAGCCTTCTTCATGATCCACTATCTCTTCATCATCATCGGCGCCGTGCTCGTCAACAACGTCGTGCTGGTGAAAATCCTCGGCCTTTGCCCCTTCATGGGCGTCTCGAAAAAGCTCGAGACGGCTTTCGGCATGGGCGCGGCGACGACTTTCGTGCTCACCGTCGCGACTGGGTCGAGCTATATCATCGACCACTTCCTGCTCATCCCCTTCGGGCTTGAATACCTGCGCACGATTTCCTTCATCGTGACGATCGCGGCCATCGTCCAGCTCACCGAAATGGTGATCCAGAAAACCAGCCCGGTTCTGCATCAGGTGCTCGGCATCTACCTGCCGCTGATCACGACCAACTGCGCGGTGCTCGGCGTGCCGCTGCTGAACGTCAGCAACAACTACAACTTCGTCGAATCGCTGCTCTTTGGCACCGGCAGCGCGATCGGCTTCTCGCTCGTGCTCGTGCTCTTTGCCGGCATGCGCGAGCGCATCGAAGGTGCCGACGTTCCCGTGCATTTTCGCGGCGTCGCGATCGCGATGGTCACCGCCGGCCTCATGTCGCTCGCCTTCATGGGCTTTGCCGGTCTGGATAAATATCAATGAGCGGCAAAATCAACGTCCACCGCAAAGGCGCAAAGGCGCAAAGGCGACGCAAAGAAAATCGCATTAGATCTCTTTGCGTGACCTTGTCTCTGTTCTTCGCGCCTTTGCGGTGGATGTTCGCTGTCGACGAGGGCGCATCGAAGATCAACACCTACCGCAGAGACTCAAAGCCGCAAAGTTCCGCAAAGAAAATCTTGCCTTGCATTTCTTTGCGTCACCTCTGCGCCTTCGCGCCTTTGCGGTGGATTTTTCTTTTCAGCGCCGGATACGCCCGATGCTGACCGCGATCCTGATCATGGCGCTCGGTGCGGTCGTGCTCGGCTCGGCGCTCGGCTACGCTTCGATCAAGTTCAAGGTCGAGGGCAACCCGCTCGTCGAAAAGATCGAGGCGATCCTGCCGCAGACGCAGTGCGGCCAGTGCGGCTATCCGGGCTGCAAGCCCTACGCCGAGGCGATCGCCGAGGGCGAGGCCGAAATCAACAAATGCCCGCCCGGCGGCGCCGAGGGCGTGGCGAGGCTCGCCGACCTGCTCGGCCGCGAAGTGAAACCGCTCGACGCCGAAGAGAAGCCCAAACAGGTCGCGCTCATCGACGAAGCGACCTGCATCGGCTGCACGCTCTGCATCCAGGCCTGCCCGGTCGATGCCATCGTCGGTGCGGCGAAACAGATGCACACCATCGTCGGCGCATTGTGCACCGGCTGCGAGCTCTGCGTTCCGCCCTGCCCGGTCGAATGCATCCGCATGGAAGTCATCGTCGAGAACCTCGACAACTGGAAGTGGAAGTATCCAATCGTCGAGATCAAGCGCGTCGCATGAACTTTCCTCTCTTCAAATTCAAGGGCGGCGTCAAGCCGGCGACCAACAAGGCGGTCTCGGTGCAGACGCCGATCGCGCGCGCGCCCGTGCCGAGCGTCCTCGTCGTGCCGCTGCACCAGAGCATCGGCGGCCGCGCCCAACCGCTCGTCGGTGCCGGTGACAAAGTGCTGAAGGGCGAGATGGTCGGCAAGGCCGACGGCTGGGTCTCGGCTGCCGTGCATGCGCCGACCTCGGGAACGGTGATCGCCGTCGAGGAGCGTGTCGCGGCGCACCCCTCGGGGCTGCCGACGCTGTGCGTTGTCATCGCGCCCGACGGCGAGGAGCGCTGGATCGAGCGCCAGGCGATCGACTACGCGAGCCTGCCGCCCGAGCGCGTGCGCGAAATCCTGCGCGACGCCGGCGTCGTCGGACTTGGCGGCGCGGTCTTCCCGAGCCACGCCAAGCTCACTGCCGCGAAAACGGTGGCGATGGACGAGCTCGTCATCAACGGCGCCGAATGCGAGCCTTTCATGACCTGCGACGACATGCTGATGCGCGAGCGCAGCGATGCCATCGTGCGCGGCGCCGGCATCTTCCGCGACCTGCTCAAGCCCAAGCGCGTGCTCATCGGCATCGAGGACAACAAGCCCGAAGCGGTCGCCGCGATGCGCGCCGCGGTCAGCGCGCTGGATGAAAGTTTCGAAGTCATCGCCGTGCCGACGCGCTACCCGGCCGGCGGCGCCAAGCAGCTGATTCGCGTGCTCACCGGCAAGGAAGTGCCGGCGGCCAAGCGTTCGCCCGAAATGGGCGTGCAATGCTTCAACGTCGCGACCGCCTACACCGCCTGGCGCGCGCTTGGCCATGGCGAACCCGTGCTCTCGCGCATCGTGACGCTGACGGGCAACGTCGAACGACCCGGCAACTGGGAAGTGCTGCTCGGCACGCCGATCGGCGAGCTGATCGCGCTGGCCGACCCGAAGCAGGACGCCGACCGCTATCTGATGGGCGGGCCGATGATGGGCTTTCAGGTGCCGAACCTTGCGGCGCCGGTGATCAAGGCGACGAACTGCCTCATCGCCGGATCGCCGCAACTGTTTCCGCCGGCGCCGCCGGAAATGCCCTGCATCCGCTGCGGCGCCTGCGCCGAGGCCTGCCCGCACGAGCTGCAGCCCTTCGAGCTGTACTGGTTCTCGCGCGCCAGGAACTTCGGCAAGACGCAGGAATACAACATCTTCGACTGCATCGAATGCGGCTGCTGCAGCTACGTCTGCCCCTCGCACATCCCGCTCGTGCAGTACTTCCGCTTTGCCAAGAGCGAGATCTGGTCGCGCGAACGCGAAAAAAACCAGGCCGATGCGGCGAAGGCGCGCTTCGAGCACCGCAACGAGCGCGCCGAGCGCGAAAAAGCCGAGAAGGCCGAGCGCCTCGCCCGGGCCGCTGCCGCCAAGGCCGCCGAGAAACCGGCCGCAAGCGCGGCCGCCGCGCCGGCAGCCGTCGCCCCCGACCCGGCCGAAGCCGCCAAGAAAGCCGCGATCGCCGCCGCGATCGAGCGCGCGAAGACCCAGCGCGAGGCCGCGCAACCGAAGAACACCGAGGGACTCACGATCGCCCAGCGCAAGGAGATCGCCGAAATCGAAGCGAGACGGGCGCCACTGCAGGCGGAGACGCAGCAAACCGCTCTCAACACAGAGAACACAGAGACACAGAGGACACAGAGAAATGCTGAATAATTTCTTTTTGTTTTCTTCGGGCTTGCCGCGTCTCCCAAGCGGATTGCATTTCACTATTTTCTCTGGGTTAAAAAATAAGAACTTGTTCTCTCCGTGTTCTCTGTGTTCTCTGTGTCTCCGTGTTCTCTGTGTTGAAAGAGGTTAAGAGCCGTGAACTTCAACACGCCGCCTTATGTGATCCAGAACGTCAGCGTCCAGCGCGTGATGCTGCAGGTGCTCGCCGCCTTGCTGCCGGCAATCGCAGTTTACGTCTGGCTGGTCGGGCCGATCGTCCTCGTCCAGATCGGACTTGCGAGCGCCGCGTCGCTCGCCGCCGAGGCGCTGATGCTGCGCCTCATCGGCAAGCCGCTGGCGCTCTTTCTCGGTGACGGCAGCGCGATGGTCACGGCCTGGCTCGTCGCGCTCTCTTTCCCGCCGCTGGGCCCTTGGTGGCTCGTCGTCGTCGGCTGCCTGTTCGCGATCGTCATTGCCAAGCACCTCTACGGCGGTCTCGGCCAGAACCCCTTCAACCCGGCGATGATCGCTTTTGCCGTCTGCATCGTCTCCTTCCCGGCGCTGATGTCGACCTGGCCGGCGATCGGCACGCCGCTGCCGTTTGCCGACGCGCTCGCACAGGTCTTCGGCGGCGCGCCGGCGATCGACGCGATGAGCGGCGCGACCCCGCTCGATACGCTGAAGACCGCGCTGAAACTCGGCGAAGGCAGCACGAGCGTGGCCACGGTCATGGCCGGCAGCGACGCCTTCGGCCGCATTGCCGGGCGCGGCTGGGAATGGGTCAGCGCGGCTTACCTCCTCGGCGGGCTTTACCTGTGGCAGGGGCGCATCATCGGCTGGCACGCGCCGGCCGGTTTCCTGGGCGGCATCGCGCTGCCCGCCGTCGGGCTCTGGCTGTGGAGCCCCGAAGGCTTCGCCACGCCGCTCTTCCACCTCTTTTCCGGGGCGACGATGATGGGCGCTTTCTTCATCGTCACCGACCCGGTCTCGGGCTGCACGACGCCGAAGGGCAAGCTGATCTTCGGCTTTGCCGCGGGCGCCCTCGCCTACATCATTCGCGTTTTTGGCGGCTATCCCGATGGCGTCGCTTTCGCGGTGCTGCTGATGAACCTCTGCGTGCCGCTGATCGACCTGTACACGCAACCTGCGATCTTCGGGCTGAAGAACGGGCAGGAGAAGCGATGAGCACGCTGATCAAACCACCGTCGGCAACGACGATGGCCGTGCGCACGGCGATCATCCTGTTCATTTTCGTCATCATCTTCACGGGCCTGCTCGCCGGCGCCTATCTGTGGACGCGGCCGACGATCCTCGCCGCCGCGGCCGAAGAGAAAATGGCGCTGATCGACGAAGTGCTGCCGCGCAGCGTCTACGACAACCAGCTCTTGAAGGACACGCGCGAGATCGCGGCGACCGCGGAGCTTGGCCTCGACGAAGCGACGACCGCTTTCATCGCGCGCAAGAACGGCAAGCCGCAGGCGATCGTCCTCGAAGCCCTTGCTCCCGACGGCTACGCCGGCAAGATCCGCCTCTTGATCGCGGTCGGCAGCGACGGCACGCTGTTCGGCGTGCGCGTCACCCAGCACAAGGAAACGCCTGGGCTTGGCGATTACATCGAGCCGAAGAAAGACCGCAACAAGGCGCGGCCGTGGATCACCCAGGTCAACGGCCTCGCGCCTTCGGCGATGGCCGCCGGCGAATGGAAAGTGAAGAAGGACGGCGGTCGCTTCGACTCGGTCGCCGGCGCCACCGTCACCCCGCGCGCCGTCCTCAAGGCCGTGCGCAAAGCCTCGCTCTACGTTGCCGCGAACCGGGAGACGCTTTTTGCTCAACGCTGAAAATCTTCACCACCAAGACACCAAGGCACAAAGTATCACCAAGAAAGACAATGAATTACTTGGTGTCTCTTGGTGTCTTGGTGTCTTGGTGGTTCGCTTTTGATCGATTCGAGACAAGCCATGACTCGTAATGAACTCCGCAAGATCGCCGAGAACGGCGTCTGGAAACAGAACACCAGCCTGATCCAGATTCTCGGCCTCTGCCCGCTGCTGGCGGTGACGACGAATCTCGTCAATGGCGCGATGCTTTCGCTCGCGACGATCATCGTCATGGCGATTGCCGGCGCGGCGGTGGCGAGCTTGCGCAATCTGATTCCGCACGAGATCCGCATCCCGGTCTTCATCCTCATCGTCGCCTCGCTCGTCACCGTCGTCGACCTCCTTTTCAACGCCAACCTGCACGCGCTCTACCTCGTGCTCGGCATTTTCATTCCGCTCATCGTCACGAACTGCATCGTGCTCGCGCGCGTCGAGGCTTTCGCCAACAAAAACCCGCCGCTGCACTCGATGTTCGACGGCATTTTCATGGGCGTCGGCATGCTGTGGACGCTGTCCCTGCTCGGCGGGCTGCGCGAACTCATTGGCAACGGCACGCTGTTCTCAGGCATCGACATGGTGTTTCCCGGCCTGCAGCCGCTGCAGCTCCTGCCGGCCGACTATCCGGGCCTCCTGCTCGCGCTGCTGCCGCCCGGCGCCTTCATCCTTCTTGGCTGCCTGATTGCCGGCAAGAACTGGCTCGAGTCGAAAGCCGCCGCCCGCGACCAGCGCGCGCGGCCGCAGCCGACTGCGGCCGGCGCATGAGCGCCCATGAACGCGACTAAGCGCGCCGATATTTTTGCGCGCCTGCGGGCTGCCAATCCGACGCCGGCGACCGAGCTTGCTTACGGCAACCCTTTCCAACTGCTGATTGCGGTCATTCTTTCGGCGCAGGCGACCGACAAGAGCGTCAACCTCGCGACCAAGAAGCTCTTCGCCGACGCGCCAACGCCGCAGGCGATGCTCGCGCTCGGCGAAGCTGGACTGATCGCCTATATCGACCGCATCGGCCTTTTCCGCGGCAAGGCGAAGAACGTCATCGCGACCTGCCGCCAGCTGATCGAACTGCACGGCGGCAGCGTTCCGCACGACCGCGCCGCGCTCGAGGCGCTGCCCGGGGTCGGCCGCAAGACCGCGAACGTCGTCCTCAACGTCGCTTTCGGCGAAGCGACGATCGCAGTCGATACGCATATTTTCCGCGTCGCCAATCGCACCGGGCTCGCCCCCGGCAAGACCCCGCTCGCCGTCGAAATGAAGCTGCTAAAATCGGTGCCGCGCGCCTACCTGCAGGACGCGCATCACTGGCTCGTGCTGCACGGCCGCTACGTCTGCAAGGCGCGCCGCCCGGAATGCTGGCGCTGCGAGATCGCCGGGCTTTGCGAGTACAAGGAGAAGACGCTGCTTTACGAAGCGCGCAAGTGAAAAGCAGCCGGGCGCGCTGCCCATGGCATCGAACGCGCTTTGCATCAGGAAAGATCAGATGACGCTTGCCACCGCTCTTGTTACCGGCGACGAACCGCTGCCGCAGCTTGCTGAAGCGGCGGTCGCGGACGCGCTCGCGAAAGCCGGCCTCGAGAGCGCCAACGCGGTGCTCCTCTTCCTCACCCCGGAGTTTGCGCGGCACGCGCGGCTGGCGGTCACGGCCGCGGCGCGCCGCGCACAATGCACGCAGGTGGCGGGCGGCATTGCCGCGGGGGTCTTTACCGAGTCGGGATGGGCACTCGACCGGCCGGCGGCGGCGGCGATGGTGTTCGGCGGCGGCCTCTCTTTCGCTCGCGGTGATGGCAGCGGCGATCGCGATCGGGGGACGCCGCTGATGAGCTATTGCAACGAAGCGCTGCCACTCGAGTGGCGCGAGGGCGCCCGCCGCTTTGGCGCCGCCTTCAGCGATCTGTCGACCGGCGTCGCGGCAAGGCAAGCGCCCGTCTGGCAAAACAGCCGCGTCAGCGAAGACCATCGCTGCAGCGTCCGCATCGCCGGCGCGCGACTGGCGCTTTGCGTCTCGACCGGTTTGCGCAGGCTCGGCCCGGCCCTGCCGGTCGAGTTGAGCCATGGCTACGACCTCGAAACGATCGGCGGGCGCAACGCGCGCGCAATGCTCCTCGAGTTGTCGCGAGCCCACTTCGGCCACGACGAAAACAAGTACGCGCACGCGCTCAGCGCGCTCGTCTTCGACGCCGTCGACGCGGCGAGCGCGACCGAGAAGACCGGCGAGCCCGACGCGGCTGACCCAACCCGCGCTGCCCTCGCGGCCGGGCGGCCGGTCGCGATCGTGAGTGTCAACGCCGACCGGACGGTCACGCTCGCCGAACGTGTCGAACCGGGGCAATGCATCGCCTGGGCGATGCGCGAACCCGCCTCGGCAGAGGCCGAAATGCGGCGCTGCGTCGATCGCCTCGCCGCGACGCTGACCCGCCCCGCGGGTGCGCTGGTCTTTTCGTGCATCGGCCGCGGACCGTATTTTTACGGTGGTGATGACGCCGACCTTGCTGCCGTGCGCGAGCGCTTTGCCGCCCTGCCAATCATCGGCGCTTACGGCACCGGCCAGATCGTACCGCGGCAGCGCGCCGGCGGCGGGCACAATTGCGAAGTCAATAATTCAGTCGTCACCGCGCTTTTCAGCGAAGTGAAAGCAGAAGCGCACACGGCCCGCGGCGCGAGCGCAGTCAAGGAGTCCTGAGGCATGTTCAATCCCACCCGCGACGAGGTCAGGGCTTTCTTCTGCGCAGCCTGGCGCAAGGAGCGCGAGCGCCTGCCCCTCGAGGGCGCCGAAGCGGTCGCAGCCGACCTCATCGCTGAGCACCCGGAATACCACGCCCTGCTCGAAGACGCGGACGCTGCCCAGCGCGACTACACGCCCGAAAGCGGACAGGAAAATCCCTTCCTGCACCTCTCGCTGCACCTCGCAATTGCCGAGCAGATCAGCATCGACCAGCCGCCCGGGATTCGCGCCGCTTACGCGAGCCTGCGCAGCCGGCGCGAGGTGCATGCCGCCGAACACGCGATCATGGAATGCTTGGGCGAAGCGCTGTGGCGAGCGCAGGGGCGCACCGACGCGATCGACGCGCAGCAGTATCTCGAGTGCGTGCGGCGCGCCGCCGGCAAGTAATTACAGGCAGCGCTCAGCGCCGCGCTGCGGCGCATGCCGCGTCGATCAGGCGGCGCGAAATGCTCACCGGGTCCGGCAGCGTCGGCAAGGCGCTGATCGGAAACCACGCCGCCGCCTCGATCTCCGAAGGGTCGGGGGTAATCGTCCCGCTCACGTAATCGGCGAAAAAAGCGAGCATCAGCGAGTCCGGGAAAGGCCAGGGCTGGCTTTTGAAATAGCGCAGATTGCCGATCTCGATGCCGACTTCTTCGCGCACTTCGCGCGCGGCGCAGGCTTCGAGCGTTTCGCCGGCTTCGACAAAGCCCGCGAGCGCGCTGAAAACGCCGGGCTTGAAGTGCGGACTGCGCGCGAGCAGGAGCTCGTCGCCGCGGCGCACGAGGACCATCACCGCCGGCGAGATGCGCGGATAGGCGAGCAGCCCGCAGGATGGGCAGCGCATCGAAAACTCGGTCGTGCTCATCGCCGTTGGGCTCGCGCAACGGCCGCAGTAGCGGTGGTTCTTCTGCCAGTCGAGCAGCGCGCTGGCGCGGCCGGCGAGCGCGAAGGCTTCGGCGCCGGCGAGCGCAAAGAGCGGGCGCAGCGGCATCAGTTCGCCGCCGGGCAGGCCCGGGGCCTTCTCGAGGTCGGCCGCGTAGCACGGCAGCTCGCGCCACTTGCCGACGAGGAGCACGTTCTTCGGGTTGCCGAATTCTTCGGCAGAGCCGCGCGGAAAAAAGTCCTGCGCGTCGCCCGCAGCGAGCGTCAGCAGCTGATTCTCAAAGCGCAGCAGCCAATAGCCAGCCTTCTCGCCTGCCTGATCCATTCCCCGCCCCCGCATTCCGATCGCATGAAAAATTGAAACTGCCGGCCTTCGCGCGGCCGCGAAAACGGATTATAGGCCAGGCCGGGCGCGCCGCTGCCGGGCGGCTTCAGCTGCGCCGGCGCGAACGCAGCGCGAGCGCAATATTGTTGGCGAGCAGGAGGCCCACGGCGAGGACGGCGCCGGTCAGCGCCATTTCGGTCATCAGCAGCAGGCCGGCGCTGCTGTCCTGTTCGATCAGCGCGCGCATGCCGCGAAACCCCATGCTGCCGGGAACCAGCGTGATGACGCCGGGCACCTGCAGCAAGGCGGCGGGACGATCACTCGCGAACTGGTAAAGATGGCTCGCCGCGGCGACGGCAAGCGCTGCCGTGAAAGCGCCGACGAGATTGCCCATCTCGCCCCCGACGAACGAATAGACCGCCCAGGCGAGCAGGCAGGCGCCCGCCGAGACGGGCGCCGCGGAGAGCGGCGCCTGGATGACGCCGAGCAGCGAAAAGCCGAGGACCGCCATCGAGGGCCAGATCAGCCAGGGCGGCAGCGCACTCGCCGCCTCGCCTATGGCCACGGCGCCTGCCAGCGAGGCGGGCAGCAGCGCCTGCGCGATCGTCGTGCCGACGAGCAGGCCCGTGCCCATCAGGAAAAGCAGCATGAAAGCGCCGGCGAGGCGTCCGGTGCCGGCGAGGAAATTCTGCGTCGCCAGCTCGGACATCGCGACGGTGAGCGTGAAGCCGGGCAGCAGCAGGACGATCCCGGCGATCGCCGAGATCGCCGGCGATTGTTGCGGCATGAGGAGCGCGAGCGCCTGCGCGAGCATCGCCGCGAGCGTGCACAGCACGACCGGGACGACCGGGCCTTGCGCCGAGAAAGGCGCGAGGCGCAGATAGCCTGCGACGAAGACGAGGCCGATGACGCCGCCGCAGAGCATTTCGGTCCAGCCGCCGCGCAGCAGGACGGCGACCGACGCCGAGAGCAGGAAGCCCAGCGCGATGAGCTTCCAGCCGAGCCAGGGCGGCGCTTCCTGCATGATGCTGGCGAGCCGCTCGGCGTCGCCGTCGAGGCTTTCAGCCTGCCCGACTTCGCGGCACAGCGCCTCGAGCGCGATCAGGCGCGCCATGTTGTAGTCATAAGGCGGCAGGCGCATCATTTCGACGCGGCGCAGGCCCGCGGGCGAAACGACGGTGAGCGCGAGGAAAGTAAGCACCGCGAGGCCTTCGACGCGAACGCCGAGGCGTGCGCCGACCTCGTTCAGCGCGCGTTCGAGGTCGTGCGCAGGCGCCCCGCTGACGTGCAGCGCGCCGCCCAGCTCGCGCAGGAAGAGGGCCACGCGGTCAAGTCCCGGATCGTTCATTTTTTACTCACAGTCGGTCGTGGCGGGCGGCGAGAGCTGGTGCCTGCAGGGCAATCGGCGCCACCGCGAGTGTAACCCGGGTCGCCCTCATCCGCTCAAGCACGCGCCGACGCCTGCGCTGCGGTCGTTGCGCCGCCGGGCCCGAGATGAGACGGCTGCAGCCTGCCGGACAAGCGATGCCGCGGCTTTGCGCATACAATATCGGGCGCGCCGGGCGCGGGCGGGACAGACGGTGGAGACGAGTCGCAGATGGAGACGGAACAGACCTCAAAAACAGTGCCGAGGCTGCTGGCGATCATGGACAGCAGCCCGGGCTTTGCCGGCCTCGGCGCGACGATCGAGACCTTAAGCAAGCTCGGCGACGATCTTGACGGCGGCACGCGCGAAATGACCGCGATCATCCTGCGCGATGCGGCGCTCACTTCCAAGCTGCTGCGCATTTCCAACTCCAGCCGCAACGCCCGCGGCGGCCGCAATATCTCGACGATCGACCAGGCGCTGATGGTCCTTGGCATCAATACCGTGAAATCGGTCGCGATGTCGCTCGCACTCTTGGGCTCGCTCTCGCACAAGCCGCAGGCGCATCTCCTGCACGCCGAGATCGTCGCCGCCTATTTTTGCGGCTGCCTGGCAAGCGAGATCACGCGCCTCAACGCGCCGCGCTACAGTGCGCAGGAAGCGCAGGTCGCAGGGCTCATGCAGAACCTCGGGCGCATGATGGTCACCTACTATCTTTACGACGACATCGAGCGTGCGCGCGCCTGGCAGGCGGAAAAAAACCTCACCGAGAACGACGCGATCCGCCACGTTTTCGGCATGAGCTTCGAGGAGATCGGCGCCGCCATCGCGCGCCACTGGTGCCTGCCCGACGTCCTGCTCGCAAGCATGGCCGCCGACATCGGCAAAGCGCCGCCGCGCACCGCCGCAAGTTCGCAAGTCTGGCAGCAACTGTGCGCGAGCTTCTCGCGGCGCATCACCGATGTGCTTTTCCGCCTGCCCGAAAACCGCGAAAAGATCGAACTCGGCAAGGAGATCGACTTCTTCCGCACGGCTTTGCACCTCAAGGATGCCGACGCCCAGGAGACGATCGAGAATTGCCTGCTCGACACCGACGACGTGCTCGCCGACATGAGCTTCCCGACCAACGTCGCGCAGGCGCGCACGCTCTTGCGCAAGGGCTCCGAACGCGTGCTCGACCTCTTGTCGGCCGCCGACCGGCTGACGCGGGACGGCGCCGAGGGCAAGTCGCCGCTCGAGGTCATCCAGCACATCCTGCGCCTCATCCACGATCGCCACAGTTTCGACCATACGCTCTTCTGCCTGCCCGATCGCAGCGGCAACCTGATCGCGATTGCCGGCGTCGGCCGCAATGCCAGCCAGGTGACGGCGAGGTTCCGCTGTTTCGGGCCAAAGCCCGACCTCTTTCGCGCCATCATGGCGCGCAAGACCGACCTCTTCGTCGCCGACGTGCGCTCGCCAAACTACGCCAGACTCATTCCCGAGTGGTACCACGAAACCGTCGCGGCAGCCTCCTTCGTGATGCTGCCCGTCCTCGTCGACGACAAGCTCGTCGGCGTGATCTACGGCGATTACTGCCAGGCGCACGACAAAGCGCCCGAAGCGCTCGACGCGGGCGACATGGCGGTGTGGCGCCAGGCGCTGGCGAGGGCCATGCAGGCGGAAGCGAATCCGGCCGGGTAGTCGCCGCCGGCGGTCCCCCTCGTGCCAGAGTCCCAAGGTGCTGGCGCCGACGGGGCAGCGCCGCTGGCGCCGGATTTGCCCTCGCCCGGTGCAACGCGCTATAGTTCGCCTCGCGATCGGGAGAGAGCGGCATGCGTGATCCCCGCCGCCGAAGGCGCAATCCACCCGGAAACGCTCAGGCAGAAGGACCGATCGTGGATCAAACTCTGGAGAGCGGCGCATAGTGCACAGTGCGCCCACCGATGGGGCAACGTCGCCGGCGCAAGATGGCGACGATAATCTCTCAGGTATCAAGGACAGGGGGGTGAACTCTTTTTGAGTTCGCCCTTTTTTTGTACCTGAAAATTGCCGCAACACCTCTCTTCAAGGGATTGATATGACGCAAGAAACTGTCCTCAATGCGACGCACCGCGCGATGGGCGCCAAGATGGTCGACTTCGGCGGCTGGGACATGCCGCTGCATTACGGCTCGCAGATCGAGGAGCACCATGCGGTGCGCCGCGACTGCGGCATGTTCGACGTCTCGCACATGTGCGCGGTCGATGTCGCCGGCGCCGATGCCAAGGCTTTCCTGCTGCGCCTCATCGCCAACAACGTCGGCAAGCTCACGCAGGCGGGCAAGGCGCTCTACAGCGCGATGCTCAACGATGCCGGCGGCGTCGTCGACGACCTCATCGTCTACGCCGTCGACGAAGGCAGTTATCGCATCGTCATTAACGCCGGCACGGCCGAAAAAGACCTGGCATGGATGAACGCACGCCTGCGCGAATGGGCGATGAAAGCCGTCTGCCTGCCGCGCCGCGATCTGGCGATCATCGCCGTGCAAGGGCCGAATGCGCGCGAAAGAGTCTGGCAGGTGCTGCCCGAAGTTCGCGCCGCGACGCTTGCCATGAAACCCTTCAATTCGGCGATCGTCGGCGAGGTTTTCGTCGCGACGACGGGCTATACCGGCGAGGATGGATTCGAAATCACGCTGCCGGCAAGCCGCGCCGAAGCGCTCTGGAAAGCGCTCGCGCGCGCCGGCGTCCGACCGATCGGCCTCGGCGCCCGCGACACGCTGCGCCTCGAAGCCGGAATGAACCTCTACGGGCAGGACATGGACGAGAGCGTCTCGCCGCTCGACGCCGGCCTCGCCTGGACCGTCGACCTCTCCTCACCGCGCGACTTCGTCGGCCGCGCGGCGCTGGTGGAAAAAGGCCAGCGCTGCGCTTTCCTCGGCCTTCTGCTCATCGACCCGGGCGTCCTGCGCGCGCACCAGCATGTCGTCACCGCCCACGGCGCGGGTGAAATCACGAGCGGCAGCTTTTCGCCGACGCTGCAAAAATCGATCGCGCTCGCGCGTCTGCCACTTCGCGTCGCCATCGGCGATACGGTGAGCGTCGACGTGCGCGGCAAGGCGCTCACCGCAAAAGTCGTCAAGCCCTGCTTCGTCCGCCACGGGCGAGCGCTCTGAAAATCAGTGAGGAGTTGAGAGTGAGGAGTGAGGAGTAAAACCCCGCGCCGAACTCTCACTTCTCACTCCTCACTCCTCACCCCTCACTCCTGACAAGGAAGCAACCATGAACGTCCCGACCGATCTCAAATACACGAAGAGCCACGAATGGATCCGCGCGGAAGACGACGGCACGATCACCGTCGGCATCACCGAGCACGCGCAGGAGCTGCTCGGTGACCTCGTTTTCGTCGAACTGCCCGAAGTCGGCAGGGCTTTCGCAGCCGGGCAGGAAGCGGCCGTCGTCGAATCGGTCAAGGCCGCCTCCGACGTCTATGCGCCGGTCGCCGGCACGGTCACCGCAGTCAATGACGCGGTCACGACCGCTCCCGAGACGGTCAATGCCGACGCCTACGCGGCCTGGCTGTTCAAGATGCAAGCTGCGCAGATCGCCGATCTTGACGGCCTGCTCGACGCCGCTGCCTACACGAAGATCAGCGAGGAGTGAGGCGCAAGGCCTTGCGGGCCTTTGGCTTTTTTCATCCCTTCAATGGAAACAATATGCCCCACACCCTGCCCCTGACGAGCCTCGAGCAGCGCGACGAATTCATTGCCCGCCATATCGGGTCTTCGCCCGACGAGATCGCGGCAATGCTGCTCGCGGTCAAGGCGGCGAACCTCGACGCGCTGATCGACGAGACGCTGCCCGCAACCATCCGCTTGAAGAGCGCGCTGCCCCTGCCGGAGCCGCGCCCGGAAGCCGAGGCGCTCGCGCAGCTTAAAGCGATCGCGGCCAAAAACCGGATCAACAAGTCGATGATCGGCATGGGCTACGCCGACACGCAAACGCCAAAAGTCATTGTGCGCAACCTGCTCGAGAATCCCGGCTGGTATACGGCCTACACGCCCTACCAGGCGGAGATCGCGCAGGGCCGGCTCGAAGCGCTTTTGAATTACCAGCAGATGGTCATCGACCTCACCGGCCTCGAGCTTGCCAACGCCTCGCTGCTCGACGAAGCGACCGCCGCGGCAGAGGCGATGACGCTGGCAAGGCGAGTGAGCAAGTCGAAGTCGAACGTCTTTTTCGTCGACGAGAACTGCTTTCCGCAAACGATCGACGTCGTCAGGACGCGCGCCGGCTTCTTCGGCTTCGACCTCGTTTTCGGCTCGCCCGACGAAGCCGCGCAGCAGGAGGTCTTTGGCGCGCTTTTCCAGTATCCGAACGATCGCGGCGAGGTCGTCGACCTGACGGGCCCGATCGCCGCCGTCAAGTTGCGCGGCGGCATCGTCGCGGTTGCCTCCGACCTGATGGCGCTCGTGCTCTTGAAATCCCCGGGCGAGATGGGCGCCGACATGGCGGTCGGCTCGAGCCAGCGCTTCGGCGTGCCGATGGGATTCGGCGGCCCGCACGCGGCTTTCTTTGCGACGCGCGACGAGCACAAGCGCGCGGTCGCCGGCCGCATCATCGGGGTTTCGATCGACGCGCGCGGCAAGCGCGCGCTGCGCATGGCGCTGCAGACGCGCGAGCAGCACATTCGCCGCGAGAAAGCCAATTCGAACATCTGCACCTCGCAGGTGCTGCTCGCCAACATGGCCGGCATGTACGCGGTCTATCACGGGCCGCAGGGCTTGCGCATCATCGCCGAGCGCATCCACCGGCTCGCCGCGCTCCTCGCCGAGGCCTTGCGCCGCGCCGGGATCAGGCTCGTCACCCGGCAGTTCTTCGACACGCTGCACGTGGACCTCGGCGCGCGCGCGCTCGCCGTCTATCAGGCGGCGCTGGCGGCCGGATTCAATCTGCGCCAGGTCAGCCACGGCGTGCTCGGCGTCTCCTGCAACGAGAAAACGACGCGCGAGGACATCGCGGCGCTGATCAAGCTCATCGCCAACGTCAGCGTCGACGCCGAAATGCTCGACGCGCAGCTGCAGCGCGCCGACGCGATGCTGCCCGCCAGCCTGCGCCGCGAAGATGCGATCCTGCGGCATCCGGTTTTCAACCGCTACCACAGCGAGCACGAAATGCTGCGCTATCTCAAGCGCTTGCAGAACAAGGACCTGGCGCTCGACCACTCGATGATCTCGCTCGGCTCGTGCACGATGAAGCTCAATGCGACGAGCGAAATGATTCCGGTGACCTGGCCCGAGTTCGCCGACCTGCACCCCTTCGCCCCGATCGACCAGGCGCAGGGCTACATGGAAATGATCGGCCAGCTCGAATCGTGGCTGAAGACGATCACCGGTTTCGACGCCATTTCGATGCAGTCCAATTCCGGCGCGCAGGGCGAGTACGCCGGCATCGTCGCGATCAGCCGCTACCACGCGAGCCGCGGCGAAGGCCACCGGAAAATCTGCCTGATCCCGCGTTCGGCGCACGGCACCAACCCGGCGACCGCGCAGATGTGCGGTCTCGAGATCGTCGTCGTCGACTGCGACGAGAAAGGCAACGTCGATCTTGCCGACCTCAGAAAGAAAGCCCAGCAGTACGCGTCAACGCTCTCGTGCCTGATGATCACCTACCCTTCGACGCACGGCGTATTCGAGGCCGCGATCAAGGAAATCTGCGCGATCATTCACGAGTGCGGCGGCCAGGTCTATATGGACGGCGCCAACCTCAACGCGCAGGTCGGCCTGACTTCGCCCGGCTCGATCGGCGCCGACGTGAGCCACA